>NZ_JACJOV010000080.1:0-167252 GCF_014695745.1 Leptolyngbya sp. FACHB-671 | reverse complement strand
ACTGCTGTTTTGATAGCGAGTTTTTAATTCCTCACGACTGAGGTGTTTTGCCAGTGTAATTGTACGTCCCATCCTTCTATCTTATAGTGTTACTCCACAGCCGGATTCCGTATGACTAGGTGTATCTTTTGAAGTTAGTTTGCGCGGATCACAGTGCCTGTCACTTTTTCAAGCCTAAAGCTTTCAACCTTATCTTGAATTAAAAAGCTGAAAGTTAGATATGCTGGGAGCTTGAGCGTTTGCGCGAATCCCAATAAGAATTGCTCCTCACTGCGATCGCCACTCCTACAGATTGACTCAACGAAGGAAACCAACGGACTCATTAGCTATTTACTTCCATCGTTTGAGAGCGATCGCCACTTCTATAGTTCTACAGGATGTTTTGCTGATAAGCAGACGCACGAATTGTTGAGCATCTTCATCAATATGCAGCCCTTACTCAAGTGAGTGCAGGTCGGCCTTGATATAAGTCTTGCACTACCTGTATCGCGCAAACAATCGCCACCAGCACAATCAGAATCAGCGGCGACCATCCCACACCAATTAGAGCCAGCACAATAAGGGCGATCGCAGCACCCAGTCGGTATCTGGAGCGAGCTTTGCAGTGCAGCAATCCTCCTGAGCGGTGCAGGAGCGATAGCGCCAGGAAGCAAAGTGCTAGTGAACCACACAACAGCCAGCGTTCTGCGGTTGGTAGAGCGACCCCAGCCTCACCTGCTATCACATGCTCTACCGCTACTCCCGTTGCGACTAAACCAATCACAAACGGAACGTGAGTATAGATCCAGGTTTGGTAGAGTCTAAACTGAGATGCATCCTCCGCCAACCGCATTACCGAGCCACTTAAGTTATCAAAATAAATCCACCACAGGCTAAACGCGATGCTAAACCCAAATAAGGCGGCGATCGCACTACTGATGTCCCAATGCTGCTCAGCTAACCCATTCACAACCGCAATAATGGTTTCACCCAACACAATAATGGTGAACAGTCCAAACCTTTCTGGAAGATGTTGTGGGTGAGGAGGAAGTCCGAGCTGCAATTGCCTTGACAACATGGGGGTAGCAAAATCAATGACCAAACCAATACCCCAGAGGACAAAGCGCCACGGAGGGGCGACTAGCATTGATACGACCCAGAGAGCGGCTCCAATCGAAAACCCCACGGCAAACCGAGTGGTAAGCGGACGGGCAGAGGGAATGTAGTATCCCGCTCGTAAATACTCCAGAATCAAAAGCAAACGGCTAGCGACATAGGAGAGCGCAAACCCAACAGAACTCTCGCCCAAACCGCCATGCACATTGACAGCAAGAGCGGCGATCGCCAAAACCTGTCCGGCAATAATGAGTCGATGCCCAATGTCATCGTTGTCAAACCGATTGGCGTAGAAGGTGGTACCAATCCACGACCACCAGATTGGAATGAACAAAAAGATGAACTTGAAAAAGCCTGGTAGTGAAATGTCTTCCTCCAAGTTGTGCGCCAGTTGCGAGACTGAAACAACAAACACCAGGTCATAGAACAGCTCTAGCCAGGTCGCGTGCCGTTCTTGTTCGCTATCTTTACCAACCCGCAGGCGAGGAGGTTGGAACCAAGCTTTCATAAAAACCAAAGTCTCTGGTGGGTCTATTGGGCTGAGCTATGTTGCGCTTCATAAACGCAATGAATATGCTCAACTATAGCGCTGTCTGTTGGGATGGCATAGCGCTTTCTACACTGACTTTTGTGTATCAATTTTTAGGGCGATCGCTACTCCTCCAGGCTAGCTTGACGAAGGAAACTAACAGCCTCATTGGTTATCTACTCCCATTGCTTCAGTACAGTTATGAAGAGTTCTGCAAATGGAATTTGAAAGGAAGTTGAGAACGAAATGGACGACGAATTGCGTCCTGAGTATGACTTCACTCAGATGAAGGGAGGGGGTAAGTATGTCGAGCGATATCGTTCTGGGACGAATTTGGTGTTGTTAGACCCTGATGTTGCCCAAGCTTTTCCCAATGATGCAGCAGTAAATGAAGCATTACGCCTTTTGATTCAGATTGCTCAGCGTAAGCAGCCTGATATCAAACTGGTACAGCAGATGAAATAGAAGCTACTGATCAAGGCTGTCGATTGAGGAACCCCAACAACTTCAACTGAAAACGAATGAAGCTCCACAAAGCTAAACCCGGAGCAAAATGATGTTACAGGTATTCAATTTGTAGGGCCTTTTCTGGTAGTTTTGCCTCTCGTTGTCCTTCTACCTGAGCGCGAACGGTAATCAAGTAGATAGGTGGAATGACGAGATCAACCAGAGCGGCTTTACCCAGCAGTGCTTTAATGCCTGCCCAGGGAAGCTCTTTGACTAACCAGCGGCTGAGCCGATAGCCGTATTGGTAGAACTTCAGTTCTTTCATCAAGTCAATTCCGTGCAGTTCATGCAGGTAGCGGTTAGAACGACCGTAGCGGCGAAACTGGCTGATTAGGTCAGGGAAAGTAGTGCGGTGACGGTGCTGAACGATCGCCTTCTCCGTAAACTTAAACTTCCAGTTGCTTTGACGCTGCACTCGCCAGCAAAAATCTGCATCACCGCCTGTGGTTAGGTGAGAGCGAAACAGCCCGACTTCGGATAACACTGTGCGGCGAGTAGCCAGATTTGCGGTTTTCCCAAAGGGGCAGAAGGGATGCACCAAAGCACTTTCGTGAGACAGAATTTTTTTGCGGGCAGCGTATTGTTCCAAAAGTGATTGACCGGGCAGGGCTTCGATCGCCCCGACGACTAAGCCTACCTTCTCACCTTCAAAAGCGTTGACCAGTGACTCTAGCCAGTTCGGTTTGGGGCGACAGTCGGCATCAGTGAAAGCCAATATTTCTCCGGTAGAGGCTCGAATGCCTTTGTTGCGGGCAGCATAGGAGCTTTGAATATCGGTTTCGCTGATGTAGCGCAAGGTAATGCCCCGTTCCTGAGATTCGGTTTCGGCGGCTTTGATGATCTCGGCGGTGCGATCGCTACTAGCATTATCAACCAGCAAATATTCGACGCGATCGGCAGGATAGGTCTGTGCCTGGAGGCATTTGACCAGATCGGGCACGTCCTGTTCGCCGTTATAAATCGGTACGATGACTGAAACTTTAGGTTGCACCATTTTAGTCAGACTATTTTCTAAGGCTGTGCGGGTATCCATGCTGAGGCACATGGATAGATGTAGCTGCATGGGAGCGATCTTGTCAAATCGGCTAACGGGGTAAAAGGTGGTTCCAGGCATAGTTCTCACTGAAGGCAGTAGAGTTAGGGTTGAGGTTAAGACATCATGGGCTGGTAGATTTCACGCTTTGGTAGATTTCAATGAGGCGATCGTTCAGCGTTTCTTTGTTGTAGTGAGTTTCGACGTAGGCACGCCCAGCTTTTCCCATCTCTATCCATTGGTCTGGGTGCGTCACCAGGAATTCCAGGCGATCTGCTAAGGAATCAACATCACGTTCGGCAACCAGAAAGCCAGATTTGCCGTCTTCGATTAATTCTGGGATGCCGCCGTGCTGGGTGCCGATGACGGGTAAGCCCATCGCCATTGCTTCTTTAAGCACGTTGACGGGCGCATCCTGATCTCCGTTCCGGCTACTGATGCTGGGGGCAACCATGATGTGGGAGCGATCGAGGATTTCGATTAACTCCCGTTCTTGTTTCCAACCCAGCAGTTCAACAAATTTGCTGACGTTCAAGTCTTGAATTAATTGTTGGAGGCTCTCTCTCAGCGGACCATCACCAATTACGTCGTATTTGATGTTGGGATGAGTTTTGCTCAATTTGGCGATCGCTCTCACTACATACTCGATCCCCTTTTTCTCCACCAGTCGCCCTGTGGTAACAATGCGAACCTGTTCACCGGGGGAAAGGCTGCGCGGCTGAAAGAAGAAGCGATCGCAGTCTATCCCAGAGCGATGAACCAGCACTTTTTCGGGATCGCAGCCGAGTTTGAGTAACCGATTTCTGAAGAAGTCGCAGTTAGTGAGAAAAAAGTCACCTTTCTGGAATAGCTGATCATAAACATGTTCACCATGTTGCCGAACGTATTCGCTGATATCATTTCCACGAAAGGTGGTGATCAGTTTTCCTTGAATCGCACCGATGTCTCGCAGCGCCATTCCCAATAAGCCCAGGTTGCCAAACTGGCAGTGGATGATATCGTAGGGTGGTTTACCGAGTGAGGGCATCGTGGCGTAGAGCAGGGAGAGTAGTTCGGGATGTTCGCGGTATATGGATGTGTTGAGCGATCGCCAAGCCACAGCCGGATTCTTAAACCCGTCAGCCAGCAGCAGTTTTATCCCTTTGGCAATTTCTTTGACCCGATTTTGGGGAATGCGATCGCGATAGTGAGTTCGTTCTAATAAGTTGTATTGGATAACATCGGGATGCAGTTTGGATAGGTCGGCGGGTTTGATGCCATAGATATCTACTTCGTGACCGCGATCGATGCAGCCAACAATCTGATTCAGGATAAAAGTTTCTGAGAGAAGAGGGAAACGATTGACGATAAAGGCGATTCTCATAGTGCTTGATCTAGATAAGGAGGTTAAGTGATGGCATTTGAGTTGTTTAGTCGGGTGGCACTACAGGAAGATTTTCCACACTACAAGCTGAAACAGGGCGATATTGCGACAGTGATAGAGCATCACCTGGTAAAAGATGGGGAAGATGGCTACAGTTTAGAGGTGTTTAATTCTGTAGGAGAAACCATAGCAGTACTTATTGTTTCTGAGTCACAAATTCAACCGCTCCTGAATAATGAGATCTTGAATACCTGAGCATTAGATGAAGCTGTTTGCGAATTAATTAACTTCTCTGTATCGATTGCTCATAAGGTTAGACTTGATAAAAACAAGTTTTTTCTATTTATGACAACTGATTGGCTGTAGGCTATGACACATAAAACTTCTTTTCAACAAGCAATCGATGCTGTAGAAGCACTGTCAATAGAAGATCAAGAAATGCTTTTGGATGTTTTGCATAAGCGATTGGCAAGTCATCGGCAGAAGGTCTTGGTGCAGGAAGTTTCTGAAGTTCGTCAAGAGTATGCTCAGGGAAATGTTCAGTTTGGAACGGTTACTGATTTCTTGGCGGAGTTGGACGATTGAGAGCAATTGGGTGGACGCCAAAATCTCTACGTGTTTTCAAGCGTTTGATTCAGCGAAATCCTCAGCTTCGCCCCTTGATCGAGCAAACGTTAAATCAGCTTGCTGAAGATCCATTTCATCTCAGTTGCAAACTCATAAGTTGACAGGAGATTTATCTGGTATTTGGTCTTGCTCAATCGACTATAAGCTTCGGATTTTGTTTGAGTTCGTGGAGAATCCTGAGGAAGAGGAAGAATTCATTTTATTGCTTAACCTTGGCTCCCATGATGAAGTCTATTGATGCCTAACTACCAAGCTCTAAAAAGTTCAAGGGGACACGGCAACCTCCTTTATTGAGTATTGAGTTTACTGAGAAAGTTCAACTAATCGGTCGTTCAGCTTTTTGATATTGAAGTGCTGCTCGACGTGAATGCGCCCGGCTTTGCCAAGGTCGGGCCAGATTTCGGGATGTTGAATCAGGTGGTCTAGTTTGGCAGCGAGTCCGTCAACATCTCTTTCGGGGACGAGGAAGCCGGATTTGCCGTTTTCAATCAGTTCAGGAATGCCGCTGTGTAGGCTGCTGATCACGGGTAGTCCTCTGGCCATGGCTTCCATCAGGGCAACGGGGATGCCTTCCTGGTTGCCATCGTGACTAGTGACACTGGGGGCAAGCAAGATGTGGGACTGGTCGAGCAGTTCAATCAGGTCTTGCTGCTGTTTCCAACCCAAGAGTTTGACGGTATCACCAACTTCTAATTCCTGAATCAGGTTTTCCAGGTTGGCTTTGAGCGGACCGTCGCCTGCAATGTTGTATTCGAGCTGGGCTCTGAGGTGGGGGTGAGTGTTGACGAGTTGGGCGACAGCGCGAATGCCATATTCGACTCCTTTTTTTTCAACGAGGCGACAGATGGTGATTAGGCGAATGGAATCGCCCTCTTTCAGAATTCGGGATGCGAAGGAAAATTTGTCGCAGTCGATGCCCATGTGATGCACGACGATTTTGCGTTCATCGCAGCCCAGTTTAAGTAATTGCTGTTTCCAGTGTTCGCTGATCGGGAGGAATAGGTCTCCTACCTGAAAAAGTGGGTCGTAGGCGCGATCGCCTTTCTCCTTCAAATAAGTAGTAATGTCAGAGCCGTGAAAGGTCGTGATCAGTTTGCCTTGCAAGACTCCTAGTTCTCGCAACAAGGCTCCTTTCAATCCTGATGGGCCAAAGTGACAGTGAATCGCGTCGTAGGGGCCACGTCCGAGCAGGGGGGCGGCAGTGTAAAACTGCCAAAGTGAGGCAGCGCGTCCGCCATATTTTGCAACGTTGAGTAGGTTAGCAGCGGTTTTAGGATTTTTGGGAAAGTGAGTTGCGATCAACTTTAGTCCCTGAACCAACCGCATCGGTAAGCTGGATGGCATCGGAATTGGGCTGTAGGTATGCGCCAGCAAACTATATTTTTCAACATCGGTTTGCATAACGGATGCAGCTCGACGCTGGGGAGTGTAAATGTCTACCTGATGTCCCCGATCAATCAGTCCTGTGATTTGGTTGAGAATGAAGGTTTCGGACATGACGGGAAATTGTCCGACGACGAACGCAAATTTCATGGGCTTACCGCTCATGATTTACCTCCTAGATTGCCACCGCTCGGATTCCCCTGTTTGGATTGCCATTTCTCTAATGCTTGCTTGGCAATCGCCCCTGCTGCCAATGCCTGCTGCTGCTCCTTGATTACGCCCACTGCCAGAGTTTGACGAATCTCAGGAATTGCCTGGATAAACGCTTCTACGGACTGCGTAAACTCCTCTGGCTCAATCAGTTCGATGTCGTGAACCCATTTGCCTAGCTGCAATCGGTCGAACAATTCACGAGTTTTAAATTCGTAGGCGATCGGCAGCACGGGAGTTCCTGCGGCTAGAGCGAGAATTGCCATATGCATTCGGGTGGCAATGACAAAGTCATAGGTTTTTAGCTGTTCTAGCAGAGCTTCGGGAGGGCGAAACTGATGGTCTACCTGGACGTGTTGCCGAATGGAGTCGGGCACCATTGCGGCAATTTCTTCACCCACTTTAGAATCGTCTGTCCAGTATTGAGGAATGCCCTGACAGGTTGAGAGGAAGGTGACTTCGGCTCCGTGCTGTTCAACCAAATATTCGGTTGCCTTGCTGAGCGATTCCTGATACTTTCGCATCCCAAATTTAGAATCAATGTGTTTGAAGTGCGACCACTGGCGAGATGAAATGGCAACTTTGAGGCAAGAGTTTTTGGGTACAGATTGAGGATTTTGAATTGCCTCCGGTTGGGCCAGAGCAAAGGCTGCGTCAGAGCTAACGTGGCTGTTCTGAGTATCAACCTTAATTTCTTCTAGATGTTTGAGGGAGGCGCGATCGCGCAGCAAAATCAAAGCTGCTTCGTTAAATATCTTTTGTAGCTCTGTCTGATAAACCGGATTGTTAAATGGACCTAGAGACTGCGTAAACAGCATCAGAGTTTTTTTGAGCAGCAAAGAAAATTGAAAGTCAAAGATACGTTTTTCCAGGGAATAGTTCTCGACCAGGTACGTCCCGCCTGTACTCACAATTAAGTCGGCAGAAGCATATTCCACTAAGGCTCTGAGTTCGTTGGGAGAGAGCAAGGCTTTGGTAATTTGCTTGAAGCCATGCGTCCAACACCAGGCAGCAAAGAGGACGTAGTTTTGGTTGATTTGCTGGAGGCGATCGCTCCACCCCCCCAGTTGGCGAAACTTGCGCCGATCCAGGTAAACCCAGCGTCTGAAGGTTAACTTCGGATAATATTTGCTGGAGACTTCTGGCTTGCTGTCATAAATCACGAATTCCACATCAGCGCCAAACGCCTGCTTGAGAATGGACATCAGCCCCATCAAAATGGCGGCATCTCCGGTATTCAACATGACGACGTTGGTGATGAGAATTTTCATCGAAGGCTCCTTGTGGATTGAGCAGAATTCTCCAAAACTAAATCGGTTTATTCTTCTTGAAAAGCAGCGGAATTAACAAATCTCGAAAATCTCGAACGGCAGCACGTCCAGCAGGCATTGCCAGCAAAATTGATCCGGTAGTGATAACGGTGATGGCTGCTGCAAGGATTAACCCCAACAGAGGACTGGCCACTTCCACCCAGTAACGCAAAGCGCCAATTCCCAATAACGCTCCCAACGCGGAGAAGGCGAAGGGGGCAAGGGTGCGGTAAAGGTCACCCGTGCGAACGAAGCCTTCTTGACCGACAAACCAGAATAGCAGCGGCGTGCGAATCAACAAACCGCTAATCGAGTAGGAGGCGGCTACGCCCATTGCACCCCAGGGCAGCCCAGCGGCGATCGCAATAATCGACAACGTGCTGCCCACCATACCCCACTGCAACTGTTTGCGAGTGCGATCTTGAGTGACAAACAGCCATCCGGTTGTGTTGGAAACAGGCTGCGTCCAGGCAACGATGCCCAACAGTGCAAACAGTTTACCTGCTTCGACCCACTGCGGACCCAACACCACAGTCATCAGCCAGTCAGCGGTGCCAATCATATAGACAATTAGCGGCATGGTGAGAATGCAGACGGCTCCCAGGATCTTCAGGTAGGCCTGGCGGTAGCGCTCGGGGGTGCTGGCTAGACGGCTCAAGGCGGGAACTGCAACACGGGTGAGGGGAGCGTTGATCTGATAGAGCGGCATTAGCAAGAGCTGGTATGCCTTGGTGTAGAGTCCAAGCTGTTGCGCTCCCCAAAAGCGACCAATCAAAACATTGTCAGCGTTGCGGGCAAAGTAGTTGATCACATTGAAGCCGGTCAGGTTTGCGCCAAAGGCGAGCATGGAGCGAACGCCTGCTTTGCGGGAAGGCAGGCTGGGTCGCCAACCACAAACAGCCCAACTCATGATCGTGTTGGTAAACCCCATTGCCAACTGCATGAATACCAGTGCCCATAAGCCATATCCCATCAGGGCGGCAACTACGCCGACGAGAACGCCGACCGCCATGTCTGCAATGTCAATGATCGCCAGGACGGTGAACTGCATCTGACGATTGAGCAATGCCTGATGCTGTACGGCTAGCCCACCGAAGAAGTAGCCGATCGCCAACACCAGCGTAATCCCCATCAGTCGCGGCTCACCATAGAACCAGGCGATCGCCGGAGCAATAGCAGCCGTGACAAACGCCAGCAGCAAGCTCACGCCCACATTCACCCAAAACAGCGTACTCACCTGCGCCTGGTTGATCGTTTCCCGCTGCACGGTCGCCTTTGATAAACCCAGGTCTTTGAACAGGCTAATGAAGCCCGTCACAGCGGCAACCATGCCAAACAGTCCGTAGTCTTCGGGAGTCAGCAACCGCGCCAGCACTACCGTTGAGCCAGTTTGCAAAACAAACTTGCAGGCTTGCGACACCATCGTAATCGCCCCGCCCCGCACCGATCGCCCCTTGATGTTGGCTTTCAGGTGTTCGGTTTCAAAGTACTGATTTGGATTCTGTTCAGGAGTTTTAGCCGCATCTTTTCGCATCAGCCTGCTAGCACCTCCTGAAAGAGAGCTTTCCACTCTGCCAGGTAGCGTTCGTTGCTACCCTGGACTGCATTGCGACCGTTACGTCCCCAGGTTTCAAGCTGTTCCGCAGGAAGGGAAACGAGGTGGGCGATCGCCTCTGCCAGTTTGATGGGATCATCCGGCGGCACTAATAGTCCACAGTTCTGCACCTGTTCGGTTAAGCCGTCTACGTCTGAGGCGATTACAGGTCTGCCTGCGGCTTTTGCCTCCAGGCAAACGTTACCCCACGCCTCCCAGCGAGAGGGGATCACGACTGCATCACAGGTTTGCAGGAAGTAAGGGACATCGTCTACTCGTCCAACAAATTCCACATTGGGTAGCCCTGCTGCCAGTTGGCGTAATTCGGCTTCGAGCAGTCCTTCTCCAGCAAGCTTAAGCTGGACGGGAAGATCGGAAGTTTGCTGAAGCGCTTTGATCAGAACGTCGAATCCTTTGTGTTCGCAGAAGCGACCGTAGGCAGCTAAAACCAGAGATTTTCCAACGGGTTTGGGTGCAACTTCAAAGAAGCGCTGGAGCGGCGGACATTGGGTAATCACTTTGAGCTTTTCGGCAGCGACTAGCCGATTTTCCAGCATCCAGTTTCCCTGTGCCTGGGAGATAGCAGCAACCTGGTCAGCCAGCCCGTAGAAGATTTTGAGCATGGTGTGAAAACGGTCGATCGCGTTCACGTTATAGGTTTCGTAGCCTTGAGAATAGCCATGTTCATGGATCAGCACTTTGGCATGAGGGTTAAGCCATTTCATCAAGATCAAGTGGGGCAACACCTTAAGCCGCAGCGGGTGATGGCAGACGATCAAATCGGGCTGCGATCGCCAGTTTTCCCTTAGCGTTGGTTCGGAAGCGATCGAGGAAACGGTGAAGTCAAACAGCTCTGCCAGCTCAGAGTTAACTAAGCCGCCCAAGGTAGACTTCACGCCACCCATTTTTTTGTCGCCGACGATGTGCAGAATTTTCGGATTTGTCCGATCGATCGCTACGGGTTTCGTAGGTGTGACGGGCAGTGCCATCGGTTTACCCTCCTGACAGTTGCTGCATAGGAATGTTTTGAGAGGTGGACTGACTTGGAGGTGCCTGAAGCCGCAGTCCTTCCCGAGTTCCCCGGTAGCGCTCCCACGGCACTAAGACATCCAGCCTCGCTTCCCAAATGCCCTCCCAGAGTACACGCCCCGGTTCCTGTAAGAGGCGATCGCGCTGCTTCAAGCTGTGCTTGATCACACTGGGGATGAAGTTGGGAAGGGCGATCGCCGCCTTAAATAGCTCCTTTCGTCCAGTCGGCACGTGCAAGTTCCAGCGGCGATGCAAGTCAATTAGCGTGCGAGCCTTATAGCGCTGGGTGCGGCAAAATGCTTTCAGGTCAGCCCGGTAGCGGTGCCAGACCAGTCCGCCTTCCGTTAAGAAGTGAATTCGGTAAGGTGTTTGGGTCTGCATTCGCCAGTTCAAGTCAGTCTCTTCACCGCCTGTACATTCCAAGAATGTCCCAACTTGGGCAAACACGTCTGCCCGATACATCACATTGGCGGTTACAGCGGTAGGCAAAAACACATGGACTGCCCGATGTCCCGGACAGTTGAGCCGCAGTGCCTCATAGCGTTCCACCGGATGGGTCAGCGTGTGCGGTTTGAGCGTGCCTGCAACTGCACCAATCGTGGCATCGGTGAAGCCAGCCAACAAGTCCTTGAGCCAGTTGGAATCGACGACACAATCAGCATCAGTGAAAGCCAAAAACTCTCCCTTCGCCTGTCGAATTCCAGCATTGCGGGCAGTTCCGGCACCGGGACTCGGTTCAAATAGGGCAGTGAAGGAAGCAGCAGACGGGAATTCAGCCAAGATCTCGGCGGTGCGATCGCTGGAGTTGTTGTTCACGATCAAAATTTCCAAATGGTCTGATGGATATTCCAACCGGGAAAGTGACTGGAGTAAAAGCGGCAGCAAAACTTCACCGTTGTAGACCGGAACAATCACCGAAATCATCGGCATTTGGATAGAAATACCTACCTGGGACTGCACAGGATGGGGAAATGGGTCGGGTGGCATTGTCATTACAGAAACCTACGTTGTCTCAACCTGTCGTCTCAATCTATCAATAGGGAAGTTTCAGAAGTAGGTTGGGTGAAGCATGGCGAAACCCAACATGGGTCTGGGATTTGTTGGGTTCCGCATTCGCTCCACCCAACCTACGGGACTGCTACACGGGATCAAGAATGATCTTTCTGTAGTGGGGAATGATTCAGCAGTAGTCAGGAACGATTTAGCAGTGGTTGGGAATGACTCAGCAGTGGTCGGGAGCGATTCGGCAGTGGTCAGGAACGATTCAGCGAGGGTTGGGAATGATTCGGCAGTGGTCGGGAACAGCTCGGCAATGGTCGGGAATGGTTCAGCAATGGTTGGGAGCAATTCAGCAATGGTCGTTGGTTATTTTTCCTCGTTGTAAGGGCGCACTGCGGTGCGCCCCTACGCAAATCCGCAACATCTTTAGATTCAAGTGGTGTCAAAAGATGAGGTTGTGTTGATGAACTTGCAATCGGCTTTCATCTCCTAACTCTTTCCTGATTAGGGCTGCTGGACAGGGCATGGGTGTTTTGCTCAAGCCGGGGCTGGACAAGAGCTAGGGAGGTCGTTTTATGGCTGTGACAGGTTTGCTTGTGTGGCGTTAGTCGTCAGCGCTTGAGCGTAGCGGTTGTAGGCAGAATAGGCAGGCAAGGTTTTGACCCTGCCGGAGTCTTCATCTGCTTCAATCAAGCCGTAGCTCATGGGGTGCAGTCCTTCACCTTGAATGCTGCGATACCAGAAGACTTTCTCCGCCCGTTGTGACAAACGGGGCATGACATTAGTGAGAAATTCCGCTTTGAGCCGTTCGCCACCGTCATCAGTAGAGCGTCCCAACTCGGTAATCCAGAGCGGTTTGTTGACGCGACGTAGGAAGCGATCGACGACTTCGATCACTTCGTCAGAGCGAACGCGGTAGGGGTGAATGTTGACGCGATCGCAATGCTGCTCTAGCCCGCTATCGAGCAACGCCTGCCAATATTCTTCGGTGGACGCGCCGCTGGGGCCAGCCGCGATCACCGGGGCTGACTGACGCAACACCTGATTGGCACTCGACAGCAGTTGCACATAGCTAGCGGGAGTTCCCTGGTGATATTTGTCCAGGTTTGGTTCGTTGCCAATTTCCCAGGCATCGACCAGCCCTGCCATGTTGCTTCTCAGCCAGTTGCAGTAGCGCACCCAGTCGGTGGCATTGGGTACGGCACTCAGTTCACCATTCCCGGCAAAGGCTGGCGTTCCCCAAACGACAAACAGGATTTTGAAGCCCATGTTTTTGGCTAGCTGCAAAGACTCCAGCGTCAGTTCGCTGTCATATCGACCGCGCACAGATTCTAGCGTCGCCCAGTTGTACCACACCCGCAGCCAGCGGATTCCAGCGGACTGGTAAAGCGGCAGCAGTTTGTCGCGCCAGTTTGTCCAGTTGAGTTCTGTACCCACATTCAGACCGAGAAACTCTGCTGTTGGGGAAAGGGATTGAACAGTTTGCGCCAGGGATTTTTGCACGAGCGGCTGACTGGTACGGCACTGAGCCGACAGTCCGGCGATCGCTCCACCTAAAAGTCCCAGGGCTACTCTACGTTTGATCATTTAGAGTTCTCCGGTTGGTAGTTACAAAGGGGTTAGGGGCCGGGGGCTGGGGGCTAGGGGGAGAGGAAGGGGCTGGGGGCTAGGGAGAAGAATAGGGATGGTTAGGAAGGCGTAGTAGCATGTCTAGCCTAAGATGTTGGGTTCCGCTGCGCTTCACCCAACCTACGCAAGCTGCATAAGTTGAGAAGAACTGTAGGTTAGGTGGAGCAAAGCGAAACCCAACGCTTTAGACTTGCCGCACTAGTAGGATGGGTGAGCGCATGGTAACCCGTGCTGTTGGGTTTCTTGCCTCAACCCAACCTACGAGTTGACCAGGGAAAAACCAACTCTAGCCCCCAGCCCCTAGCCACTCCCTCCCCACCAGCGCCTAAAGCTCTCCCAAGGAGTCAGCGGCTCAGCAAGGGTAGCGGCTGACCAGGGTACCTGCTGCACTTGTCGATCTGCCCAGTTCCAAGCGCAGCCGAGCCAGGCGGCAAAGACAAAGACGGTGACGCTGGCGGCGGCTAGTTCCCCGGTCAGCATGGCGAGGGATAAGCCAGCCCAAGCTCCGAGGGTGGGGGAAAGGCTAGGCTGCTGACGCACCAGGCGATAGATAGAAAAGCTAATGGCAATCCAGGCAACGGCTAGGACAAAGCAGCCAATCAGCCCCGTTTGGTAAAGCGTGGAATAAAGCTGGGAGTGCGACCCCAGCGGTACATCTAGCACTTGAGAGTGTCCCTGTGCGCCAAAGCCAATCCAGGGTGAGTTAGTGAATGCTTGAAAGGTTTCCTCATAGAGGGCTAATCGTCCAGAGGTGGAGTCGCTGCGGTAGTTAAAGAAGTAGTCGTACAGCTTGCTGAGAATGATGGGCGAGGCAATTCCCAGAACGGGAGCACACCACAGTAAGGCTCGTCTGCCTTCGCGACTGCCTAGCCAGATGGCAATGAATCCGGCAAGAACGATGCCCACCTGGGCAGCGCGTCCGGCAGCTAGCAGGATGGTGATGAGTCCTCCGGCAATGCTGAGCCAGCGGAGCAGGCGATCGCGCTCCACTAAAGACCCCATGCAGACAAAGATGCTCATCGTGCCCGCCAACGGTGCCCAATAATAGAAAGACCGCAATCGCGTGACGGGTTCAGCGTCCCATTCTAGTTGCTCATAGTTATAGAGCCGTGCTTCAAAAAAGATATCGGCAGGCATGGACGGTACGAGCGTGATCAGTAAGCTTTGGGTTTCAGGAATGCTGCCTGTCAGCTGCTTGTAAATCTCGCCAAACACAACCGCTGCAAGCTGACAAACACCGACGATGCAGATCGCTCGGACGATGACGCGATAGCGTACATTCAGTTGCCGCATCGCATACCAGACTGCTACCGTCAGCAGCCACACACCCAGGATTGACCCGGTTGCGGTGACGCTGCGTCCTAGTTCTGCGCCACCCGTCCACAGGTTGAGGACGATCGCCACCAGCCAAACGCCCGCATACAGGCACCACATCTGCCAGCCAAATGGCAAGGTAACACGACTAGGACGCTGAAGACTGCGATAAAGCAAATACCAGCCCACCGTTGGGTAGACAAATACCTGAATTCCTAAAATCCACCACAGCGGCACCAGGGCGATCGTCCAGAAGACGAGCTTTTCAGAGAAGAGATCAGTGTGCGATCGCTCCACCCTGGCTTGCGGTATCCAAACCGGCGAAGCAACAGAGCTCAGCAGCGCTTTAGAGGGTAGATCTTCTGGGCTAAGCCTCATCGTGCCTCCCTCAAACTTCGCTACCAACCAAATAGCGGCTGGAGTCGGACATTGCGGTAGGCAAGGGTTCTTCTACCCCAATCACCACTTGCCCCAACAGGCGAGTACTCCAGGTTTGCAGGGTTTCCGCTGCGGCTTCCACGCCTTGACGACCCAGCAGATCGGGGTAAACCACCCACAGTACGCCATCTGAAAGGGAGGCAAGCAAAGCGGCATCGGCGTTTTGGCAAGCAGGCGGACAGTCTAAAATCACCAGGTCATAGCGCTCCCGTGCCTGATCCAGCAGTACCAGCCAGTCTCGATAGTTGGTCGTCAGGCTGGCAGTAACTTGAGGCAGCACATCAAACCCAGGCAGCACCTTTTGCACAGTGCTTTGCCAGGAAGGAGAGCCGTTTGTGTCATTGGCCCTCGCAGCTAGCAATGGAGCATAAGCAGGACTGGGCCGACGATGAGCATCAACCAGTAGGACTCGATGACCCGACTTTGCCTCGACCAGCGCCAGGTTGTGTGCTACCGACGATCGCCCTTCCTGCGGTGCCCAGCTACAGATGGCGATCGCCCGTACCTGCTGCGGCAGCATTCGCATGTGAGCTTGCAACAAGCGATAGCTATGTGAGAGTGGCTGGTGGTCTAGCGATTCCTCATGGTTCAATCTGCCATTGCCACGTCGAGGAATGGTTGCCAAAATCGGTAGCGGCAAAATTTGCTTCAGATCCCGGGTTTCCTCTAGGGAATCGCTGCGCGATCGCAACAGCCAAACCAGCGCTAGGGCGATCGCCGTACTCACGACTACCACCAGCGCTAGCAGCAGTTTGTCATTGGGGGCGATCGGGTTGTTGTTCACGGCAGCAGGCTCGACCACGCGCACGTTGCTGACTTCTTGCTGTTCGGCAATTCGAGTCGCGGTGTATTGCTGCTCAAAGGTGCGATATTCCTGTTCTGCTAGTTCTGCATCAAGCTGAAGCTGCGACTGCTGTTTAATCAGCTCCGGTAACTGGCGAGAACGCGCCTGAAGCTGGTTATATTGCTGAGTTAGTTGAGCCAATCGTGCCGCCTGAGCCGATCGCTCTGCCTGAAGCGTAAACCACTGCTCGACCAAGCGTTGGCGAATTGGGTCAACGGGCTGCTGAGGCGTCTGTTGTCCTAATAACTGTTCTGACCGCTGGTTCATCAAGGCTTGAATGCGATCGCGTCTTTCCCTGGCGCTGACCACATAGGGGTCATTCTCGGTGAACCGATTCTCGTAGTCAGCCAGTTGCCCCTGCGCCTCAACCAACTGCGATTGCAATTCCTGGTAAGCCGGATCTTGGCTCACCCCGGCTGCATTCAGCGTCGTCAACGGATCGCCCGAAAGCTGAGTTCTCATTTGGGCAATTCTTTGCTCCGTTGCAGAAAGCTCTGCCCGTGCTGCGGCGACCTGACTGGCAAATTCGCTGAGCGATTCTGTGATCGCATCCGTCTCAACCGTTGTGCCAAGGAATCCGCTACTGGTTTGAAAATTCTCCAGGCGATCGCGGGCTTGGGCTAGCTCACCTTGTAAGCTGTCTAGCTGACTTTGGATAAACTGGCGGGCTTGAGAACCTTGTTCCCGGTTGGCGCTGAGGTTTTGCTCCATGTAAACCTCAACCACAGCTTTCACCACGTCGGCAGCGAGTTCCGGCGAGTCTGACTGGTAAGACACCTCGACCAGGTCAGTTCCCTCCACTCCTTTTACCTGGAGATTGCCATAGGGCGCATCCGAGGAAGTCAAGTTCAACCGTTCTAAAGCCAGGTCGTACACCGGGCGAGACTTTAGCAGCGCCACCTGGTTGTTGACTGGACTGACGCGATCGCCCACGGCATCTAGTTCGCCTACCACCGTAGGCTGCTCTCCTGGACTAATTAACCGGGTACTCGTCGCCGGAGCCTGAATGAGCAGCGTAGACTTTGACTCATAAACTCGTTCAGGCAGGCGCGTTAGCACGGTTCCCACTCCCAAGAGCAGGGTCAGCGTGAGCAGAAATGGCACGCGCTCTTTGTTAATCGCTTGCAGCACCCGAACTGGGATAGATGGACGCTGAGAAAAAGACCAATCTGTCATCACGGCAACCTATTCCACCTCTCGGAGTAGAAGGACTGAGCAGTATCAAATCATTGAACTTGAGTTTTTACATCCTGCTATAGGCATTTATTCCTGTTTTTTAGGTTGGAATACTCAAAACCAACGATCAATAACATTTCCTAAATCCTTGCCTGCCCTCCTGATCGCATTTGAAACCAGCGTGATGTAAGCTGATGTCCCAGCTGTAGGAATTGGTTGAATACAGGTTGAGGCGTGACAGACTGAACGGCGATCGCCGCAAAAGTAATCGGTGCGCGGGGATCATGCCACAGGACTTTAGGCGAAGCTTTCAATGATTCTTGGGCGTGTTGCCTTGCGGCGGAGTAGTTTCCAGCAACAAAAGCAGCACGAGCCATCCAGCGATGGGTAAAGGCAATCGCTTGGGGTCTTAACCGCTCAACGCTATCGGGCGCATAAACAGCAATCTGCTGCAAAAACGTCTCCAGCCCTTGCAGCATCCGCTCAGTGTCTGCCGTGAAGCTGCCTGGATGCGTTCGATATTCGGTTAGCGTTTGAGGAACGAGATGAAACCGATGTCCATAAAAACTCAGGCGGACCCAAAGTTCTTGGTCAACCATCCGGCGCAGGCTGGGGTCAAATCCATTGGCTTGCTCTAGCACATACCGTCGCACCACGGCTGTACTGCCATTGCCTAGATAATTTTTGAGCAGCAGTGCTTCGTGGGTCAGGTTGATCTGGGCTTGGCTCATGTGAAGTCCCGTGCGATCGCCCTTTACGTCAATAAACGCTGCCCAGTCATAGCTCACCGATGCATTAGGGTCACTATCCATCGCCTGACGGTGAGCCGCCAATTTTTCAGGACACCAGCGATCGTCTGCATCTAGAAACGCCACCAGTTCACCTTTTGCCGCCGCGATGCCGCTGTTACGGGCAGCCGCCAACCCTCCGTTGATTCGACTAACCAGAACAATCCGCCGATCTCGCTGGGCAAATTCTGCCGCAATCTCAGCCGTATTGTCCGTAGAGCCATCGTTGACCACGATCGCCTCAAAGTCTGGGTCGGTTTGCGCCAACACCGAGTTGAGACAATCTATCAAAAACGGACTGGCGTTGTACGCCGGGATCACGACGCTAAACTTGGGAAGGCGATCGCTGGACGCTTCAGATGAATTAGGCATTGCAGTGATCCAGATACTTCTGCTGAAGAGACGGTGAAATCTCAATAAAGTTTCGTGAAGAAAGAACTAGGGGCTGGAGGTTGGGCTGGAGATCTTTCCCAATCCCCAACCTCTAACCCCCAATCCCCGACTTCTAGACGCTAACCGCTGATAAAGCGCTTCGTACTGCTGCCAGGTGCGATCAAAGGTCCACTGGCTCCAGTAATCGGCTTGAGCTTGCTTGCCGAGGCGCGATCGCAATTCCTCATCCGTTAGCAAATGCTCTAGTGCATTAGCCAAAGCTTTGGGATCACGCACTTGGCATAGCCAGCCATTTTCACCCTGATGTAGTAATTCTTGATTACCGTCAATATCTGTTGCGAGACAGGGTAAACCTGCTGCCATTGCTTCCATTAGCGCTAGAGGCAAACCTTCATACAGAGACGGCAGCACGAAGGCATCGGCGAGAGAGAGCCATTCTGAAACCTCTGAAGTTTGCCCCAAAAATACAATGTCCTGGGAAACGCCTTGCTGTTTTGCCTGGAGTTGCAGAGTTTCTCTGAGTTCACCGTCCCCTGCCCAGACAAAGCACCAAGATTCACGCAGGGAGTGTGGAAGCTGGGCAATCGCCTCCAACAGATAAGCATGACCCTTCTGCTCTGAAAGCCGAGCCACCGTTAAGCAAATTTGACGCGATCGCAATGATGCAGGTAATTCCTGACGCAGTGCTTCAGCGCGTTCTAGGTTGGGTGAACGGAAATAGACACCGTTGGGGATCAGTGCCCGTCGCTCCGGCGGCAGACGAAAAAACCCCGCATGGTGTCGGTCCATTGCTTTAGAACAACCCACCACACAATCAGCAAAGCGGGTGAGGCGACGGCGAGTGCGATAGGCAATGTGGTTGGTCTGCACAGAAGCAGGCACCTGGGGGATCAACCGCAACAACAGGGAACAGTAGCGATCGTGGACATGCACAATGGCGTAATTCTCGCGCTGTAGTCGCTGCCAGAGCCGCCAACCGTCTAGAAGTTTGTTGCCTGTAAAGAAACGCTCAGCGGCGATCGCCTCCGACACATCAGCATCTTTGGCTAAAACCGTCACCTCATGTCCACTACAGCGGGCAGCAGTTGCTAAGTCCGCAACAACCTGAAGCGAGCCGCCACCCGTTTGATACTGATAAATTGCCTGGAGAATTTTCATCTCATGTGTATGAAAGTCATTGCTGAGACTGAATCACCAGAACCTCAGCCGGACGTACCTGCACCTTCGCCAAAGCAATCTGCATCAGGAAAGCAGGATTGCCCAGCAAATAGCGCGTCGCTAACCGTTTGGGCTCGTGCCACAACCGATAAAGCCACTCCAGTCCAGCATCAGAGAGATAAGTAGGACAGGTTGAAACGATCCCTGCCAGCCGATCAATTGCTGCACCGCCCGCCAAAATCGCATTGGTCGAAAGCCGATGACGGTTCTGCCGAATCCAGTTTTCCTGGCGCGGCATTCCCATTCCCACTAACAAAACGTTGGGCTTGACTCGATTGATCTGCTCAACCACTAAATCATTCTCAACAGGGTCATTCATGTCGAAATAGCCGTCGTGACCGCTCAGCCGAATGTTGGGGTACTGAGTCCGCACATTCTCCAATGCTTTCTGCAAATGCTCACACTCAGAACCCAGCAGAAAAAGAGACAGCCCATGCTGGTCACAATGCTGTAAAAGCTTCGGCAATAGCTGAGTGTAGGAGACACGGTACTGAATCGGTAGCTCCGTTCCCATAATCCGGATTGCCTTTAAAATCCCCGTGCCATCACAATGCACGATGTCTGCACTTTGCAAGAAATTGTAGAACCAGGGTAGCTGCATGGATAAATTGAACCCATGCACATTGGAGTGCGCCACCGTAATTTTTCTCTGCTCAACACAGGCGCTATGAATCGCTCCAACGATTGCTGTCGCTGTCATACAGGTAATTCGACGACCTAGTAGATGTACATCCAGGTTTGGTAACGCCTCTGCGTCAGTCACATCTGGCAGCGCTACGACAGTAGGGTGAACGTGTGAAATAGCCATATGAAAAAAGTTCACTCGTTAAAGGGTGAGCAGTCAGGGGTGTGCAATTGTGACGAATCTTCAGGTGATTGATTTAGGGTTAGAAGTCACTAGCTATCCTTCCAATCAGGGCTGAAGAATGCTGGCGATAATTGCCCTAAATCCGACCGCCATTTCAGTTCTCAAACTGAATTTTGACTTTGCAACTCCTTGGCGCTGTATCTACTGAACTCCCTAACTGAAACAACGCTGAATCGGGGGCTGAGTTCTGACCTAAAACCAAACAAGGTCTAACAGTCAGTCAAAGTCAAGGCGTTATACGTGTATAACATTGGTTGTATCCGTGTGTAAAGATAGTGTCAAGACCAGCGTTTAACAATGGGCTATGAGTGGGCTACAAAACCTACTAAGGCAGATTATTTCCAAATGACGTTCACGTAACGTTAAGTTAACAACCGCACTGTAACAAGCGGAAAAAAGCACAACATCCTACCCTAGGCTGAATCTCAGGGAAGGCAAAAATTGGCAGAAATTAGGATCAAACTCTTTTCAGCACAAGGTTTTATCGGGCTCAAGTATAAATTTTTGATGAAGCTAAGTTATACGAGGGGCGCTACAGGCGAGAGTTTGAAGGGAGTTAAGCTGGTCTGGTTCACTTAACATGCTGTTTCTTGGTCTAACTGCCGTTCTCGCTTTTTATGTCGCCTGGAACCTTGGTGCTAACGATGTTGCCAACTCGATGGGAACGTCTGTTGGTTCAAAGGCAGTAACCCTGCGGCAGGCATTGGCGATCGCCGGAATTCTCGAATTCACCGGCGCAGTCCTATTTGGCAGAAATGTTTCAAACACAATTGCTACGGGAGTTGTTGATCCCGCTACGTTTGCTGCTGATCCCCATGTGCTGCTACTGGGAATGACTTCAACGTTAATTGCCTGTGGCATCTGGCTACAAGTCGCAACAACATTTGGGCTACCCGTTGCTTCTTCTCACGCCGTTGTAGGAGCGATCGCCGGATTTGGTTGGCTAGCAGCAGGCACTCAAGCCGTAGATTGGGGCTCACTGGGTATCATTTCCGTTACCTGGATATTGACCCCAGCAATTAGTGGCTCGGTCAGCGCACTGTTTTACACCCTGATTTATCGTTGGATTCTGGCGCAATCCAACCCAGTCCAGCAGCTTTATGAATGGATTCCCTGGCTCAGTGCTGCTCTAGTCAGCGTTTTTAGCGCGATCGCTCTCCCACCCATTTTTCGTCTACCACAATTTCAAGCATTACCGCTCCCGTCCCATGATCTGCCGCTGATGGTTGGGGCGATCGCCACCGCCAGCCTCACCCTCATCACCTGGAACCAACTCAAAACCCGCACCCAATCCGCACCCCCTGGACCCCAATCCCCGATCTTCACTCCCCACTCCCCATTCCCTAACCCAGTTGAAACCCAACTTGCTCGCTTCCAATTTCTCAGCGCTTGCTTCGTTGCTTTTGCTCACGGCTCCAACGATGTAGGGAATGCTGTTGCACCCCTGGCGGCGATCGTTTACATTCACCGCACAGGCAGCATTCCTCTTAGCGATTTCAGCGTTCCGACCTGGATTTTGGTACTGGGTGGCATTGGGATCACGGCTGGATTGGCAGTATTCGGCAAGAACGTGATCAAAACCATTGGCGAAGGCATCATTCCGCTTCAGCCCAGTGCTGGCTTTTGTGCAGAATTATCGACTGCAACCACTGTTTTACTTGCATCTCGACTGGGTTTGCCGATTTCTACTTCCCATGCTCTAGTGGGTGCGGTCGTAGGGATTGGACTGGTACAACGAGGGCGATCGCCGGACTCCTCTATTCAATTTGGCACCCTGCGCCAGATTGCCTTAGCCTGGCTTGTTACAATTCCTGCTGCCGCTGGACTATCAATCGCTATTTTTACGGTCCTCCAGAAATTGAACTTGTGAGATTTCAAAGCTAATATTGTTCAGTTGAGGAACTGTCACAGAAAGAACAAGGTTATAAAAATTACAACGCTAGGATACAGATATTGAAGCCCCATTGGAGGGTTGAACACATGAAACTACTAATGAAAGCTCTGGTTATCCCTGCTGCTCTACTAGCAACCCTCACCGCTGCAACAGTTGCTCGTGCAGATGTACAAACTCCGATCTCCTCTGGTCAAGCGGTTAGCCAAGGCTCATCAGGCGGTTCGCAATCCAGCCAGTGTGGTTTTATTGCTAGCACACCCAACGAGGTTGTGAGAGTGACCGGGGAAAATGCCTCCCTGCGGTTTACCCTGCAAAGTGAAGGACAGCCAACCCTACTAATCCAAGGTCCGGGTGGACGCAATCAGTGTGTCTTGGCGGATAGCTATTCTGGTGGCAATATCGAAGTTCCTGGCGTGTGGGAACAGGGAACTTACTCCGTGTTTGTGGGCGATCGCACTCAGTCCAACCATCCATACACGCTCACGATCGTGCAAGAGAACTAGAAAGGAACAGGTTGAAAAAAGGGAGACGGAGCAAGGCCCCGTCTCCCTTTTTTCATTCAAACAATCAGCCCTGGATGTAGGTTAAGCAACAGCGCCAGTTACTTCAGTTGAGATAAAGTCGTATTGCTAAGCTGCTCGGTCAACCTTTCCACCTTCTGCTGAAGCTCATTCATCTGTTGCTGAAGTCCTTCTACCCGGTTGGACTCTGATGCAGAAGGCAAATCAAAGAAATGTCGGAGCGCCTGTACGACAACTGCTGTTTTGTCTTTTCCAGTTGTCTTAGCTTCAAGTTCGATCGCCTGTACGACATCGTCTGGCAGTCTAAATGCTACTAACTTACTAGCCATTTTTACTTAAGTTTATTGTTCAAACTTTAAAACCGTTTACTCTGCTCAGCTTGTAGGCTCCTACAGCGCCAGACGATAGATTCCCCTACCTAAAACGTATCAGCCCAAAGCGGGCTAAGCCAGCTTTGTATAAAGACTTCACGGAATCTACAACCTAATCCGAATGGGCTTGTAAATTTGTTAAGAACAGACCCACGCGTCAGCCTTTAGCTATAAAGAGCTTAAGCCCCTTGTTAGGACGGGAATTACCTGCTTCGTGCTTTGTCTGTTATGAGCCCTGAAGGAATAAATGTTACAGTCTCCCTCCTCCCACAGTCTTCCTGTTCCCCTTTTGCTTTCTGACTCAGGAACATCGGGGCAGATTATTGAGTCAGTCCCTTGAACCCTTTAACAGGCTTCAGGAGTTTGCACTACCCGTGATCTCAGCATCAGGAGAACCCGTGATTGAGTTAGGCATATTCCAGACTGAGTGCCAGATTTTGGAGCAGCTATTGTTGCGTCTCCGGTCAGCCGAAGCCGCCAAACAAGCTTTGGCAAAACTTGTGTATGGGGCTCATCAGACCTCCTTGAAATGTCCAGACCAACATTCTTTAAATCAGGACGATAAGCCAGCTTCGGAAAGCATTTGCATAGTAGACCTAAATACCAAGCAAGTTTTGCAAGCTAATTTAGCTTTTCAGCGGTGGTTGGGATATGACCAGACTGAGGAATCACCCTTAAACTTGTACGATATCGTGGAAGGCGATCGCCAGCAAATCGACCGGCAAATTTATCATCTGCTGCTGGAACAGCACTGCCTCATCACAGAACAATCGTGTCGTCACAAAGATGGATTCTGGATAGAAGCTGAAGTTAGACTGAGCCTAATTTCATTTAAAGGGGCGCTGGCGCTCTATGTTGTAGCACGTGATGTTACTGAGCGCAGACAAATAGAGGCAACGCTGCAAGAAAGTGAAGCAAAATTTCGGGCAGTAGCTGAGACAGCTACATCTGCCATTTTTATCTATCAAGACGAACAGTTCTGCTATGTCAACCCAGCTACGGAACAGTTGACGGGCTACACCCAAGCAGAACTCCACACTATGAAACTTTGGGATTTAGTTGATCCTGATCTGCTTGCTTATGCAAACAGGCTAGAAATCCAACTCGGTAAACCTATATTTCTTCGTCATGAGCTAGAAATGATGACGAAAGTGGGCGAAATTCGTTGTTTAGAGATAATAGCAACCTGGGCTGAATTCAACAGTCGCCCTGCTTTAATTGGCACTGCGTTCGATCTGAACAATACCTTTCAACTGACTTTTTAAGTCAGTTGAAACAAGGAAGTACCTCAGCGGAGCAATTTCTTAATTCTTAAGTTTATCTCTTTATTTAATCATCCCGAACTTCTGTTTCTTCCTCATACAAAAACTGAATATCAGAACGCAAAGCACTCCGAAACGCGCCTTTGGCTTTCCAGATTTTCTCTAACTGCTCTTTTGAATACTGCCCCTCCATCTCAGGTTTTTCTCTCAAAACTCTACGTAAAGTGTAAAGGGTATCCACTGCACTACGCGATAACAACAAAAATGCTCTGGCACCATGCCATTCATCAAGCTTTTTAAGAATGTCTTTGAAATAAGCTTCAGATAAATGTGCTTGTTGAGCAGCCATTTGTGATTTTCGCAACCCATCGGTGATGGCGATCGCTTCTGGATACATTTCGAGTCTTAAATCATATAGCTTAGAAGTCATACTTCTTTGCAGCTCTCGCTCAAACTTTTCCCGCTCTGACCTTAAAGTATTTTTGTTAGTCACAAAGGAAATGAGCGCGATGATGAGAGACACAATTGCAGCAATTACAGCACTCAAAACTCCTGTAAATAGTTCCATAAAAACTTCCTGAAGCTCCAGCACTAAACTTTTAGAAAGTGTACTTTTATAGCGCCAGTCATTTCAATCGCTCCTTTTCCACCAAAAGATTCAGGGATGTACCCCCGCTGAGCGGGGGTACATCCCTGAATCTTTTAGTACTTAATCTCTAACTAGGAAGGGAGTAAATAAAAAGGGGAAGGACTAATCCTTCCCCTTTTCCACTCAACCTTTGATTCAACCTTGGTGTTTCCCGTACCGCTCGCCTTTATGGTCCTTCAGGGTCGCCATAGCCAATTACAGCAATTTTGTGGCGATAGACCAGTTCACCCCCATACCATCCGCTGATGCCTAACAGGGCTGCAACAATCAGCGACAGGATTAACCCAGCTGGTAGAACTGCCCCAGTTACATTGTTCCAGCGCAGCACTAGATTAATGATGGTCAGCACCAACACGGCCACATTCGCAACCATGTGTGCCCAACCTGCACTATGCTTACGAACTCGTCCAATCCTTAGAAAATCTAACATTCCGGTTATGGCTGCAGCAATTCCAGTTACTAGACCCGAAGCAATTAGCCAGAAAGAAGCTCTTGCCCAAAAGTCATCACCCACCAACCAATACACAGCATCCGTCGCAAACGCACCGACTAAAAATGCGATTGGAAGAGTCACAATTACAGGATGAATAGGGTGTCCGGCGATCGCCACGGTGCTAGGCACACCGCTATCACGATATTCTCTCTCATCGCTCTCAATAATTGGCGGAATGTTAGGCGTTTGAGTCATGCTGATTCTCCTAGTGTAAAACGATGGATAAAGCGTGGAATTGCAAATTCACAGTAGTGAATTACAACGGCTTATGAAGGAAACTGCTCAACACGGGCTGCTGTTTGAAGCGCTAATTTACCTTCAGAAATATCTAACTTTTGAATTTGGAAGGACATACCTTCTAGTTCGAAATTACGTAAATCTAGTAATTCAGCAGAGCGTTCCAAAAGTGCTTCTGTTAGCTCTGGTGAAAGATCTTTACCATCGTGATATTCTACTTGTGTCAAAACAACTCGTTGCCCACCTTCACCAATTTCTGGCTTTGCTGTAAAAGCGACAGGCTGACTCTCACCCGTTTCCTTGTCTAAAATGGTGGCGCTTAGAGCGACTTTAGTAGAATCAGGCAAACGAAAATCGACCTGTTGAAAATCAACTTTTGTCACCTTTCCGTTTACATGTACATCCAGCCCTTGCATTTTGCTCTGAATGTATTCAGAATTGAACGCCCGATTAATGTCTTCTTCCAACAAAACCACGTGAGCGGAAGCATCTACTGGGCGAGTTAATTCGACTTTACCGAAAGCAAGGCTAAGTGGGTTAATTGAAACACTGTCCGTTTGAAGCTCCATATCTTCAACCCGCAGGTCTTTCTCCATCACCATTCCCTTGCCTTTGATGGAGACAGAATCTACCTTTCCTTGAGCGAGTCCAAGAGCCTGTGCATCGACATCGACGTTCACTTCTTGGACTTCATCTAGTTGGCTTTTAATGCCAATCTCAGCAGCCTTGCCTAATGCTTGTCCTTCAAGGCTTCTATCATCTTTGGTCACGCGTTCTAACCTTATGCAATTCAAAAAATAGTACAGTTCAAAAACAGTTAGTTGGTTCGGTAATCTGCATCGACCCAGCAGCGAGGCAACTCTTCACCAGAAGGAAATTTCAAATTTTCTTTGCTAATTGAAGCCGGCTCTTGTTCCTCTTGTCCAGCTTGCACTTGAGCAGAGATTGAATCTTTTACAGGGTTAAACAAAGCTTCTGGATCAAGCACTTCAACCAGATCTCCTGTTTGCTTATTCTCTAAAAACATTACGGTTCCTATATTTATTCCTAGTTCTTCTTGAGCAATGAGTGAAGCTAATACTTCTTTATAGATTCCCAAGGTTACGCTCAAGTCTAGAATGTCTAAATCTAACTCTCCTCGTTCTCAAGACAGATTAGATAGAGCGCTTCACCTAGGTTTTTTGAGTGATAGTTTGTCTAGTAATTAAAGCGATGTGTTCTACCCAAAGAAGGATTAACCGAATTGTCTTTTGCTGCTGTGGCCTGAAGTTTTTGTAGCGAACAAAACACAAACTGAAGACAAATAGAACGGGATCACTAGGATCAGTACGGATACGAGGGGGACGATCATGACGAGTCAAAGCCCAACGGAAAGGCTACAGCATACTGTGGGGGTCTTTCAGCAGCAGCAATCAGCAGAAGTTGCTCGCGACGCACTACTCAAAGCAGGTTTTTCCAATGATCAGGTTTTTATCCAAACTCAAGCTCTAGACCCAAATCCTCCGGCTCAAGACACTAAAGCCGCTGAAAGTGCTGGAGGGGGTGCTTTAGTTGGGACAATACTAGGAGCGCTAGTTGGTCTGCTACTAAGTTTGGGAGCAGGGAATATGAAAGCGGTTAGCCCTGTTGCGTTTATCAACTCTGGTCCCTTTTCATGGGGTGCTATTTTTGCAGGGGCAGGCATCGGAGCGATCGCCGGAGGATTAATCGCTGCCCTCGCTGGAGTAAACGTGCCTAAGTCAGGTGTAGCAACTGACCGGGATCATCTTTCTCACAAATACTTACTGATGTTTGTGGGTGATAGAGACGAATTTGCCAAAGCGGAAGAGTTAGTGCGGCAGTAGTAAACCTGCTTAAGCGGCTAGACATGCCCTCTAGGAATTGAGCAAGCGCTGGGCTATGCCGCAAGGATCTGAAAAGGAGGTCAAGTCATGACTTGGATGGAAAGACTGATCGTTGAGAAGGTCGCAGAAGATAAGCACTCTGCTAGCGATCGCCCAGCTCACTATGAAGGGCAAATGAGTCCAGGGCTTACAGGACAGTATGACCGCGATTTGCGTGAGAAAGCAGGAATGCACACCCCGCCACCCCTACCAGAAAACATGGGTTTAGAGGGAGAATTTGACCAGGGTGGGTTAGCAAAACGGGTGGCTTTAGCGCTGGATCAAAGCTCAGTTGCAGATGTTGAGAGTTTACAAATCGTGCAACGAGGCAACATGATCGAGTTTCGAGGAGAGTCACCCAATCAGTCAGTGTTAGAGAAAGTTGTAAAAATCACGGCTCAGATCGATGGAGTGAAACAAATCGAAACTGACCAGGTGGCGATCGCCCCTTGAACCACTAGAAAAGCAAATAAGTAAGGCATTTGAGCAACTACCATCTCCATAAAAATAGAGTTACCCAATGCTTTACCTGATTAAGGAATGCTTTAAGCAAGGAATGTAGTAGTGATGCAACTCTACCGCTCTTCTTGCTCTCGCATCGTTCTCTTTCGCAGAGATGCCAATAACTGACTTCTCACTTCTCGTGACCATAGATCAAAATCAAAACTGTCACTGTTAGTATTAAGTGCCGCCTCAGAAGGCTTTCTCTGTTCAGTTTTCGAGTTCGAGTTCATCTTGAATTGCTAGAGAAGAACAGCCTATCAATTGTCAGCTAAAAACAAGAGCCGTATCTGTATCCCAAGGCATAAAGAGTCTAGTTTGATGCAGGTGGCGCAAGGATTTAATGCAGTTGCCGCATAGTCTTTCATAAAGCCGTTTTTCCATTCCTTTTGGTCTATGGTTATAGCTCCCGAGCATGATGGGGTAAGGGATAGACCTGAATAGAATAGAGCTACTTTGTTTTAACTTTCTTTATTTTTAGGAGATTAATTCAATGAAAATTGCTCAAATTGCTTCTTTATGGGAAAGGGTGCCGCCCCCCGCTTATGGGGGTGCAGAATTGGTTGTCAGCTTACTAACGGATGAATTAGTACGTCGGGGTCACGAAGTAACCCTGTTCGCATCAGGTGATTCTATTAGCTTGGCTCAGTTAGAGTCTGTTCATCCTAGAGCGCTACGGTTGGACTCGACCGTGAAAGAACCTGGTGTTTACGAGATGATGCAGTTGGGGCGAGTATACGAACAAGCAAACCAGTTTGATGTTATTCACTCTCACATGGGTTGCAGTGCTATTCCTTATACGGGTTTGGTGAAGACCCCTACAGTTCATACCCTTCACGGCATTTTTACGCCCGACAACGAAAAACTATTTACTCACGCTAAAAACCAGCCTTACGTCAGCATCTCCAATGCTCAGCGAGAAGCCAGACTAGGACTTAACTACGTCGCTACCGTCTACAACGGAGTAGCGCTGGATACTTACAAATTTTATGCTCAACCTGATAACCCGCCTTACCTGGCCTTTTTAGGACGAATTTCTCCCGAGAAGGGAACGCATTTGGCGATCGCCATTGCTAAACAAACAGGTTGGCACCTAAAAATAGGCGGAAAAGTCGATCGAGTAGATGTGGACTATTACGAAGAAGCGATTAAGCCACACATTGACGGCAAACAGATTGAATTTTTAGGCGAACTCAATCACGTTCAGAAGAATGCTCTAATGGGAGGAGCCG
Organism: Leptolyngbya sp. FACHB-671; assembly: GCF_014695745.1. Lineage (NCBI taxonomy): Bacteria > Bacillati > Cyanobacteriota > Cyanophyceae > Leptolyngbyales > Leptolyngbyaceae > Leptolyngbya > Leptolyngbya sp. FACHB-671. The sequence continues at coordinate 137,862 of NZ_JACJOV010000080.1, read as the reverse complement.
TCGCGACCCTGTTCCCCATCACTTGGCGAGAACCGTTTGGGCTGGTAATGATTGAGTCAATGGCTTCTGGAACACCTGTAATTGGGATAAATCTTGGCTCAGCTCCAGAAGTAATTGCTCATGGCAAAACGGGTTTCCTGTGTCACACAGTAGAAGAATGTGTAGCAGCGCTTGACTCAGTTCCCCAGTTAAATCGTGCCGATTGTCGTCAACACATCGCAGACAACTTTAGCGTTCAACGTATGGTAGATGGTTACGAAGCGGTGTATCAGCAGATTCTAGAAGTCCGCTTTGCAAAAAATGGGCAATCTCGCAGCTTACCCCGTTTGAGCAAATATAGCGTTAGCTAATCATTCACGCTTAGCACGTGACGGCTTTCTTTAAGGGGTTGGCAATGCCAAGCCCCTTTTAAGGTTCGAGTCACTGTATTTGAATCACTCTATTTAAGCCACTATAAATCTCAGATCTTGAGAAATTATTTAATTCATCTTGCTATAGGGGGATGCAGGGTGGCAGCTGGTGTACTGAGTTGGCAGAATAAGGTATGAGTGAACTATGGTTTTGTGGCACTCCTGATAGAGCGTCTTGGTATTAACCAACAGACCCACTCACAAACTTTGCAACACCCGTCATGCAGTTTTCATATCCTGCATGACATCTCCATATCTCCTGGGATTATATGTCCTAACGATTGCACTGCTTTGTGGTTCACTAGACCAGCCTGGGATAAGTCAATGGTTCTAAAGCTGATGGGTTTAATTCTGTTTGGACCCGTCACTTAACGCGATGTGTAGAAGCATTTTTAAGCGTTTACAGTGCAGTTCTGGCCTGACTTCCTAAGCTACGATCACTCCCTTGACCCCAGAATTGAAGTAGGAAGGATGTCAGATATTCTTGAAATCGACGGTAGAACTTTTATCCCTGCTGACCAGGCTGCTGTTCCAGAGTGGCCTTGCGTTCTTGTAGAACGTCCTCAGCCAACGTTAACGCTCAAAGACGATGACCTATTTCTAATAACCGATACGATCGGCAACATCGGTGGATGTTTGGTTAACGAACAAACCACCAGCATGGGATTGTTTTGTCGAGACACGCGATTTCTCAGCCGTCTGGAATTGCAGCTTGAAGGACGGGCACCCATTTTGCTGAGCAGCGATGCCCGCAAGGGATTTGCCCTTTCAGTATTGTGTGCGAACCCCAATCTCGATAGCGGTATTCGGGCAGAAACTATTGGCATTCAGCGAGATATTGTGCTGAATGGCGGTCTGTTTGAAGAGTTGACCATTACTAACTACAGCACCCGTCCCGTCAAATTTGAACTGACTTTGAGTTTCGGTGCTGACTTTGTTGACTTGTTTGAGGTGCGGGGTTCTGCCCGAGAAAACCGGGGACAGTTGCTGTGTCTGGTGCAGACTCCAGAGGAAAAAACTGTTTCTACTGAGCTACCTGTGCTAGCGAATGTGGGCGATCGCTTTCGGGGGGCTTCTGCTGAAGAGTTGGCGATGCTGGAAGAGCTGGCGCGAACGCAAGACATTCCTTGGAATGGTGATGTTGATCGCCCTCCACAGGAGCTAACGATCGCCTATCAAGGGCTAGATGGCGCTTTGATGGAGTCCCGCATTCAGTTTTGCCATCGCCAGCCCGACTCCTTTAAGGGATTTACGGCAATTTGGCAGCTAGAGCTTCAGTCTCATGAGACCCAGCGGTTAGGCTATCGGCTGCAGCTATTGACTAACAACCGACATGTCTCAACGGTGAGTGTACCGATGACGCTGATGCAGGCCAAGGCTGCAGAGTTGTTAGAAGAGCAAAGCTGGCGATCGCTAGTAACTCAAATCCGCACTGACAACCGGGGCTTTAACCAGGTGATTGAGCGGGCAGAGCAAGATGTTTACTTGTTGCGGCAAACCTTTGGCAAGGGCAAAATCTTGTCAGCTGGGGTGCCCTGGTTCTCAACGCTGTTTGGGCGCGACTCAATCATTGCCGCCTCTCAAACGCTGATCCTCGACCCCACGATCGCCAAAGAAACGCTAACAATCCTGGCTCAATATCAGGGCAAAACGGACGATGACTGGCGTGAAGAGGAACCCGGTAAAATCTTGCACGAGTTACGTCTGGGTGAGATGGCTCGTTGCCACGAAGTTCCTCATACGCCTTACTACGGCACTGTCGATGCAACTCCGTTGTGGCTGATGCTCTATGCCGAACATTATGCCTGGACACACGATCGGGAAACCCTGGATCGTCTCTGGTCAAACGCATTAGCTGCGATGGAATGGGTTGACATTAATTGTCAGGAAACGGGCTATCTCAGCTACAACCGTCGGTCTAAGCGAGGATTAGCCAATCAAGGCTGGAAAGACTCGAATGACTGCATCGTCAATCGCAAGGGAGAACTGGCAACTGGGGCGATCGCTCTTTGCGAAGTTCAAGCCTATGTGTATGCGGCTAAAGTTCGCCTGAGCGAGATTGCTCGCATGAAGAAGCGGCTCGACCTGGCAGACCGCTGGCAGGAAGAAGCCAGAGATCTGAAAGCTCGGTTTAATCAGGACTTTTGGTTAACCGATCAGGACTACTGTGCGCTCGCCCTTGATGGGAACGGCAACCCTGTAGACAGTATCACCTCTAACCCAGGTCATTGCTTAAACTTGGGCATTCTCACCCCTGAAAAAGCTCAGAGTGTAGCAGAGCGGCTCCACGCGCCAGATATGTTTAACGGATGGGGCATTCGTACCCTCAGCAGCCTTTCTCCGGCTTACAATCCAATGGGCTATCATGTCGGCTCTGTCTGGCCACACGACAACGGCATGATCGTGCAGGGGTTGCGATCGCTAGGACTCGTCGATCAGGCGTTAGAAGTTGCTCAGGGTTTAGTAGATATGACACTACAACAACCCTACCAGCGTCCGCCAGAGCTATTCTGCGGTTACGATCGCACCGATGACAGCGGGCCTGTGCAGTATCCTGTTGCCTGTTCACCTCAGGCATGGGCAACTGGCACGATTTTCCAACTGTTACAAATGATGATTAACCTGGTACCCGACGCAGCAAACAACTATGTGCGGGTAATTGACCCCAACTTGCCAGAGTCGATCAACCATTTGTCACTGCACAACCTCAGAATCGGGCAAACGTTACTAGATCTAGAGTTTGAGCGATCGGGAAGTGCGACCGCCTGCCGGGTAATTAAGAAGCGAGGCAACCTGCGAGTTGTCATTGAGGCTTAATTTTGAGGCGTGCCCCCTGTGCGGGGGCACGCCTCAAAATTAAGCCTTGGATAAAAACGATATAAGCCTTAAGCTTCTGCATCTGGATCGATGCCTAGTGCCCGTAGCTTTGCTGCTAGTTTTTCACTGCGTTGCTGTTCTGCTTCAGCCCGTTGCCGTTCCGCCTCCGCTATTGCTTTAGATGCCTGTGCCGCTTCTTCTGGGGTAGGAATCAGTTGCCCTTCTGAGGTGAAGAAGCGTAGTTCACGATTATGAATACCCAAGTAGAGATTTAACTGTTGACTCCACAATTGACCTTGCTGATTAGGCTGAAGGTCTTGATATTGCCCATCCAGAAGATGAAAACCCTGAAGCTCCAGTGTGTTTGGGTCAAACCAAAAGTAGTCCGGGGTGCGGAAGGTATCTTGATAAATTTGTTTCTTCAAGCCTCGGTCGGTTTTGGCGGTCGAATCTGAGAGCAGTTCAATGATGACGTTAGGGTATTTACCTTCCTCTTCCCATACGACCCAACTCTTGCGTGGCTTACGTTCTGTGCCCAGCACCACAAAGAAGTCCGGACCGCGAAAATCTTCTGACTTGCGTTGATAAGGGCTGTAGTAAACCGTAAGGTTGCCTGAAACGTAGAAGTCTTGTCGCTGCTGCCAATACCATCGGAGCAGACGAATCAACAAATCAATTTGATCGCGGTGCAGGTCACTTTCCAAGGGAGGTTCGTTACTGTAGAGGTCTCCTGGAGGAAAGCAAACACCGTTTGTTTTCGCTTCCTCAAGAACGGCTTGCACGGATTCAGCAGTTGGGGAAGACATAAGCGCAGGTTATTTTATCCGTGTATGTATATCTCAGTTTAGCGGAAGGCGATCGCCCGTACTCGTCAAGAACTACAGGCTCTGTCAGTCCTTAAATGCAGTCGTGCCATGCGTTAGTCAAAGTTTACATATTGGGGGAGGACGGGCTCCTACTCGTTGAGTAATTTTAGGATATTTGCCTTTGCCAGCCTTCTCAGTAATTGAAACAACATTGATTTGTTGCCACTGATCATCCCCAAAATCAAACCAATATCCAAACACATCACCTGTTAAAGGTAAGGGGTTAGAGGTGCTCTTCCCACCCTCTCACCATCACTCACTATCACCTTGTTTTAGCATCGCGTTCTATATTATCCAACCGATAAGTTTGTCTAATCTACATATCGGATTGTTTCCTAGTGGGGAAGATTTTTTTCGATTTGCATCGGAATATATCTTTATGCACAGGTCGGCGCGATCGCTAGAGGTAGCGAGGCGCTGACGACTTTGTGTCGGAACATCGCCAAATAAATCTAGCTCAGCAGTCGCGCCCCTTGGAATCCTATGCTTTCTTCTCCAAATACCGCTCCTGCGAATCAGCACCGCTGGTGGATTGTAGTTTTAGTAGGGATTTTGGCGTTGTTCGTGGCTCACTGGATCGCATTGGTTTATCGGGTTCAGCCCTCGCTTTCTCTTTGGTTTGTGCCATCGGGAGTGGCGATCGCTCTCACTTTTTGGTTTGGCCCGATTGGTGCAATTCTGGCAGGTGCAGCCGGCATTATGGTTGCGCCGCTGTGGGGACACACAGGCTGGAGCAGCTTAGTTGGAGCCGCAGATGCAGTTGAGCCGCTGGTTGCCTGGATGCTTTATCGCTACGCTTGGCAAGGTTCGCTTACGCTTAAACGACTCAAAGATGCAGCTGCCTTCATTCTCAGCGTGCCGCTTTCAGCTTGCATTCTTACAGCCCTACTCAGTAGCTTACTTTTAGGCACATTGCAGAGATTGCCAGAAACTAGCTTCTCCCAGGGCATTGTGTTGTGGTGGCTAGGTAACGCACTGGGGGCTTTCTCAGTTACCCCCGCCTTGCTGCTTTTATTAACTCCTCTATTGCAGCAACGGGGATTGCTTTCGTCTGCCAACTCATCTGAACCCGTACACCTCTTGCAGCTTCCCCGTTATCGGAGTTTTTGGCTAGAAGCTCTTCCGATTCTCGCTGTGCTGATCAGTACAGCTTTACTGACCGTTTGGAAAACGGGTGAAGCGGTTTTGGTGTTTCAGCAATTTTCGTTTCTCAGTTTTGTGCCAATCGTGTGGGCAGCAACTCGATTTGGGGCAACAGGTGGAATTCTCACCTCCAGCTTCTGTGTACTGGTGACATTCCTGTCTTATTTGCTGAGCTACGGGGATGCCTTCGCGCTAGACCAGTTTCCGATTCCTGAAGAGGTGTTGAGTGTTCACACGCTGAGTCTGCTCGTACAGTGTGCGGTAGGTTTACTGGTAGGCACGGCCATCACCGAACGAGCTGCCAGTCAAGTAGCGTTGGCAGTTGAGCGGGTGCGTCTGAGCGAATATGAAGCCCGAGCGCAGATGTCTGAGCAGTTGATTCGACTCAATCATTCCCTCTCTGAAGCAAACGCCTGTTTAGAAAACTCTAATTTAGAGAAGGATGAGTTGCTCAGGCGAGAACAAGCCGCTCGCTCGGAGGCAGAAAGTGCCAGAGAGCAAGTCTCTCAAATTCTTGAAAGCATTACGGACGGGTTTGTTGCAGTCGATCGAGAGTGGCGGTTTACCTACATCAATGCGGAGGGAGCGCGAAATCTCGGCTGCACTCGTGAAGCACTATTAGGCAAAAATGTCTGGGCAGAGTTTCCAGACTTGGAACACACTAACTTTGGTCGGCTTTGCAAGCAAGCCATGTCAGAGGGAATTACCGTTGAGGATGAAGGCTACTACCCACCTTTTAACGCCTGGTTTAGCGTTCGGGGCTATCCTTCAAACAATGGATTTTCGCTGTATTTCAAAAATGTTACCGATCGCAAACAGACTCAAGAGGCGCTGCGTAAAAGTGAAGAACGTTTTCGGGTGGCGCTTCAGGGAAGCTCGATTATTGTTTTTTCCCAAGATTTAGAGCTGCGTCACAACTGGATCTATAATCCTCACCCGGATATGGCAGCCGAGTTCATTCTGGGTAAAACCGATCGAGAGATTTTGCCATTAGAAACTGCAGAGCGGGTTACAGCAATTAAGCGATCGGTGATTGAGCAAGGAATCCGGGCACGTACCGAGGTAGAGATAGAAATCAACGGGCAAATCACGACTTATGATGTGGCGTTGGAGCCCCTCCGCAGTCCAGGGGGGAATGTAGTAGGGCTGACCGGAGCCGCGACAAATATTACTGAACGGAAACAGGCAGAACAAATTCTGCGAGAAAGTGAGGAACGATTCCGGCAACTGGCTGAAAACATTGATGTTGTCTTCTTTATTTACGAGGAATTCAACGATGTTTCCCCAGGACAAGTAATTTACGTCAGCCCTTCCTATGAGAAGGTTTGGGGGCGATCGCCTCAGCAGCTTTACGCAAATTCTCAGGGCTGGCTTGATGCCATTCATCCTGACGACCAGGCGCGGATTCGAGCAGCACTGATGGGGTTTGCGCGAGCCGAGTTTGACGAACAGTTTCGCGTTGTCCAACCAAATGGCGAAACTCGCTGGGTACATAAACGAATCTTTCCGATCTACGACCCTCAGGGACACCTGTATCGCATTGCCGGAATTGTCGAAGACATCAGCGAACGCAAATGGGCAGAAGAGGCGCTTCAGGCAAGTGAATTGCTCTACCGCACGTTAGGAGAGGCAGTGCCTGATTTTGTCTGGTCTGCTGGTGCAAATGAGCAGGTCGATTATGTTAACTTGCGCTGGGTTGACTACACAGGCACCCGACTGGATCAACTCAATCAATCGGGTGCTGTGGCGCAACTGATTCACCCAGATGATCTTCGTGCCCATCGACGACGGTGGAGGCAAGCCAAACAGTCCAAAGAGCCATTTGAGGTAGAACTGCGGCTACAACGACACGATGGTGAATATCGCTGGTTTATGGGTCGAGCAGTGCCGCTCAAAGACAATGCAGGTAAACTGATCCGGTGGATTGGCTCTGCTACTGACATTCACGCACTCAAGCAGGCGGAGGTAGAACGGGAGGAACTGCTGGCGCGCGAGCAGGCAGCGCGGGCAGAGGCAGAGGCGGCAAACCGTGCCAAGGATGAGTTTTTGGCGATTCTTTCCCATGAATTGCGATCGCCCCTTAACCCGATTTTAGGCTGGGCAAAACTGCTGCGAACCCGTCACCTCGATCCCTCTACCGTGGCCCGTGCAGTTGAAACGATTGAACGCAACGCCAATCTGCAAACGCAGCTGATCGAAGATTTGCTAGACATTTCTCGAATTTTGCGCGGCAAACTCAGCCTTGATGTTTCTCCAGTGAACCTAGTGCCTGTGATTGAGGCAGCTATGGAAACGATGCAGCTTGCAGCCGATGCAAAATCGATCGATTTTAGGTTTTGGATTACAGATTTTGGATTGGAGTCCACGGCGAGTCATCCGGCGGATGAAATGCTGGATTCCCTCAAAACTCAAAACTCAAAACTCAACATTCAACCTTCCCAATATTGGGTGATAGGCGACGCAAATCGGCTTCAGCAGGTCATTTGGAATTTGCTGTCCAATGCAATTAAGTTCACGGCTGAAGGTGGACGGGTGACGATTCGACTGGGGTGCAGTGACGCTCATGCTCAAATTCAGATAAGCGACACGGGCAAGGGCATCCGCGCTGATTTCTTGCCCTACATTTTTGACTATTTTCGGCAGGCGGACGGCTCCATCACCCGGCGGCACGGCGGACTGGGCATCGGATTGGCGATTGTGCGGCACCTGGTTGAATTGCACGGTGGCACCGTCACCGCAGCCAGCCCTGGGGAAGAGCAAGGGGCAACGTTTACTGTGCGAATTCCATTGATGGCTTCTGCCCCAGAAATCCGATCGCCCATTAAACGGTCTGAGCCATTCCCCAGTTTGCAAAACCTAAAAATTTTGGTGGTGGATGACGAAGCAGATACCCGCGAATTTCTGACCTTCATGCTGGAAAAATACGGCGCAACGGTGTTTGCAGTTGCCTCCGCCCGGGCCGCTCTAGATGCGATCGCCGCCGTTCAGCCAGATCTGTTACTCAGCGACATCGGTATGGCGAATGTGGATGGATATGAGCTGATCCGCCAGGTCAGAACTTTAGCCCCAGCTCAGGGCGGACAGCTTCCGGCGATCGCGCTCACCGCCCACGCCAGCGAACAAGATCAGCAGCTTGCTCGCTCAGCTGGGTTTGACCAGCACATCGCTAAACCTGTTGAACCAGGTGTTTTGGTGGGAGCAATTGTGGCATTGGTTACTGATCGTTAATCATTAGTTTTTGGTTACTGGTTTTTGGTGATTGGTTATTGAGCTAATGCAGCTTCTAACCGTCTGGTTGTTGTGAGTTTAGCTCCTGTCCAACTTTGGCTTTTGCTTCTTGCTCAAACCAGGCAATGACCTGAGAGGGTGTGAGCTCGGCGATCGCCTTTCCCTCACTCTCTGCAACTTGACGTAACGGTTTGAGTGAGGACAACACCAGTTGCGTAAAAAACTGTCCAAAAGACTCATTTGCGGCTGCTTCTCGCCGCAGGCTCTCATCGTTTTCAACCCAGTCGGCAATTTGTTGAGCTGTGATGTTTTCAACCGCTAGCCCAGTTTGTTGAGAAAGCTGTTTGAGCGATCGCAGTGAATAGATTGCCACCCGCGTCAAAAACTTATCCCGCGAAGTCAGCAAAGCCTGATCGACCTCAGCCGATTCCTCTGGCGTTAAGAACTGCATTGGTTCTGGCGAATCATTCATACTGCTATTTTCCCTGAATCAAGTAACCACAGCGATGCTCACCATTGACCAACCAGTGAGTCCGCTCAACGATGCAATCTTGCAATGCCGCTGCAAACATTTCTAGCTCATGCCCACACACGCTGGGGAAGGACTCGGCAATATGAGAAATTGCACAGTTATATTCAGTGACGATGAATTTAGAATTAGCAGCACTCTCTGAATCGTCAACGGCATACCACTCTGCCATGTAGCCTTCTGCTTGACGCAGCTTGACCAGGTTCGCAACCCGTTCGGCGATCGAGCCTGTCCCCAATCGCTCTCGATATTCCTCAGCTTTGCGCTCCCACTGTTTGCGTAGAATGGTGCCGACCTGGTCGTGTCCAACGGTTTCTGCCAGGGTGTTGAGCAGGGAGAGGGCAAATTCGTCGTAGCGGTCAGGCAGGCGATCGCGCCCTTCCCGACTCAAGTGATAAACAAAATTAGGACGACCCATACTCGCCTGGATCGCCTCATGCTCAATTAAGCCATCGGACTCTAAATCCTTTAAGTGACGGCGAATCGCTTGTGGACTGACGTTAAGCGCGCCAGCCAATTCCTGAGCGCTAGCCTGACTTTGCTTTAGCAGATAGTTCAGGATGTCTTGTTTAGTGGAAGGTTCCTGCGTGGTTGCCATCGTCTTCCTAACGGAGTGCTGAGACAAATCAATTTAAAGCCTAAAATAGACTTTGACAACTTTGATGTTGCTAAAGTACCCTACAATAAAGTTAAGCAACAAAAATGTTGTTTTAATTATAGAATTATTCGGCTGACCTGTCGCTTTATCAAATGAATCCATCTGAGAAACCTACCCAAGCCACCGAGAAGAGCCTCGAAGCCATGCGGCACTTTTCTGAAACCTATGCAAAACGGACTGGCACCTATTTCTGTGCCGACCTGGGTGTGACTGCTGTCGTGATCGAAGGGCTAGCCAAGCATAAAGATGATCTGGGTGCGCCCCTCTGTCCGTGCCGTCACTACGAAGATAAAGAGGCAGAAGCCGCTGCCGCCTACTGGAACTGTCCTTGTGTGCCCATGCGAGAGCGCAAAGAGTGCCACTGCATGTTATTTCTAACCCCGGATAACGACTTCGCAGGCGACCAACAAGAAATTACCTTTGAGGAAATCCGGGCTACGACTAGCCAATACTAATTGTTTGTTGAGAGAGAACACCCCCGATGACTGCAACGGTTAGATCCTTAGTTAACCAGCCTTACAAGTACGGCTTCGTCACGGATATTGAGTCGGAGTCGATTCCGCGTGGGCTAAGCGAAGATGTGATTCGTTTGATTTCAGCGAAAAAGCAAGAGCCAGAGTTCATGCTGGAGTTTCGCCTAAAAGCTTATCGTCAGTGGCTTAAGATGACTGAGCCAACCTGGCCCCAGGTGAAATATCCACCGATTGACTACCAAAATATTGTTTACTACTCAGCGCCCAAGAAGAAAGACAAGCTGGGCAGTCTGGATGAGGTTGACCCGACGCTGTTGGAAACCTTTGAGAAGCTGGGCATTCCTTTATCTGAGCAAAAGCGGTTGTCGAACGTGGCAGTTGACGCAATTTTTGATAGCGTTTCTGTCGCTACCACGTTTAAGGAAAAGCTGGCTGAAGAGGGCGTGATTTTTTGCTCGATCTCAGAGGCGCTCCAGCACCATCCCGACCTGGTGAAGAAGTACCTGGGCAGTGTGGTTCCTGTAGGCGATAACTATTACGCAGCGTTGAATTCAGCCGTATTCAGCGATGGCTCTTTTGTCTACATTCCCAAGAACACTAAATGTCCGATGGAGTTGTCCACCTACTTCCGAATCAACAACGGCGATTCGGGACAGTTTGAGCGGACGCTGATCGTTGCCGAAGAAGGCAGTTCGGTGAGCTACCTGGAGGGCTGTACGGCTCCCATGTTTGACACCAACCAGCTTCACGCGGCTGTAGTGGAATTGGTGGCATTGGATAATGCCGAAATCAAATATTCCACTGTGCAAAACTGGTTTGCTGGCGATGAAAACGGCAAAGGCGGCATTTATAACTTTGTCACCAAGCGCGGTTTGTGCCAGGGCGTAAACTCCAAGATTTCCTGGACACAGGTAGAAACCGGATCTGCAATCACCTGGAAGTATCCAAGCTGTGTGCTGGTAGGGGATAACTCAGTCGGTGAGTTCTATTCTGTTGCACTCACTAATAATATGCAGCAGGCAGATACGGGCACCAAGATGGTGCATATCGGCAAGAATACCCGCAGTACGATTGTCTCGAAGGGAATCTCGGCAGGGCGATCGCAGAATAGCTACCGGGGTCTGGTCAAAATCGGACCTAAAGCCGAAGGCGCTCGCAACTATTCCCAGTGCGACTCGATGCTAATTGGCGATACTGCTGGAGCAAACACCTTCCCTTATATTCAGGTGCAAAACAACACCGCCAAAGTAGAACACGAAGCCTCTACCTCCAAAATTGGGGAAGATCAGCTCTTCTACTTCTCTCAACGGGGCATCTCTTTGGAAGACGCAATCTCAATGATGATCAGCGGCTTCTGTAAGGATGTGTTTAACCAGTTGCCAATGGAGTTTGCCGTCGAAGCCGACCGCCTATTAAGCCTGAAACTAGAAGGCAGCGTTGGCTAAGTGAGATCAGCAACAATGGGCATCACTTACGCTGAAATTGAATTGACTCGTGGGGATGATCTGGCTCTTTTTCGTGAGGGTTACATCCCAGAGAACCGAGTTAGACGGATAATCGTCAGAGCTTTAGTAGATAGTGGTGCCTCGATGCTGTCAATCACTCCAGCCGTTAGAGACTATTTGGATCTACCAAAAGTCGATGAGCAGCAGGCAGAGTTAGCGGATGGCTCTGTGGCTCAGTTTGATGTAGTTGGGCCAGTAGAACTCAGGTTTGAGAATCGAAAGACAGTTGAGTACGCGATTGTAGTACCGAACTCACCAGATGTCTTACTTGGAGCGCACCCGATGCAAGATTTGGATGTATTAGTTGACCCAAAACGAGAAGTGCTGATTGTCAATCCTAAAAGTCCCGACATTGCCCGAAAGTTTCTGAAGTGAGTTGGCAAGATGGTTCAGACCTTACAAGCAAGAACAATTGATCTGCGTCACCTGATTGATCACTTCAAGTTGGAGTTAGCTCAAGATGAGCAGTTCTTTAGGGAATGGCAAGTAGGATTACCCGAAATTACAGATGTTGAAAGGCAGTTTCTAGACAAGGTGAAAGCAGGTTATTTGAACTTGCTAAACTATCCACCTGTTTTGGAAAAAGCAGTTCAAATTTCTGTCCTGGGTCCGCTATTGTTTCTGGCAGATTTTTATCTTCCGCCTTTTCACATCAAAGCTGAGAAGTCAGTTGAAATTCAAGCTGAAGATGAAGGCGTAATTGTTCGTGGGCAGATCGATATCTTGCTGCTGAAAGAGCAGTTTTGGCTAATGGCGATCGAGTCAAAGGAGTTTTCCTTCTCCACAGACGCAGGTTTAGCGCAGCTTTTAGCTTACATGTTAGCTAACCCCAATCCAGACAAACCAGGATTTGGTTTAATTGCAACTGGCAGTACATTTACGTTCGTCAAGCTGGTGCAAGGAGAAGTGCCTCAATACGCAACTTCCGATCAATTCGGCATTCTAAATCGGACAAATGGACTCTATGACGTATTCAGAATTTTGAAGCGGATTAGTCAGCTATAGGTGAGCTAGTCATAGATTTATTGAATTTACTTAGTTGAACGAATGGCAGTCGATGAGGGGTTTTTAGCGTGATTATTGAAAACAGTGAAGTGATTCTTTCAGTGCGAGATCTGACGGCTGAAGTAGATGGCAATCAGATTTTGAAAGGGCTAAATTTGGAAGTCAAGGCAGGAGAAATCCACGCCATCATGGGTCCAAACGGTTCCGGTAAAAGCACGTTTTCCAAAGTGTTGGCAGGGCATCCGAGCTATGACGTAACGGGTGGAGAAATCCTGTTTCAGGGCGAAAATCTGCTGGAGTTAGAGCCAGAAGATCGAGCGCGATCGGGCGTTTTTCTGGCATTCCAGTATCCGTTAGAAATTCCTGGCGTGAGTAACTTGGACTTTCTTCGAGTTGCCTACAATTCCCGTCGTAAGCATCAAGGTTTAGAAGAACTGGATGCATTTGACTTTGATGAGTTGGTGCGAGAGCGGTTAGAAGTTGTCAAGATGAACCCCAGCTTCCTTGGCCGCAGCGTCAATGAGGGCTTTTCGGGTGGTGAGAAAAAGCGTAATGAGATCTTGCAAATGGCAATGCTAGAGCCAAAGCTAGCGATTCTGGATGAGACTGATTCTGGTTTAGACATTGACGCACTAAAGATTGTCGCCAATGGGGTAAACCAGCTTGCTAAGCCAGATAATGCAACGATTTTGATTACTCACTATCAGCGCTTGCTCAACTACATTGAGCCTGACTTTGTACATGTGATGGAAGGCGGCAGAATTGTCACCACAGGCACGAAGGAGTTGGCTCATGAACTGGAGAGCAGGGGCTATGACTGGGTGCTAGAGGCAGAAGCGGCTGAGGTGGCAGGACGATGAGTATTCAGGTTTCTTCGAGTAATAACGAGGTAATGCAGCGATCGCCCCTTAACCGCGACGGCTATCTGCTGCGCCTGTTAGATCAAACAGGTAGCCCGGAGACGGATTTAGAGCTGTTGCGATCGCTCCGGTCTCAATCCAAGCTTCTGATACAGGAGCAGGCATTTCCCACAACTCGCGATGAGGAGTGGCGATTTACGGATCTATCCTCACTGCTACAGGTTAACTTTGAGGCACGCACTTCTCAGTCCTCGGTTAGCTCAGAGCAAATTGCACCTTTTACATTACCTGAAGCCGCAGAGAGCCGACTGGTATTTGTGAATGGCGTGTATCAGCCACACCTATCCTCGGTGAAAGGGTTGCCCAAGGATTTGTATGTGGGCAGCTTATCAGAATTGTTGGCAGGGAAGCAGGAAGAGGCGATTGCCCTTCAGTCTCGCCTCTCTCACTATTTAGGTAAACAGCCAGGAGCCGCAGAACTTTTCACTGCGCTAAATACGGCAAACCTTACCGATGCTGCGATTATTTGGGCACCCAAAAACTTGGTGGTAGAGACTCCGATTCACCTACTGTTTCTCTCAACCGCAGCCGCTTCCCCAGTTTTTTCCCAGCCTCGCTGTTTGGTCGTGGCTGAACCTAACAGTGCCGTAACGCTGGTTGAGGAGTACGTTGGACTGGATGAAGGCGTTTATTTCACTAACTCCGTCACTGAAGTGTGGGTAGAGGCCAATGCCCAAGTCAATCACTCCCGCATTCAGCGTGAAAGCAAAGCCGCTTTTCACATTGGCAAAACGGCAGTCTCTCAGGCAAGGGACTCACGCTACACTTGCACTGCTATCAGTTTAGGTGGAAAGGTTTCTCGTCACAATCCGGAGATTTTCCAGACTGGGGAGCAGACGGAAACTCACTTAAATGGATTGACGATCGCCCTGCAAGACCAACTATCAGATACGCATAGTGCGATCGCCTACAGCAAGCCTCATGGCAGCAGTCGTCAATTGCACAAATGCATCGTTGGCGACAAGGCTCACGGCGTTTTCAACGGTAAAGTATTTGTGCCGCAGTCCGCTCAGCTTACCGATGCCGGGCAGCTTAACCGCAACCTGCTGCTGTCGCCCAGAGCACGGATAGACACTAAGCCCCAACTCGAAATTGTTGCAGACAACGTCAAGTGCACCCACGGAGCTACCGTCGGACAGCTAGATGCCGATGAAGTCTTCTACCTGCAAAGCCGCGGCATCGACGCAGCCAGCGCCCGTAACCTGTTAGTCTACGCCTTTGCTTTTGAAGTGGTTGAGCAGGTGGCGATCGCTTCCCTCCAGGACACCCTCACCCACTTTCTTAAAACTCAAATCCCTTAACCCTCACACCCCACACCCTACCTCACACACCCGATCCATGACCTTCACCCAAGAAAAGACCCTCGCTGCTCAGGTTCGTGCCGACTTCCCCATCCTGCACCAAGAGATTCACGGCAAACCACTCGTTTACCTGGACAACGCTGCCACGTCTCAAAAACCAGTGGCCGTGCTGAACGCCCTTCAGCACTACTACCAGCATGACAACGCCAACGTGCATCGCGGCGTGCATACCCTCAGTTCTCGCGCTACGGATGCTTACGAAGGCGCAAGAGACAAAGTGGCTAATTTTGTCAACGCTGCCTCTCGTCAAGAAATCATCTACACCCGCAACGCTAGCGAAGCAATCAACCTGGTTGCTTACGCTTGGGGCAACAGCAACTTGCAGCGCGGAGATGAAATCATCCTCTCCGTCATGGAACATCACAGCAACCTGATTCCCTGGCAACTGTTGGCTCAGCGCACCGGAGCCGTGCTGAAGTTTGTTGAGCTAACCGAGACGCAAGAATTTGACCTGGAACACTTCAAGTCTCTGCTGTCTGATAAAACCAAATTAGTCTCGGTCGTTCACGTCTCCAATACGCTCGGCTGCATCAACCCAGTCAAGGAAATTGTGGAACTGGCGCACCACTACGGCGCAAAAGTTTTGATTGATGCCTGCCAGAGCGTCCCGCACATGACTGTAGACGTACAGGCGATGGACTGTGATTGGTTAGTCGCATCAGGACACAAAATGTGTGCCCCTACCGGAATCGGCTTCCTCTACGGCAAGCTAGACCTGCTGCGTTCCATGCCTCCTTTCTTGGGCGGTGGCGAAATGATCGCGGACGTATTTTTTGATCATTCCACCTATGCTGATCTGCCCCACAAGTTTGAAGCTGGAACTCCTGCCATTGCTGAGGCGATCGCCCTCGGTGCTGCTGTAGATTACCTCTCTAGCCTGGGCATGGATAAAATTCATGCCTATGAAGCCGAGCTAACTGCCTATCTGTTCCAGCAGCTTCAGCAAATTCCTGAACTGATGCTCTATGGACCTAAGCCAGATTCAAAAGGTGAAGGTAGAGCTGCCTTGTCTGCCTTTACTGCCGGAAGCGTCCACCCACACGACCTGTCTACCATTCTCGATCAGGCAGGGATCGCCATCCGAGCCGGGCATCACTGCACCCAGCCCTTGCACCGTCACGTCGGGGCACAGTCCACCGCTAGGGCAAGTCTTTACTTCTACAACACCCGCGAGGAAATTGATACTTTTATCACGTCCCTCAAGGAAGCGATCGAATTCTTTAGCGGAATTTTTGGCTAAGAAGATTTCTACGAAGGGATTTACCCTTGGGTAGGGGCGGTTTGCCAGAAGCTTTGCAGTTAGCGATAGCTCTGATGCTAAACCTGCTCTTGCAGGTATCTTGTGTACTAGAAGTCTTTTAAGAGAAGATCCGCCTCCAATTTATTTCCAAACAAGCAACCCGTAGGGGCGTAGCGTTCGGGCAGAAATTCTGGATTATTTCAGGGTTTATTTGCCGAATGCTACGCCCTCTCCTCTATCCGGCTTTCTAAAACTTCAGCGATCGCCCCAAATCCGCTGCATACTTCTCCACAATCGTTTTCGACTGCTCCTTTGTCATTCCGCATTGCTCCTTTGTCATTCCGCATTGTTGCCGCTGATACGGAAGCCACTTTGTCAAGAGCTATTATTTCTATGTACGGGCGAAGCATTCGGTCGGAAGATTGTGATTAAGTTGCAGAGATTGTGACCGAATGCTTCGTCCCTACCGCTACCGCTACTCCATTGAAGGATTCGGTATGAATCATTCTGCGCTGCTCTGAGACTGTCTGCGATCGCTTTGAGGTCATTCCCTTGGAGTGCTAGTTGAATTTGTGAGAAGTTACATTCTTCCAAGTTTGCTTCTAAACAAAAATCATCTATCAATGCTGCATCCTTACGACACCTCTAGAGATTGATTACAGCTACCTCTCAAACCTGCAAAGATAGCTGTGCAATTCGAGCTATCTCTACAGTAGTAGCTTAGACAACGCGGAGCATCGTGCCGCTAAGGGTGAGGATAATGATTAAATCTTGGATGGTGATTGGAGGAATTGCACTGATCTTAGGAGGAGCTGGCGGATCAATCGTGCCACCAAGTGGCGTTAAATGGTTTGCTCGGCTGCGTCGTCCCTATTGGCTGACATTTGAACCGTTGATTCCGCTGATTTGGACGACTGTTTTTATCTGCGGCGCATGGTCTGCTTACATCGTCTGGGAACATGATCCCGGTAGCCGCAAAACTTGGCTGCTCATGGGGCTATATCTGCTGTTGGAATTAGTGACCCTGTCCTACAACTCGGTGATGTTGACTCTAAAGAGCCTCAAAGCAGGAACCTTCATTGGAGGCACGGGCTTTTTCCTGGGACTAATTCTGGCAATTTTGGTATTGCCTATTTCTGTCTGGGCATCTGCTCTGTTGTTGCCTTACCTGCTGTGGAGCCCGATTGGCACCTACACCACCTGGGAACTGATGCGCCTCAATCCGCAAGATGCATAGCTCGATCCCTAATTCCCAATCTTTAATTCTCAATCCCTAATTCCCAATCCCCAATCCCTGCCTAAGTCCTGGTTTAATTTTTAAAGCCCCCGTTGATGCATACCCAGGAGAATCTAGATGCTCTTTTCGCGTAATCGAGCTGTTGTTGTGTTGTCTACTGCACTGGGAGTTTTCGCGATCGGCTGTAGCCAAAACAAAATAGCCCAGTGTAATCAGTTGATTGAAGTTGCCAATGAAGCGGTGACCGAGGTGCAGGCAATCACCGAGAATGCCAGTCCGGACGATCCGGCCGCTTTTCTGCGAATTGCAGATACGGCTGACCAGGCAAAGACAAACCTGCAAGCAATTGAGGTTACAGATGAGCAGCTTCAAACTTACCAAGAACGATTCGTCACGCTTTACACAAACACGGGCGACTCAACCCGCAACCTAGTTGAGGCGGTAAACGCGCAGGACAATCAGGCTGCTCAGCAAGCTTATGATGCACTCCAGCAGGCGATCGCTGAAGAACCCAATCTGGTCAATGAGGTGAACGGCTACTGCAGCGGCAGAGCTCCAGCACAACAAGGCAATCAGACAGCACCATAGGGCAATCAGACAGACCCATAGCGAGCCACTATCATGGTGTCCAGGCTTTCCAAACCCATTAGCCAGGCCCACATCTGATCTCCCTGAGAAAAGTGCCACCACTCGTGAGGATGCTGCCGAAACCCAGCCCGAATCATTGCATTACGGAGAAGCTGACGGTTGCGGTGAAAGGTTTCGCGCAGGTTTTGCTGCCGTGAATCTTCCTTGGTTGAAGCACTCATGAAATGGTCAGGGTAAGAGCGAGGAGACAGTTCATCAATCGGAGAACCCATATCTACAGCTTGGCCCTGATCGTTTACCAACGTCACATCCACTGCTGCTCCCGTGCTGTGGGGCGGAGGCATCTTTGGGTCAGCACTGGGGACAGCCCAAAACTGATAGACCTGTTCTAAAATCGCCTGACGCTGTTCAGGGGTTAGCTGATTAAGGCGAAAGCCTTGTGCTTGAACAGTTTCAGCAAAAGTGTAATCCACCATAAACTGCTGCACGGCGATCGGGCGATAAGCATCAAAAATTTGAATACGCCACTGAGGATGTAGCTGTTGCAGATAGTCTTGCGCTCTGATCAATCCTTCCAATACACCTTGGCGCACAGAGTAGGGAGACTTGCCGCCATAAGGCGCAGATAACTTGACGTAGGGGTGGGGATCTTCTACAGCAAACAGCTCCATTGGAATCGGGAGCAGTGGCTCTCCGCATTCCAGAATTGGGATTCTTTGATAAGGTTTCATGGATGACCTGTGCGGACGACACGGACGAGACCAAAGGGAGCTGCAGACGGGGCATTGAGGTCCAGCTTAACCTCACTTTCAAGCTTGCCCCTGGGCATAGTGTACGAGGATGGCACATCTGCCTATGAACCATTGCTATCATGGAATTGTGCGACTAACATTAAGAAAATTAACAGAATGCTGACAGTTGTCCCCAAACACTGTACTTGCTTTCTGACCAAATTATTCTACGGAAGGAACTAATCAGGTGATTGTATCTTCAAGGTCTACCACTACTACAGGCGAATCGCTGATCAGCAACTTTTTTCATCGCTCGGTAGGTCAGTGGCGCTCAGAACGTCGCTACTACACCTTACCGGATGGCGAAACGAAGGAGATGGTTAGCAACATCACCATCCGCTTTCTGGAACAGGGCTGTGATGAACTGGCTCACCTGGCAGATTTGCATGAATTGTCCGATCGCCACTCGATGATTTGTGGGGCTGAGGTAACGTGGGATAGTGCGGACTCCGTATCGGGTAAGAAGCAGTCTAAAGGATTGACGCTATTTGGTGCGCTGGGCGATGTGCTATATCGCGATCGCGGCTTTGCCACCTCTAAGCCCGTTACTGCTGAGTTCTATTTCCCAAATCCAGAAACGCTTTGTCTGAGAACCGAGTACAAAGACTCTGTGTTCGAGGAGGAGCTGAAGCTGGTTGGTCAGCAATATCGCACTCGCCAAACGATCATTTCTCGCGCAGGTGAGCAACAGATGATCGGGCAATACCTGGAAAAGCGATTGGCTTAGGCAGAGCGCTTAAACAAGCCAATCTTTTCCCTATACCCTCGTCCCCAGGTTCTACCTGGGGATGCGTGTTTTAAGGCTCTGCCTGGTAACGAGCAGAACGAGAAACTAGCTTGCTTAAAGTCCGTTTTTGTCAATGTGGTTGGCGATCGCATTCACGGTTTCCCGAATAGCACGTTCATTGCCGCTGTAATCTAGCACGATGCTAACGACGTAGTATTCATCGTCCAGCATAAAGGCAACGGTTGTACCTAACGCCTTCGAGTTTTGCCCAGTTTTTTCGCCCATCCAGAAGGCTTTCGAGTTTCGTAAGCCCTGATGACCCAGCACCAGATCATCCTGGCTCATTAGCGTCTTGATCAGCTCATCATCACCCGGATTCTCCTTGTTGTAGATCGACACCATCATTTCAGTCAGTTCATCGGTGTTGATCTGATTTGGGCCAACGCCGGCATTAGCTGGATAAGTGCGTTCGCCAACGAGTTTGGTATTGACGCGAGTGACTCGGTAACCGCGATCGCTCAAAATTTGGTTGATGCGATCGCGTCCCACGTAATCAATGAGCTGATTTGTGGCAATGTTGCTGCTATGTTCGATCATCCGCAACAGGACTTGTCGCAGTGGGTATTCTGACCCCACCCAAACGTCGGATGCGTCTTCGGTGTAGTTTCCTCGGCTAATCGAAATGGGCGTATCAAGATCAATGTTGTCGGAGTTGACCTTTTCCATCACGGCGATCGCCACTGGCACTTTGATTAGGCTGGCGGGACTGGCGGGCGGTGCGCTGCCATTCAAGCGGCGGCATTCTCGCGAGGCTGCACGACAGACCGTGATGTGAACTCGATCTGAGCCAAGTCCCGTCTTTTCAGCGATCGGTTCCAGGTAGCCAGAACGAGCCGTGTCGTAGTTATAGGAAGCGAGTTTCAGG
Source organism: Leptolyngbya sp. FACHB-671 (assembly GCF_014695745.1). NCBI lineage: Bacteria > Bacillati > Cyanobacteriota > Cyanophyceae > Leptolyngbyales > Leptolyngbyaceae > Leptolyngbya > Leptolyngbya sp. FACHB-671. The sequence goes on along the minus strand of NZ_JACJOV010000080.1, from coordinate 117,439 downwards.
TAGTTTTCGTATTCCTCAGCCTTTTCGCTAGCGTTTTGAGACAAAAAGGATTGCTCTGGCACCGACTTGAGCGAGCTAACCGAATCATTCCAGAGAGAATAAAGTTTTTCTGTCGCTTCTAGCGAACCGTCAGACTGCTGCTGCGCTGTAACCGCCTGATTTGCTAGACGAATTGCTTGGTTCCAGTTTTGCTTGGCCGTCTCCTCAACCTGAATCCGAATTTCTACTGCTTGAAGCGTTTGCAGCATTGCGGTGGGTGGCGAAAAGATTCCTGCTTCATCGCCATTGGGAAAGACCGAAGCCTGATCCAAGTCAGCCTGAAGGCGATCGCGCATCTCATAAAGTTGCTCCAACGACTCGACCGTGGGCAGTTCGGGTGGCTCAGCATAGGGCGTTTCGATCGGGGGAGCCAGCGCTAAGGGGGGGTTAGCAACAGACAAACCCGCTACCATGCCTATGGCAACCACTGGAATAACGAGTAGATATGCGACCCGGCGCATTAATTGACCTCACACCGAAGAGATAGCAGCATCAAACGCAAGCAAACTCAATCAAAATTAAATATAAGGGTATTTACGCACTTGTTTGCAGTTTTTCAGCAAACGGACAAATTAATCTGTTTGCAAATTAGCTTTTTGCCAGATCTCTTGATGTAAGACCTGCTAGCAACAGACTCCACACTTGAGCAAAATCAGCGTCAATGCCCGGATCGCTCCACTCAGCAGCATGAGCCGGATGATGAAACCGGGCAGTCGCACTAAAAATTGCTCTAGCGACCTGATGCGGATCAGAAGCCTGAAACTGTTGACTAGAAATGCCTTGTTTAATAATTTGCGTGAGTTGTCCAATTAGCTCATCAACGTGGGCTTGCACGACCTCTCGTGATTCCTGAGCGATCGCATGATAGGTCGCAAACAGCTCCGGATCATCTAATACTTTTTGCCGCTTGAGCGACATTAACCGTTCTAGCCAGTGATGTAGCCGTTCAGCCGCAGTTCCTTGTTCTTGAACAATTTCGGCTAGCGGTGCAGAGACTCGGTGCAGCCATCGTGCGGCGACTGCATCGCGAAGGGCAACTTTGCTCGAAAAATGCCGATAAATTGAGCCATGACTCACCTCTAGCACTCGTGCGACATCCACCACAGTTGCCTTGCTGGGACCATAGCGGCGCAACACATCTTCTGCTACGTCAAGAATTCGATCTGAAGTCAAGGCTGAGTCGTTCATGCTGCTTTTCTATGCGATCGCGAACTTTATTAGAACTTAAATAGGGAGATAAAACCAGAATGTCATTCTGGTTTTATCTCCCTTGAACAAGCCTGGTAAGAATTTGCTTTTAGCGTCTTTCACTGTCTAGCATAGCCATCTGTCCTGCATCATAGCGATCGCCCGCTACTGCATCCGGAGGAATTGCCATCTCGATCTGAGACAGCTGTTCTGCACTCAGGTTTAGATCTAAAGCGCCTAACGCTTCCTGGAGGCGATCACGACGACGGGCTCCAATCAGCGGAACGATGTCATTGCCTTGAGCCAAGACCCAGGCGATCGCCACCTGCGCCACCGTTGCATCTTGAGCCTGAGCAATTTCGCGCAGTGCTTCTACCAGGGTTAAATTTCGGTCTAGATTTTCGCCAGAGAAGCGGGGCAGGTGGCTGCGAAAATCTTGTGCTGTTTGCGAGCGCTCCTTTGACCAGCGACCACTCAACAGCCCCCGTGAGAGAACGCCATACGCCGTGACACCAATGCCCAATTCTCGCACCGTTGACAAAATTTCTGCCTCAATGCTGCGGCTTAGCAAAGAATACTCGATTTGCAGCCAGGTAATTGGGTGAACCGTATGGGCACGTCGAATTGTGTCTGCACCGACCTCTGATAAGCCAATCTGCCGCACATAACCAGCCTGCACCATTTCGGCGATCGCCCCAATTGTCTCCTCAATCGGTACTGTTGGGTCAAGCCGTGCGGGTTGGTAAAGGTCAATGTAATCGGTTCCCAGACGTTGCAAGGTGTAGGCAAGCGAAGTCTTTACGGCTGCTGGGCGACCATCGAACCCAATGAAATTACCATCGGGCGATCGCATCGCCCCAAACTTGACCGCAATGAACACCTCTTCTCGCCGCCGTCCAGCCAAAGCCTCGTGCAGCAGCAGTTCGTTGTGTCCCATGCCGTAAAAGTCACCCGTATCCAGCAGCGTAATTCCTACATCGAGTGCAGCATGAACCGTTGCAATGCTCTCTTCTCGGTCTGCGGGACCATACATACCCGACATGCCCATGCAGCCCAAGCCAATCGCCGATAGCGAACTGTTTCCAATCTGACGCATTTGCATAGCGATTTCTCCACTGTCGTGATAGAAACAGTATCGCATGACGATTGACAAAAATCGATATCTGTCATTTTTAAAGTGTCAGAGCAGGGCGATCGCTACAAAGCAACAATCTTCAAAGTCTGTAAACGGTCGATTGCCCAGCCGATGTAGTCAGCAACAAATTTCAGGAGCCTCGTCTCATCGCCGGTAAACGGACGGTGACAGGACGTACCAACATGGAAGACTCCAAGAACCTCATCCTTAATGCGCAAAGGCACTCCTAGCATAGATATCAGCCCTTTAGTGCGGAGCACAGGGCTGACAACCTCAATGTCCGACAAGTTTGCCACAACGACAGGTTCGCCCGTTTCAGCAACTTGTCCTGCAAAGCCATGTCCTAACGGAATTCTAATTTTCTCTAAAATTTCCTCTTCTAACCCAAGCGTGGCTTGAATGGCTAGTCGTTGCTCATCTTTTCTGATTAAAAGAACGGTTGCCGTCTCTACCTCCAACATCTGACAGACGCTATGCAGCAAGTTGTGCAGGAAATGCTGTAGCAGAAAATCTTCTGACTCTCCAAAAACTGTATGGCTAGAAGCTTTAATGTGCTGCTGAAGCAACTCAAAACCTTTCTCGCGATCGGCACTGATCAACTTAAAAACTTCTTCGGTCTCAGCCACCACAGCTTGGAGCGATGCGGGCAGATAGCTTAGATCACGATAGTGCATGTCTTGGCTAGCGGGTGCTGCAACTAGTTCCTTGGGCTTGCGGCTAGAAACTACCTTTGCGGGTACACCCACTGCAATGGAATAGGGGGGAATGTCTTTGGTCACAACTGCCGCGGCACCAATCACACTGCCTTCACCAATAGTGACCCCATCCAAAATCCTGGCACCGCTGCCAATCCAGCAATTATCCTCAATTACAATTCCTTTGCAAGTCACTCCCTGCTCCTGAATTGGGCGCTCCAAATTGGTGAATCGATGTTGATTAGCATAGATTCCTGTGTGGGAGGCAATCATGCAGTAGCGACCGATTTTAATTGGACCAGGACCAGCAATGCAGACATAAGGCGCTATGTACGTTCTGTCACCGATTTCAATTCGGCAGTTTGCCCGACTTCCTCTGATGTCTACCCCGCGATCAATGTTGACTTGTTCTCCAATTAAAATTTGATGATTGTCCCCCATACATTTGATGTGTACGTCTTGCCTGATGTAAGACTTTTTACCAATCGTAATCTTGCTATCTACACCGGCTGCATCAAGACGTGCTCGGCTTTCAATCAAAACATTACTACCAATCTCAATGCTCTCAGGAGCAGTGAACTCTACGCCTTCTCGAATGGCGCAGCCATTTCCTAATTCAGCAAATAACCCTCGATAAAGTAAACCTCTCAACTTCGCGCCTGGTGATTTTGGAATCCATCCTATTAGCGGAATGAGTATAGTTTTTCTAGGCATGGCGATCGCTTTCCTTTGAATTGAAGAGGTAAATGCGTAAAGGCTCTGATGTGCAGCTTTTGCCCAAGAAGTTCGCCGCGAATGGTTGAGCTTGCTGTTGCAAAAGCTTTGGATTTTCCTGTACACCCTGAAGACAGCACAATCTTTCCTGGCATTAGCTACTCAGGTTGTGTGCCGCGATACGGTGCTCCTATTTGAGTTAGACGAGTAGATAACCAGCTCCCTAAACCGTTCCTACTTACCTTTAATAGGACGACCTAAACAGCCACCAGAATTAAGGATCGACCGAATAAGGGAAAACACTGTGAAAATTTTATCTAGATTACTTATGATCTCCTGAAAATTACTGAGGACTTCATAAGAAATTCACGATGAAGCGATACTTACTTAACGCTTAACGTGAGCCGAGGATGCTGCCCAATTTAGATAGACTTATTTGGGCGAAGGGTTGATATTTCAGACCGGTTCATAAGTGATCAAGAAATGGACTAACAACCTGTTGAGTTTCCTTGCTGCTTACGACTGGGACAATTTCAAAAATTGCGCCTGAACCACGCCACTTCAGAATCCATTCCTGGATCAACCGCAGATCATTACATTCCATGAGTTGAAAGCATCTGCTGAAATTTGGCTCTACCCAGCTATCAATGTATTTAAGTCCTTCAGGAAACATTCTGCCTTCGTCGCGGACACGCTTATAGATTGGCAGCATATCGTTGTCTTTGAATCGCTCAACAATCATGAACAGCATTCAGTAGTTCCCAGGTTCTACAGCGATCTCAAAAGTGTTGTGAGCACACCCTTCTCAGGTGCATCTCTCACAACACATCATTCCACAACTAATTCAGAACTGCTTAGGTTGAGGCACCTTTTAGGGGTCAAATTTAGCTTTGGTTGAGCTGACGTCGGCTACTGACTTGAGGGAAGTGGAAGGTGTGAGCGATCGCCCCTCTTCTCCCCCCGCCTTAATCCGTGCAAGCGGTCGCCCCATACCGTAAGTAAGGGCATAGCTTTGGGCTAGCAGCCACAGCCAAACTGCGGGATAGCGAGGCTCTAGCCAGGGTTGAATCTGTTGGGCAAAGCCAGGTACCCAGCGAAATAGCCAGCTAATCAAAGCGCTAATCGTAAAGTTGAGGTAGCTGCCAAGCCAGCGCACCAGGTCTTTTGCGCCTGCAAGCTGCCAAATCCACAGCAGCAGAGACGGATTTCTCCAGGCAGCTTTGATTGCCATACGGTTAAAGTCAAGCCAGCTTCCCCGGTCTTTGATGAAGCTGTCTGCCACAGTGGGCGATTCGCCTGCCAAAATGCCAAAGAAGGTATTCAGCATAGCGTTAACCTTTTGCGGCGACAGAAATTGACCTGTCGGCACCATCATGCCCTTGGAAAATAGCCAGGTGACAGAAATGTTGCTCTGGTAAGCGCGAATCTGGTTCAGGTGTTTGGCTTTGAGCAAGTCATGGCGCAACGCTGTATCGAGCAAATCGGTGAGGCGGGACAGGTTTCGCACAAGAGAACCGAATCCGGTAAACACAAGAGGCGATTGCAAAGAGGCAGCATCACCAATCGAAACGAGGCGATCGAAGGCAATTTGGCGATCGCTGCCACTCGTGCTGAAGTGCCCTGGAATATAGCCAAAGGTTGGCTTCCGCCATTTCAGTTTGCTCAGGTCGCAGCGGCGATATTCCGGCAGAATGGTGAAGAAATCCTCATACATTTCCAGGAGCGAACCGGGATTTTCGGCATTCACCTGGTGGTAGTGAAATAGATAAATCGTCAACTCATCATTTGCTCCGGGAAACAGTTCCCAAATCAGCTGTCGTCCGCGTGAAATATCGCCGTGGCTGTTCAGCACATCGCCATAGTGAGCATCCCAGACCTGCGGCTCAAATCCGCTCTCAACCACGGCTCCGACAGTTGGGCAAACGCTATCAAAGGCTCGTCCGCCATTAAGCTGCCAGGCAATCGGGGAAGCTGTGCCCATTGCGTCTACGAGTAGTCGTCCTTCTAGCTTTTGGGTTGCCTGAGTCGGCAGGTGTTTAGCTAGAACGGTGACGCGATCGCCCGCCACCTCTGCTCGAATAAACTCTGTCTCATCCAAAATTTCGCCAGCTGCAGCTTTTAGCTTGTCGCCACACAGCCGCAGCAGTATTTCCGTGTCTAGCGCCACATTTAGAACCGTTGGAGTTCTCAAAACGGGGGCTTTACACTGGGGCGGATTGTTTGCATCAAAAAACTTGTGGAACCCGTCTACATACTCCCGCGCAATCATGCTTTCAAACTCGGCGGGGGTAAACAGACCCAGGTCGATCAGGCTTTGAAACTCGTCGCGGGAGATATTCCACTCCCGATTCATTCGACCAAACGGCAGCCGTTCGATCAGCAGCACCCGGTAGCCCAACCGCGCCATCACTGCAGCATGAACCACCCCAAGCGCACCGCCAATATAAATTAAATCGTAAGGAGGAGATTCTGTAGACGACTGATGGGCAGTTTCAGCATCCTGTTGACCTTGTCCTTCTGACGCTGCAAAGATTACCTGTTTGGGCTGTTTCGGATTCTTTACGCCTTCCCGCCAGCGCTGTTCCCACCAATAGGCTCGGTTCAGGTCATATTCCCCGTTGGGCATGTCCTGGAAGTACTTCACTGTTTTGGGGTAGTTTGCCGCTAACGCCTCAAAAATAGATTGTTCAGGGGCGATCGCCGGAGGCACCGGATACTGATTGGGAAACTGAACCCGCAATCCTTTCGTCAACTGCTGCACCATCAGCCGCTCATCCGCGATTGGCTGGCTTGCCCAGCGAAACACCTTTAGATAGGTCGTTCGCTGAACGGACCAAACAAAAACAGAAAGCTCAGATGGTAATTTTTCAGTCGTTTCTGAAAGGGATGCAGCTTGAAGTGTAGCTTTAGGATATCGAAGGCAAAAGCCATCTGGAGTGATGACTTTTTCTCCAGATTTAAATTCAAACTGCTGCTGCAACCACGCTCGAACAGCCGCAACATTAGGGGTGGGGATCTCGATATAAAGAATCTCTTTCATTTCGCTGATATTAACTCCAATCAGTTTAATGCTGAAAGCAGGTTGACAAAGTCTGAAAGTGCGCTACACTTCCGATTACCATGAAATAGCTTAAAAAACTTTACAGGTTTCTCATATTTGTTAAAGGAGTGAACGTTTTATTAACCAGCTATGAATTATCCCATTCCGGCTAGCCCTCAAGAAGTTGTTGCTCTTAGACAGCAGCGTGTAGATGAAGAATTAATTGCAGCCGCGATCGCTGGAGTCATCGGCGTGGCTCGATCTAAGGGGCAATCTTTAGAAGATCTGAGAGCCGAAGTTTTAGCGGATGACAGCCTACTCGACTGGCAAAGCAGGGTGTGGCTAAGTGAAATTGTTGCCCAGGCTTGGGAAAGCCTCCCGTAGATAAAGTGGGGAAGTAGGATAACGGAGTAGATAAACGCATCACCCTATCACTCCCACCTCCCTATCAGCCCCTACTAAAAGAAAGATTGCTCCTTGACCTACGTCCTCTAAGCATACGGTTTCGTCAACGCCTGCTTTTCGACTAATGTTGATGATCTAACCGTCTTACCAGGACACAGGCGTATGAGTACTAATGGTCGTAGCCAGACTCTCTATCCGACTCGCATTGATATTTCCGTTGAGGTTCGTACTCAAGTCATTGCCATTCTAAATCAGACCCTGGCTTCTACACTCGATCTCAAGACTCAGGTCAAACAGGCTCACTGGAACGTTAAAGGGATGGACTTCTATCAGCTTCATGAGCTATTTGATGAGATGGCCACGGAGTTGGAAGAGTACACTGATATGTTTGCTGAGCGGGTTACTGCCTTGGGCGGTTTGGCGCTTGGAACGGCTCGCGTTGCTGCCAATCAGTCAACCTTGGCAGAATATCCGTTTGACATTCTAAGCGGGAAAGACCACATTGTGGCGCTGGCTGATCGCTTTGCCCCTTATGCTAAGTCTTTGCGGGAAGCGATCGCCCAAACTGACGACTTAGGGGATGCCGATACAGCTGACCTTTACACCGAGGTTTCCCGCACAATCGATAAGCGCCTTTGGTTCCTGGAAGCTCACCTGCAGGCTTCTGAGACTACCAGCAAGGATGGGGCTACTATCCAAGAGAAAGTCAAAGCAAAGAGCAAATAGCCGATTCTCGGTTAACCGTAATTACACCGAGTTCAAGATATTTATCTGTTAACTGAATAGAACAATACTTTATCTATACTGAGGGGCGATCGCTTCCTCAGTATTTTTTTATGTAGATAAAGACTTTAACAAGCCTTTATATAAAAAATAATTCTTCTTCCAAAATATATCTAAATCTCTTCTAATGCATTGCATAAAACTGCAATTTTATTGGATGTTTTACGCCACCGGAAAAGCTCTGGTAGCCAGTGTAGTTCCCAATATCAATAGCACAGCAGGACAATCAACCATCTACTAAAAGTCAAAAGAAGGAACATCTCGAATTGCGTTAGTTCAACTTATTCTCAAACTCTAACTGCAAAAAGATGGTCAACAGTTTGACTTTTCAGCTTCACGTTTGCTTCAAGCTGCTTAACCAAATCATCACGCAGCAATTGTAACAAACGACACCCACCTGTTTTTTACTGTGCTATTAATCATGAACACCTGATTCTTAAGACAACCTTCCCGAACTATGAACATCCTCAAGAATTCTGCGATCGCTTTAACCACCTGTGCTTTGAGTGCTGGCATTGTTTTCGCTCTACCACAACAAGCTAAAGCTCAGGATTACGGTTCGTTCAGCCTGACTCCTGGTTTCTTGCCTGACCCCCAAATCGGTACAGGCATGTCTGGAGGCGGTCGTTCTACCTCTGACTGTGGCTATGTAGATGCTGATAACGCTCCAGATCACGTTCTCACCGTCAACGAAGGATTTAGCTATCTCCGTGCCTATGTAGAAGCTCCGGGAGATGTAACGATGCTAGTTGAAGGCCCAGATGGTCGCTACTGCTCAGATGATGTGAATGGCTTGATGCCTGAAGTCTCTGGTGCCTGGCCCGCTGGTACCTACCGCATCTGGATTGGCGATTTTGCTGGTCCCAGCCAGGGTACCTATCGTTATCAGCTGTTCCTCAGCGAATATGCCGAATAACTCGAAGGGAAAACGCTCATCCTATATCTAGGGTAGATTTGAGAACCCCAGATTCTTGGAGAATCTGGGGTTCTTAGCGTTACGTTTCTAGCGGCTTCATATAGTTGGCTTTAAGCTACTCATCTACGGAGCAAGTTTCTATGTAAAAACTATGTGTTTTGGACGTCGTTGAATGCGGGTACGATTCACGGATCTCAATTCCCTCTGTCGGGTAACACAATGCCATGCCCCTACGAAATTCATACATCAGATCAGCAGTGCCGTATTCCGAAGTGCACGGACAGTCCTAAAATATGTAGCTTTGAAAGAGGGTTGGTATAACCTTCACACAAGATGAAGCATCAGTAAATTTCTAGAGATTTGTAGCTCGACAAACACTTATAACTTTGACTGGCTTGGATAATTGGGCGCTGTCTCCTTCTAGAAATAATGCGTTTAATTAACCAAAAATTACTTAGCGTCCAAACTTCTATCTTTTTAGGAACCTTAGCTTCACTAACCTGTGGTGTGTCAGGCGCAAACGCAGCTTTGCTGGTTGGCAATACGGAGGGCAACAACGTTGTCATCTTTGACGAACGCACAGGTAGATTTGGCGGCGAGTTCATCGCTGCGGGTACAGGGGGCTTAACGTCCCCAGATGACCTGACCTATGGTCCCGATGGCAACCTTTATGTCAGCAGTGGAACCGAAACCTCTGGCGCAATTTTGAAGTTCAATGGCAAAACGGGAGATTTCTTAGGCAGATTTGACCAGGGAGGAGTCCTTCTCCGCCCCTACGGCAATGCTTTTGGTCCCGACGGCAATCTCTACGTCAGCAGTTTCCGTTCTGATGAAATTCTGCGCTTTGATGGCACCACGGGTAAGTTTCTGGATGTGTTTGCTTTTGGTGCGGGTACAGCGAATGGGCTAAATGGACCAAACGATCTGTTGTTTGACGAAGATGGCAACCTTTACGTCACGACTCAGGGCAGCGTGTCCGATGGTAAAGGTGGAATTGAATTCTTGTTTGAAAGTCAGGTGTTGCGCTACAACATTTTCGCGGCTGCACCAGAACCAGATGTGTTTGTGCCACAACCTACACCATCGCCAGATAGTTTTGGCTTCGTGAGTCTCCTAGGTTTGGAGTTTGGCGCAGATGGAGATCTCTTTGTCAGCGATTTTGCAAATGATATTCGCCGCTATGACTTGCTTACGGGCAGTTTAGTCGATACTCTATCAACCAATTACACGGGTACAACCCCCAGCAACAATTTCGTTGGAGGTCTTACCTTTGACCCAAACGGGACGTTATACAGCGTTGGGTTTGATTTTACTAAGGGCAACCAGGGCGCAATTTTGCGGTTTGATGGAGAGACGGGCGATCCATTGCCTGGTATGGGTGAAACTGGACCTATCTTTGTATCCACAAATCCAAATTTGAAACGTCCGATCGGCATTACCTACTCCCCTATTGTGGTGCCAGAACCTGCATTGACCCTTGGGCTAGTGGCAATGGGTGCAATGTTTATGGGAAGGAAGAGAGGCGATCACCATCAGTCCAACTAGTAGAGATGTAATTTTATAGCGCCTTATAGTTACTCCCTTCTCGGTTAAAGATTAAGTACTAAAAGACTAGGGATGTACCCTCACGTCGCGGGGGTACATCCCTAGTCTTTTAATGGGAAAGGAGTAAAGCTGCTGAAGGGGCGAGGGGCGATCGCGTTTCGTCCCTTCTACTCTGTCATATCAAAAATTCTCTGAATAAACAAAATAAAATTGAGTGTCACAATTTTATAAATTAGAGTCTATGCTGTAACATTTGTTGGCTAAGACCCTTCGTTTGGAGCTACTCCGGTGCAGGTATCGACAGTCGCGCCAACTCAACCCCGAACCCTTCAGCTTGCTCAAAAGCGAATTCTGGTACTCGGTTCAGCGCTGCACACGCAGTCTGTTGATGCGTTTGCCTGGAATGATTTGCCAGGATATCTGAACGTGGGCGATTACGATGTCATCATCCTCAACCTGGTTTCATTTCTAGAGCAACAATCTAACTTTGGCATCAGAGCAGAACGGCTTCCCACCTGGCAGCAGATTGCTCGATTGTTGTTTAGCCCCAATAGTGAAGTCATTTGCATTGGGCTTCCGGGCGTGGATGCCAACAATAGTTTGTATCAATCTACGAGCTGGTGGTTGCCCGTCACTCCTGAGTTTGTGTTTAATTCTGGAGAGGTGATTCGCAATATCAAACCAGAGTTTGCCTACTATTTTGAGCATGTACGGCGCTGGTTTTTTTACGCTACGCCTTCATTCAAATCTCACTTTATGGGATTAGCAGGCTACCTGCGAGTGGTGCATCCCTGGGCAAATAATTTGCAGGTGGGTATGGGAGCGATCGCCCACACTCGCTTCAACCAAGCGATCGCCTTTAAGCTAATTTTTCGGGCAGGCTATGTCGATCGCAGTCGAGCGTTACCAGCTCGTAGAGGAAAGGATGCTGGGGTAGAGCCACTGCTTACCTCTGGAGTTGCGGTTTGGCTACCGCCACCGACTGAGATCTCAGCCGACGAAGCAATTAGCCTGATTTTGCGTGAACGCTATCGACGAGCGGTAGACGTGGCTACGCCAGAGTGGGTAGCGACCTATCAACTGCCGCAACAGCAGGCGATCGCTGCCCAAGTAAACGAGCGCCAAAAAGAAATTGAGCGGCTCCAGCAAGAAATCGCCTTAGCGCAAAAGCAGCTTGAAGCTACCACTAGCCTTAACCGATTGCTGTATGAGCAAAACCAGGAAGCACTGACGCTAATTGTGTGTGATGCCTTACGGGAACTAGGGGCGCAGGTGAGCGATGCCAAAATTGGGGCTGATAGCACTTCTAGTGGAGGCATCATGCACCTGACCGATCCGTCAGGTCGAGAAGGAATGTTACTAGTGAAAACCAGAGCAGGCGAATTGCCACTCAACGATTTGCGTCAGCTTGACCAATATGTGCGTGACCTGATGCTAAACCAAAACTGGCGCGGCAAAGGCATTCTGATCGCCAATACATACTACACTCAACCCCCTGAGCAAAGGAATGAACCTTTTCCCTCTAATTGCATTCGCGCAGCCCAGCAATTGTTTGGTTATTGTCTGGTGACGACGACTCAGCTATTTCAGGCGATCGCCACTCACCAGCGTAAAGAACTCGACTCTCGCGAGTTTTGGAATGCCATCTTTGAAGTCAATGGGGTTTGCCCACTGCCAGAACTTTCGGCGCAGGAAGTGTCCAAGTAAGGGTTCCTTTTAGGAGAAAGGATTTGCCTCTGTCACCACTTCGGGTAAAGGAATGGATTCTGTCTCATCGGGTACAGTCGCAAAGTGACCATCACGCCAGTCGGCTTTAGCTTGCTCAATTCGCTCAGGTCGGCTGGAAACAAAATTCCACCATTTGTAGTGATCGCCCAATGGTTCTCCTCCAATCACCACACATCGCGCATCAGCTGTGGAAGAAATGATTACTTCACTTCCTGGTTCTAAAATAGCGAGGTGATAGGGAGCCAACGGTTCATCATTCAGGCTAAGCCCTTCAGTCACACCATAAACTGCCCGTTCTGAGTAATCTGTGGGGATAGTAAAGTGAGTGTTGGCAGACAGGTTCATATCCAAGTAGAGGATAGGTGAAAAGACTTTCACAGGCGAGGTATAGCCGGATGCCTGTCCAGCAATGAGTTTTATCACTACGCCGTTTTCTGCCCAGGTGGGCATGACCTCAGCCGGATAATGAGTAAACTCGGGATCGGTTTCTTCGTGCTCAGCAGGCAAAGCAACCCAGGTTTGGATACCGTGAATCGTAGCTTCCTGGCGACGATCTGCATCGGGCGATCGCTCTGAGTGAACGATCCCGGTTCCTGCAGTCATCCAATTCACTGCACCTGGTTGAATCTCCTGCACCGTGCCCAAACTATCGCGGTGCATCAACGCTCCTTCAAACAAGTAAGTCACCGTTGCTAGATTGATGTGGGGATGCGGTCGCACATCAATGCCTTTACCCGCAGGTAATACAGACGGACCAAGCTGATCAAAAAAGATAAACGGACCAACCATTTGATGATTGGGATAAGGCAGACTGCGACGAGCAATAAATCCGCCTAAGTCTTTAATCTCGGGTTCGATCAGTTGAAGGATTGACATGGAAGTGAGGGAGTAAAGGTGCAAATAAAAATCATAACCATCATCCCACGGTTAGCAAAGCTGGGTTCATCATAGGGAAATCTCATAAACGTCATGCCTGCTACCTGACCAGGCTTCTACCTAACTCTAGAACCAGCAGTGAGTTCTATCATTTTGCTAGCTTTCATCCTTATCATTTGATTAGGATTTCAACCGCAATGAAGTAAATGAGTTCACTTCCTTAAGGAAAGTTGAAGAACTTTAGCGATCGCCACATCTCGACTTACTTTGCTAAGAAACACACCTAGAGCCCAAGCTTGTATCTCGCCAGGGTTTTCCAGCACTGTAGTAATCAAAAATAACTTTTATCAGGTAAATCTATGAATTTTCGCAATAATGTTGTGCTGATGCTAGGCGCAGTAGGTCTGGCGATCGCGCTATCACCGTTTTCCCTAGCCTCTGAGCCGGAAGAGAATGTTTCACCACCTTTGGCTCAGCCTCCAGTTGAGCTTGTTCCTGCCAGGACATTAGCAACTTATCCAAGGGGATACTTTCTTGAAAATATTGTTATTGATGTAGACGGCACGATTTACATCACAGAGAACAAAACAGGACAAATTATTCGTCGCACCTTCAATGGTGAGGCAGATATCTTTAGCCAAGTAGACGTTGGGCTAGCTGGACTAGGTATAGATGTCAACGGAACCCTAATCGCGACAGGACATGCAGAGACAGGGGAGCAATATATCTTTGAGTTTGCAGAAGATGGCACCCTTGAGTATGAGTTAGCCGTTCCAGAAGCAGGCTTTTTAAATGGGTTAGCCTTGTTTCGTCCGGGAGTTTTCCTGATTGCCGACTCTACGTCCGGGACGGTTTGGCAGTTTGACAGACAAACTCAACAGGTTGTGCCCTGGTTACGACATGATAGCCTTAACCCCAACCCTGATATGCCGACAATTCCGGGTGCAAACGGCATTAAACTTTTTGAGGGTGCAGTTTATATCACCAATTCGGGTCAGGGAACAGTCACTCGCGTTCCGATTCAGGATGATGGTTCTCCAGGTGAACCAGAAGTGATTTTTTCAGGAATTGTGCTGGATGATTTTGCTTTTTCTGCAACAGGGAATCTCTACGGCACGACCCACATTTTCAACTCAGTTGTAGTGCTGTCACCGGATGGTAACCACCGCACCATCGCGACAGCTGAGCAAGGCGTAACTGGAAGTACGGCGCTAGCTTTTGGAGTGAATGAAAGCGATCGCCATAGCATCTATGTGGTTGGAGATGGGGGCATCTTTTCGGCGAGTTCAGAGGAAGATATTGTTGAACCAGAGTTGGTGCAATTGGACGTTGGCGAATTAGGCATTCCGCAAGAAGCTACGCTTGACTGGATGGGTCGCCCAAGGCAGGTAGAAGCCATTGAAACTCAACTGGTTCAATGTACGACTGCCCCTAATACCGAGAGTTTACGCACAACCATTGGACCCCGATATCTCCGCTATCTTGAACTGCATTTAGACCACATCAGCTATGCAGGACAGCTCTATGGCAATGGCAGAGCAAACACACCGAGCGATCGCCTGTATTTCGTTCAGCAACAAGATCCTGAAGCAGCACTAGAACTGATCCAAAACTCACCCTACTATCGTGCAGGCGTATATTCTGAATGTACAGTGACTCCCTTCACCACATTACTGGGCAACACGCTCGACGGGGTTGCATGGCCTCAAAACGCCATTTATCCAAGAGAATGAGATTGCTTTCCTGCTAGACTTGTATGATTTTGGAGTACAAAAGCTTGCTGATCATCTTTTCCTCTCATTAGTTCGGAGCCTGCAACGGAAATTCGAATCTCCGATCGCCTCTCTGCTTTAGAACATGAGAATGCATAGCGGCGATCGCACCTACAAGCCTGTAATCAATCAAGGTTGATTGATATCATCACACAGATGGCGATCGCCCTCTTCCACAGTGGGATTGGTTTTTAAGTAATCTTGCAACCAATTACTCGCCTGAATCAGCAATCGATTTATAGATGTTTCTGATAAACCCTCTACATTGATGGAGGGTTCAACTTCAGTGGGTTGAACCTCTAAAGGAGAAAGGCGATCGCCACTTTCTACCGAGACCTTCTCTTCCAAAACCTGTACCTCATCAGATTCAAATGTCCGCAACTTCACTGTTTTATCCAGGCTGGCACTTGCTAGCATCCGACCATCTGAGCTAAAACAAACACTCGTGACACTATACAGGTGCCCTGTGAGAACCTGGACATTTCTGCTGTGAAGTCTCCATATTCTCACCGTTTTATCGGCACTGGCAGTAACAAGCGATCGACCGTCCAGGCTAAAGCAACCAGAAGTGAGTTCCTGGGTATGTCCAGAGAAAGTTTTAAGTAAACCTTGTTTTAGAACCCACACCTTAGCCGTATTGTCTGCACTCACGGAACCCAGCAGCCGACCATCAGGGCTAAAAAAGACAGCATTCACTCTAGAGTTATGAGCCTTCCAAGTTTTCAACAACGTGCCGTCAGCCCGCCACAGAATAATTGTGCCATCAGAACCAGTTGAGGCAAACAGTTGACCGTCGTGATTAAAACATACACTGGAAACTTGTCCCTTATGATCTCCGAAACTTTTAATGAGTGCCCCCTCTAGATTCCACAGTTTTACCGTTCCATCTTGACTGCCAGAGATGATTAATTGACCTGTTGGACTAAAACTAATGCTGTTTACTACATCAAAATGTCCTTCCAGAGTCTTAACTAAGGCACCCTCTAAATTCCAAAGTTTAATCTTTCCGTCAGCACTCGCTGAAGCAATAATTTGTCCATCAGGGCTAAAACGGAGGTTCATAACCCTGGCGCTATAGGTTTTGAAGGTTTTGAAGAGAGAGCCATCAAGCCTCCAGAGGTTAATGATTCGATCGGTGCCACTGGATGCGAGAATTTCTTGGCTCGAAATGTCAATGCTGGTGATTCCGGCACTGTGTCCCTTAAGCGTGTGCAGTTCTTGCCCCAAATGCCACAGCCTTGCTGTTCGATCTGCACTAGCGGAGGCAAGAGTTTGACCATCGGGGCTAAAGCTGAGATTTGTCACCCACGCTGTATGCCCTCGAAAGGTTTTGATCAGTTTGCCGCTGAGATGCCAGAGCTTAATTGTATGATCGATGCTGGCTGAGGCGAGGGTTTGACCATCCGAGCTAAATTCGATACAGGTTACCCAGGCTGTATGTCCTTTGAGGGTTTTGGGTTCGCGATCGAGGTTCCACAGCTTAATGGTATTGTCAGCACTGGCTGAGGCTAGAACTTGTCGATCAGGGCTGAGGCTTGCATCGGTTACCCAGGTGTCGTGAGCAGTTAGTTGTCTAATTAAAGTTCCGTCTGGCTGCCAGAGCCGAATTGTCTTGTCAGCGCTGGATGAAATTAAGATGCTGCCATCCTGACTGAAACTAATGCTCGTAATCCAATCCTGATGTCCTTCCAGGGTATTAATCAGGTTGCCGTAAATCCCCCACAGTTTGATTGTGCTATCTACGCTGGCTGAGGCTAGTGTTTGACCATCGGGACTAAAGCAAAGACCCGTAATTTTTGCGGCATGGGCTTGAAAAGAAATAAGTTTTTGCCCTTTGAGTGACCACAACTCGACGGTTCCTTGATTGTTAGCTGAGGCGATCGCCCGACTATCAGGACTAAAACAAATACGCGTCACATCGTCAATTTCTAGCGTGTGAAGCAAAGCTCCATCAACTTGCCAAAGCTTGACCGTGCCGTCTGTGCTTGCCGTTGCCAGAGCCTTTCCATCAGGGCGAAAGCACACTTGAAGCACATCGCCCTGATGCCCCTGGAGGCGATTGCGCTCCTGCATCTCCAAAACAACCCGTTGCAGTTTTAACCCAATTCGGCGCTGAAGTTCAGGCGGCAGCCCGGTCATTTGAGATAGCTTCACTGCCTTGACGCTAGCAACTAATGCTTTAAGCTGATCGCCTGCCAAAAGCAAAGCTTGAGAAAGGGCATCTAGCGCTTCGGCTTCGGCAGTTTCTGCCCGTTTGCGTTCTCGCTGTGCCTCTTCATAGAGTGCTTTCCACTGTTGTGCCTCCCGCCTCTGAGACTGCTGACTGGCAACAATGTATTGAGTTTGTAACTCCGTTGGTTTAGGGTCTCGGTGAGTGCTTTCAGAGAGCCATTCTTCTGACTCTTCTAAATCACTGCCCCGCAGCAAAAAGCTATCATCTCGCTGCTTGCGATGCCATTCGTTTGCCCGGATTAGCAGGCGTGTATGGGTACGGACATGCTCCAAATCCAGATCCATCGCTTGAATTAACTTCTGCAAGCCGATGTTGAAGTCGTCCCCCTCTCGAAAGAAAATCCAGTTCAACGCACTCAGGGCTGGTGGAATCGCTTTAGCATCCGCTTCACAGCGAACAACTGGAATTAATCGTTTATTGTGTGCAACCGCATGAGCAATTTCCAAACCACAAACTTCTGAAGTGACAGAATGAGGGCTAATCACGAAGGCAAAGGTATTTGCCTCCTCGATCGCCTCCTCAATCGCCGCCATCCAATCCACGCTAGGCAAAATGTCTTGCCAGTCCACCCAGGTTTCACGATCTAGCTGAATCAGCGCTTCATGAAGTGTTTTGACAAAGTGAGTGTCCCTGCGGGAATAAGAAATAAAGATATCTGTCATGCTGTTTTCACCCCGTGCAGTCCTCATTTCAATGTAATGGAACTGACGCCGATTTCAGTAAATATACTAACTCCCTTTAACTTTTGCGATCGCTTCCCTAGTTGGATCTCTCTTCACTCACCCAACGGCTCACATTGGAGCGATCGATTCCCATTGCAACAGCTAATTGATTTTGGTTGATTCCGTAGGTTTCCAGAATTTGCCTGAGTGCTTTTTCTGCTTTTCCCATACCTTAATTTTTGAAAACCGACAATTTAGTAAATCTTGCCAATTGTATTGCCTTTGTCGCCTCAAACTATCAAATGTAAAACTGCGATCGCCACATCAGGAAAAGCCAATGGGCTAATCGTTTCTGAGGTTAACATTATCCCTCGCTTATATTTATTGCCTTTAGGAGAGCGAAATACGATCAGGCGATCCCCACGCAAATCAACTAACCAATACTCTGGGATGTTTAACTGAGCATAAGCTGTGGTTTTCACTTCCAGATCTTTGGTCAAGCTGAAATTAGAGTATTCAATTAGCCAAAAGATGTTTTCAGGATAAAGGTGATGCGATGGATTTCGCTTTGCCAATCCATCCTACGTTTAATTAAATCACTTACTTATCCTGAGAGGTATTTCGTCACTGTCAGAACTAATTCACGATCCATTTACAGACCAGCTTGCCGTCTTCAACGATCCACTGTGCGGTTAAGTTGGGTCGTCTGGATGGGGTGTAGTGAGTTGAAATGAGTTTTGAGTGAAGGTCTGAAGTGCTGATGCGATCGGGGATAGCAACGTTGTCTGAAGTAGGTTGATGACGATAGTTTAGCTGCACAATTGAACTCCTTGATTAGATATCTCAAACGAAGTGTAGAGAGTAACTTTTTTCGTTTGAAGCACCGAGATGTATTGGATGAACTCAGGTTCAAGAACTTTGGATATCCTTTAACCTGATATTTACTAAATTAATTGAGGTAGTTTCAAATGTCGGTATTGAAAAGTCAGGGAAGGTCAGATCATTCTAATTAGCGAGATTAGAAAATTAGTGCGTCCAATTTGCTATGTACTGCGTACTAAGGTTGTGTTTGCTTGCACAACTCAAAATGATCGCTAGAAGTCACAATTCGCATAGGATAGCTGTAGCCCCATCAAAGCCCACTTTCTTAATATGCGTCATGCATTCTGAGCAATCTGGTAGCCCAGAAGAATCTCTATCAGGTCAGACCGATGCAGAACTGTACCTGTCTTTGAAGGCAGGTCGTGCAGAGGCTCTTGGCGTTCTCTACGATCGCCATGCTGGACTCGTCTACGGGCTGGCGTTTAAGGTCTTGGGCAATCTTCAAGAGGCTGAGGATTTGACCCAGGATGTTTTTCTGAACCTGACTAGATCCACTTCTTATGAACCCAGGCGAGGGTCGCTGAGGACGTTTCTAGCGATTTTGACGCGATCGCGAGCGATTGACCGGGTGCGATCGCGCAATACGACTCTGTCCTTTTTAGGACGTTGGAAATCTGGAAATCCGCAGGAAACAGACTCCAATACTCCATTGGAATACGTCTTTCAGGGTGAACGATCGGAAGAAGTTCGCATGGCGCTGGCGCAGTTATCAGAGAGCCAGCAGCAAATTCTCAAGATGGCTTATTACGATGGATTTAGCCAGTCAGAGATTGCTGAACGCCTAGAAATTCCTTTAGGAACCGTCAAGGCTAGAGCGCGGCGAGGACTGCTTAAATTGCGTCAAACTCTCACAACTTACATGGAATAGTCACAGCTATGGCGAGGTCGATGCCTTCAGAATATTCAGAACACTTACAGTTAATGATCGCAGGCTATGTCCTGGGCGATCTCGATGCAGACGAGGCAATGGAATTTGAGCAGCTTTTAGCTAATGACCCTGTGATCGCTGCCGAGGTAACACAGATGCAAAGTGCCTTGGAAACAGCTTATACGCCAGTCGAAGTGCAACCTCCGCCCCATTTGCGCTCGGCAATTATGGCTGCACAGGCTACCGGGATGAATGCCCAGCGTAGACCCAGCACCACTGTGGCAAAACCAGTGAGCCGATTTCCCTGGAATCAAACACTGGGTGCAGCGGCAGCTATGGTGATTGTCGCTTTGGGAATCAACAATTATCAGTTACGGCAAGCGCTCCAGGCAACGCAAGCCGAAATGCCATCTGAAACACTCACCTATGTGCTGCAAACGGAAACAGTTGAGGATGCTTCAGCAATGGTTGTGGTCAATCCAGACACCCTGGAAGCAACCTTGACCGTCAAGAACCTGCCGCCTTTGCCTGCCGGAAAGGTGTATGTGTTGTGGACAGTACTAGAGCAAGGGGCACCATTCACAGTGGATGCGAAGTCGGCAATTTTAACAGAGGTATTAAACGTCGATGCTCAAGGTAATGTCTCTCAGACTATTACGGTACCTAGAGTCTATCGTTCTGAAGAACTGGTTTCAAAGGTTGCTATCACAGTAGAAGATGCAACAGCACCTCAAAGACATGAGGGCGCACCGGTGATGATCACCAGTCTTTGATGGTGCATAGCTCTTGCTGACGAATGCCTTACAGATATTCCACAAATGCTTCCGGCACGAGTCTCAATTCTCCTGTTTTGAAGCGATCGCTCTTTACCCACAGTGCTTGATGAGCCTGAGTTCCTTCATAGAAAGTGAGTGACTCTAGCTGATAAAACCTTGGTTCAACAAAACCACAGCGATAAACTTGAATCACCTCATGTCCAGCTTTTCCATCATAAACAAACAGATTTTCTACACAGCCCAGATAAGTAATATTCGTCAACTCTGCTTGAAGTTCTTCCTGAAATTCTCGTTTCAGTGCATCTAGACTGGTTTCGCCAAAGTCTATGCCGCCGCCCAACGCTCGGTAAAAGGTTTCCTGCTTGACGGGATCATATCCTTCCGACACGAAGACGCGATCGCCATCCTGAATCAACCCTAAAGTGATCACCCGAATCCGACCTGGCTTATTCATTAATTAAACTCATCCATTTAACCCTGTTGTAGATGGCAACCGTGTTGTAGGTTGGGTGCAGCAAAGCGAAACCCGACAGAACCTCAGCCAAGATCCCAGCAAGTATTGGACTTCACTTTGTTCTACCCAACCGACATCTAATTGTTATCAGCAAATGACGATCGCTTGGTAGCAGGAATGGGCCAATCTATATTTTCACCACCAACGATCAGACGCTCAATGGTAACGTAATCTTTGCTGAATTGGTTGAGCGTATTGATTAGAATGTCGAGGGCGATCGCATCAGAAGTCCCCAGGTCAAACCAGCAGCGGGCCCAGTTACCCTGATATTCAAACTCAGCCATGTTGTGCATCAGTGCCATCATGCTGTTGTCAGCCACATCCCCGTCATAGTCCATGTAGCTGATGTCCAGGCCCGTATCCTGTACCTGAAGATTCTCAGCATTAAAGCCGCCCAACTTACCCAGGAAAAACCAGGAGTTAAACACTTCCTCAATATATTGCTGCTCCGCTGTCGAGGGAACCGTACTAAATTCCAGCCAAATCCATACATCGAACGGATCATATTCGCGAAATTCTACTTTCATAGCTCTTACCAGGAGAAACAGGGAGACTGCCTGTCAGTTTATCGTAGAGCGAATGGGGAGGGATGGGGAATAGGGGAGTGAAAGAGTAAGGGAATTACTCGCTTCCCACTTCTACCTCTTGGATGCTGCCTGATGGACATAGACTTTGTACTATGGCTGTGACGCAAGTGGACAGTGCATTACTGGTATTGAACGTATGCAAATTCAAACTCCAAACTGGGTTAAGCACGCTGTTTTCTATCAAATTTTCCCCGATCGCTTTGCCAAAGGACTTCAGCCTTTGCGACGAGTGCTGGAAACCGTTCCGTTTGAAGTTTGGGAAGCAGAACCGACCCTACAAGGATACAAAGGTGGTGATTTATGGGGCGTGATTGAGCGGTTAGATTATTTGCAAGACTTGGGAGTTAATGCAGTTTACTTCACCCCAATTTTTCAGTCGGCTAGTAATCACCGTTATCATACGCACGATTATTACCAGGTTGATCCGCTGTTGGGAGGTAACTTGGCGCTCAAAACTTTGCTCCAAAAAGCTCATGAGCGCGACATTAAAGTAGTTTTGGATGGTGTGTTTAATCATGCCAGTCGAGGCTTTTTCTTCTTTAATGACATTCTGGAGAATGGGCCCTATTCACCCTGGCTGGACTGGTTCAAGATACAGGGTTGGCCGCTGGCTCCCTACGATGGCGATCGCCCCGCTAACTATGAAGGCTGGGTTGGCAACCGAGCGCTGCCCGTGTTTAACCATGACAATCCAGCCGTCAAGGAATACATCATGGAGATTGCGGAATTCTGGCTTAAATTTGGCGTTGATGGCTGGCGCTTGGATGTGCCGTTTGAGATTAAGACTCCAGGCTTTTGGCAAGAATTTCGCGATCGCGTCAAAGCCGTTAATCCTGAAGCTTACATTGTGGGTGAAGTGTGGGAGGATTCACGCCAGTGGCTCGACGGGACTCAGTTTGATGGCGTGATGAACTATCTGTTTACTGGCCCGACCATTGCGTTTGCAGCAGGCGATCGCGTTCAGCGGCAATATGTTGAATCGCCCAACTATCACCCCTACCCAGCACTGGATGCGGCTGGCTATGCGGCTAAGATTCAGGATTTGCTTAAGCTTTATCCTTGGGAGATTCAACTCACTCAGCTTAACCTGCTAGCCAGTCACGACACGGCTCGGCTGATGACGATTGCAGGCGGCGATGTCGATAGCGTGAAGCTCTCAACGCTGCTGCTGCTCACCTTCCCAGGGGCACCCAGCATTTACTATGGCGATGAGGTGGGCTTGGCAGGCGGCATTGATCCCGATTCTCGCCGCAGCTTTCCCCCAGAAGCAAATTGGGATCTAGACTTGCTCAAGCACCATCGGGAATTGGTCGCCCTGCGCCATCGCTATCCTGCCTTGCGAACCGGTTCTTATCAGGTCTTGCTCACCGAAGGAATGGTGTATGCCTTTGTGCGATCGCTGGTTAACGAGTCCATAATCGTTGCGGTTAACACCGGAACAACTCCTGCGGAAGTTAATTTGGCGATCGCTGAAACTAACCTATCCCCGGACCAGCTTCGAGTACTTCATGGAAACGCCGAAACCAACCGATCAGAGCAAGGGATTGCTTTAAGGATTGCTGGTCGCAGTGGCTGTGTGCTGGGGGTTGGGGATTAGGAATTAGGGAAGAACTCGTTCCAAGGTCTTTGCCTGGAAATGCAAAGTGGAGGCTCTGTCTATTGAAAACGAGTGGCAGAGCCTCCTGAACGGCATTCAAGGTAAAACTTGGAAGTAATGAGCAAAGCAGACAGCCTCTCATCCCTCATCCCTGATTCCTCTCTCCTGTTGCTGGTAAGCCAAATAAACGGCTTCCAAAAACTCATCTGAAGTGAGTCCAGCAGGAATGGTTTCAAGGTTAATCAAGTTTCTGGCTTGTCGGGCTAACTGTAAACTCAACTCACTTTTGGCGTTGTGCTCCATAAAGTTTCGCCTTTGAAGATATTCTCGAATCACGGCAAAATCATCCGGCAACAGTTTTGATAGGTCAGTGATTTGAGGTAATTCGGCGGCCAGTTTTTCTGCCTCTTGAGAAACAGCGATCGCTGCCTTCACTACTGGACGAACTTCCTGTACCACCAGCGTTCCTGCAACCCAATCCCCTATTCGCTTTTCCTTTTGCCCCAATAGGATCAGGAAAGCACCAATAAAAAGGATGTCATCAATCGGACGCAACAGAGCACGCAGTGCTGCCTGAGATAAACCTACAGGTCTGCCATCATCCCGAATGACGCGAATTTTAGCGAACCGTTTGCCGATGGTTTGTCCCTGCCAGGTCACCTCAAAGAAGACAAAATAGCCAGTGGCGATCACAAAAGTGATAAGGATGGCGATCGCCAGTAGCCAAATGGGTAAATCCGCATAATTTGATCCCAAGGTATCCAAGTAACCGAGCAGTTGCCCTGCAATCAATGCTAAAAGCAGCCACAAAGCAATCAGCGTAAAAGCGACAATATGATAGTCAATCAGCAATGCCAAGGCTCTGCTGCCGATTCCTGCTAGGGTAAACTCCAGTTCTACACTTTCTGGAGTTAAGAGTGTGATTCGATTAAAAAGTCGCATGGTGTGTAGTCCTGAATAGGCAATTTCTAGACTTTAGTGAATTAGACATCCTGCGTGAATCACTTTTTGAGGCGTGAATAGTAGCGCAGCGAAGCCGCACTACCATTCACGCAGGAGTCCTATTACGAATCGCGTAACTTTAACCCCAACCCCTCTCGGCGGCTGCGCAAATCGCTGTAAATCACTGCTTTGATCGCTTGCCAGAGAGGTAACACTAACACACCTGCAACCAACCCTAAAATATAGCTAGTCGAGAAGGATAACAGCGCAAAAGTGGGAGACTCTCGTGGAAATGAGGCAGCTAGGATTGAGTCAAATGTGCTAACTAATATCTGAGCTAGAGCCTGCAGAGGAATCGTAATCAAAAACGCAATAAAAAGAATTAGAGCAATTCGCCAAGCACTTTTGTGAGTTAAATTCCAGCTGCGTCCAAGGGATTGTGTAGCGTTCGAGCCGCTTTCGACTGCAAGTGGCAAATCGGCAACTGCCAGTCGAGAACTGAGCCAGACGAACACAAACACAATTGCTAGCACCAGGAGTAAGACAAACAAACCAGTGAGGATCAGTGGTCCTGGATTGCTGGCAAGAGCGAATGGATCAGGGTTGGTGAGTAAACTGAATGCTCCAGTTGCAGCCAAGACAATGAGTAGTGCAATCACTGCCACAAAGTACACTCCTAAGTACATTAGCAACAGCAAAAAGTTAATATTCCAAAAGCTCCACATGCGAGAGTTGGCATATCTTTTTGCACTTTCCACGCTTTCAGGCTGGTTAACTAAGGTGGTGAAGGCGAGGCGGGCGATCGCTCCTGCTCCAGCAAAATATTTAGCCGAACAATAGATCGTCAAGACTATCCAAGCTGGAATCACTAATCCTAAAGTGCCGTAATATGCTTGAACTGCGGTGTAAAACAAGATAATTGGAATAATCAACAAAAAGGGCAATAGTGCCCACAGCGTTGCGATTAGAGAAATGCCAATGTATTGCTGAAAGTGAGTTCGGTAAAGCTGAATTCCGGCACTGACCACATTACCGACGTCGAGCGGTTGCACCAGATTTTGAGGATTGGGGTTAGCAGTCATAAACAATCTACCCGTAATTTTAATAATGTCGTATGTAGAAGTGAAGGCGGAAGTTGACGCTATCCTAAGCTACGCTGAGACAAGCCTCCAACAGTAGTAAAAAAATATGAACATTCAGCGTTGGATTGCCCGCCGGGAAAAAAGCTGGAAACAGCTAGATGCCTTGCTTAACCAGGTTGAGAAGCGCGGGCTAAAGACGCTTGAGGCACATCAAATTCGAGAGTTAGCCAGCCTCTATCGTTCAGTATCAGCAGACTTGGCGCGGGCCCGCAGCCAAAATGTCGGACAGTTGCTGCTGCAAGATTTACAGAGTTTGGCATCCCGTAGCTATGCTCAAATCTATCAGGGGTCACGGCGGCAGGAATGGCAAGCCATTTTAGAGTTTTATCGCTGGGGGTTTCCGGCTGCGGTGCAGCGATCGGCGGGTTACATTGCGCTGGCGGCGGCTTTGGCCATTTTTGCAGGGTTAGTCAGCTGGTGGCTGGCGTGGCAAGACCCAACTTTTCTATCGCTGATTGTGCCGCAGGATTTGATTGTACAGGTGCGCGATCGCCAGGAACTTTGGATGGGTTCCATTGTTGGAATTGAGCCGTTTGCCTCAACCAATATTCTGATCAATAACATCCAAGTCTCTTTTATGGCTCTGGCAGGCGGAATCACGGCTGGACTGCTGACCACCTACATTTTGCTGCTGAATGGAGCGCTGATTGGGGCGATCGCTGCTCTGGTGGGGCAAAACAATTTGGCTTATCCGTTTTGGGCATTTGTTTTTCCACACGGTTCTCTAGAAATTCCCGCCATCTTTTTAGCAGCCGCAGCAGGCTTGCTGCTTGCCAGAGCCATCCTATTTCCAGGACAGTATCGTCGAGTTGATGCACTGAAGCTCTACGCTCAGCAATCGGCTGAGTTGATTTTTGGTGTGGTGCCGATGCTGGTGATTGCCGGGTTCATTGAAGGCTTTTTCTCACCCAATCCTGGAGTTCCCGATTTGCTGAAATATATTGTGGGGACGGGGCTATTTATTGGGTTAATGATCTATCTCAGGCAACAAAACCCTGTAGGGGCAAAGCATTCGGCAGGCAACTTGGGAAAATAGCGGAAGTAATTGTCCGAATGCTTCGCTCCTATTTTTGCTGCAACACTTGATGAATTGTTCTCACCAATTCCTTGGCAGTGTAAGGTTTGGGCAAAAATGCCTGAATATTGGAGTTTACAGGTTCAGGAATTTGGGTGTTAGACAAAAGCCCGCTGACTGCAATAATCTTTACCTGCGGATCAATTTTTTTGAGTGTGCGAATTGCCGTCATGCCGTCCATTGAGGGCATCATCATATCAATCAACACCAGATTGATTTCATCTTTGCGCTGAACGTATTGGGCGATCGCCTCAATCCCATCAGAAGCGGTTAACACTCGATAATTGTGGCTTTCCAACGAAGCTTGATTCACCTCTCGAATAGCAGCCTCATCATCCACCACTAAAATTAACTCACCTTCACCAGACACAGGTTCATCTTCCTGGACAAACAGGGTCTCAGCCGCCTGCACTGCAGGAATATAGATCTTAAACTGGGTGCCACTGTCAACCGAACTCAAGACCTCTACAAAACCACCGTGACTCTTGACGATGCCAAGCACAGTAGACAGCCCTAAACCTGTTCCCTTACCTAACTCTTTTGTGGTGAAAAAGGGTTCAAAGATTCGATCTAGCGCTTCTGGGGAAATGCCTACTCCCGTATCTGCGACTGAAACCATCACATATGCACCAACCTGAGCATCTAGGTTCATTCGTGTATAGTTTTCATCAATCCACAGATTTGTTGCACTCAGGCTCAGCATTCCTCCGTCCGTCATGGCATCTCGAGCATTCACACAGAGATTCATCAACACCTGGTGGAGTTGCGTTGCATCTCCAGAAACTAGCCACAAATCGTTCGGCAGATCTAAATGAACCTCAATCGACTTGGGAAAAGTTTCTTGAACGATTTGCCGAATTTCTGATATCAAATGTCGGATTTGCAGCACCGTTCGCTTGCCTTCTACACCTCGTGCAAAAGAGAGAACTTGCTTAATTAAAGTTGCACCCCGTTTAGCGCTGTTTTGAATGTTTTCTAACAGCTGCTGTCGTTTGTTCTCCTGAATTTTGGAGTGCATTAGCAACAGTTGTGCTGAGGCCAAAATCGGAGTTAGTTCATTATTCAGATCGTGAGCGATGCCACTAGCCAAGGTGCCGATGCTCTCCATCCGCTGTGCTCGGAGAAACTGTGCTTCAAGCTGTTTTTTCTCGGTAATATCGGTGTTGACCACCAAAACGGCCCTAGGCTGCCCAGACTGGTCGCGCATCAATGTCCAGCGGCTTTCAACCATGATTGATTTGCCGGTTTGAGTCACTTGCTGTAACTCACCTTGCCATTCCCCAGTTTCAACAACGGTTTTGAAGGCAGTAGTGAGTTGAGGTGTGGTGACTGGATTGAGTAACTCGATCGCATTTTGCTCCAAAATTTCTTCTGCTTTCCAGCCATAGAGCCGTTCTGCACCTTTACTCCAAAACAAAATTTGATGGTTTAAGTCACGGACAAAAATCCCATCTGTGGCGACATCGAGCAGAGCAGCTTGTTCACAAATTTTTTGTTCTGCCTGTTTTTGCTCAGTTACATCAGTTTGGAATCCAACGAAGTAGAGCAGTTCACCCGTTTCTGATAAAACTGGAGAAATTTTTAGCTCATTCCAAAAGGGTTGTCCGTCTTTGCGGTAGTTCAGCAGTGTGGTTTTAATTTCTTGCTGTTGAAGAATTGCCTGCCTGAGCTGAGCAACTGTTTGAGCGTCGGTGTCTGCGCCCTGCAAAAAGCGGCAGTTGCGCCCGATGATTTCCTCTGACTCGTATCCTGTGATTCGAGAGAAGGCAGGATTCGCGTAAATAATTGGGTTATCGGGCTGGTTGGGATCGGTGATTAGAATGCCTTCTGAGGTAGCAGCCACAACGCGCGCCAGACGCAGGTTTTCGACTGCTATGTCTCGCATCGCAGCCTCACTGCGTTTACGTTCGGCGATCGCCGCTTGCTGTGCTGCCCAGGTTTGGCGATCGCGCTGCACCCGTTCCCAATAGTTCACAAAGAAGTCAGCCAGTGCAGGCTCACCTTCCGTTAAATCTTTAAAGTAGTTCTGGACTCGTCGATCAGCCTCATAAACCACGTTTGGATTAGACTCCATCCAAATATGGCAGGTTTTAATATAAGCAATAAAAAGAGTTAGATATTGATAGAGGGTCGCTCCCAACAATCGGCGTAGCTCAGTGCGACAACACTCAGCCCGATCATGTTGCAGAGCAATAAAAATTGCGCAGGTTAGGATGCTAGCTTCCAGTCCGGAATTTGGCTCCGGAAACTCTAATAGAGCAGATTGTTTTGCCAAAAAGTCTAAATGCTGGTCAACTTCGGTTTCGATGGGGGGAGAAGACTCCAGCAATTCTAGAATTTGGCACGACTCCATCCCCAATTCAAAAAGGGAACAGCTGTGGCAGATCATGCAGTACGGAACCGCACAAAAGCGAGACAAATAAGCAGAAAGTTTTTCCTTAAATAAGGCAGGCAGTGGATTGTTGACATAAAGCTGAAGAGTCTGATGCCACAAATTTTCTAGCACCAGAGGGTTCTGCATCGCTGGTGCAAAGAAAGGCGGAACAAATCCAAACCGCTGCTGAATTTCTGCCTGAATTTTCTCGCTGTAGTGAGTTTCATTGAACATGCGATGCTGAAGCAAGGGGTTAGGCCTCGCCGTTATCGCGTGAGGCTGGGTTGTTTTCATTCGCTTGTGTTGGAAAAACTTGTGGTTAGAAGCAGTTGAAATTGCTATTAGAAATCAGCAGAACTCAATAGCAATTGCTCTCCCAATTGAGAATTTTGTAGATGGGGCAAAACCGTCAAACTCGGGAGATTAACAAAACCAAGTAAAACAGATACTACTGCGACTTAAATGAACCAAAGGAGCGCTGGGCAAACTGACCTCTGATCGTTTCTAAGGCTGTTTTGGATGCAGCCTATAGAAAGTGTCAAGAACGGTGAGTCAAACTGTAGGGAAAGGGCGATCGCTCAACCACAGGACGAGTGGCACAGGAAAAGTGGAAGAGAAGTGGCACTCGGTGAGTGAGATGCTTAGATTCATCTCATGCAGCCATCTTTCGATGGAGAAGTGAATGGAACTTATCTGTCTTTCTCTATCCATAGTAGTAGATCCGCCCCTGGGAACTATACAAACCAACTCTCTTTGTAAATATCCTTAAAATTTGGACGCTCTTCGTAATATCTTTTTCTTATGAAGCTGCAAACCGGCACTATAAGCCACCTTGACTTCATTCTCAGCCAAGAAGCCCGTAAAAAATTTAGCAGATTTATTCTCAGTTGGAGTCGGGACAAGCATCTGCAAAATTTACAAGACCCGGATAAGCATTACCTGATTATTAAAACTGATCTGGATGTAGGGATAGAAGCGATCGCAGGTTATACCATCCTGTCTGGGCTTCAGTCTCCTCACCGCAACATTGAGTTGACTCGAATTGTGATCGCAGAACCAGGGAAAGGATTCGGCAAAACAGCATTGAAGCTGATTCAAAAGCGCGTTTTTGAGGAATATCAGGCGCATCGACTGTGGTTAGATGTGTTTGAGGATAACCAGCGTGCCCGATGGGTCTATGAATCTGTTGGCTTTAAGCAGGAAGGACTCCTACGAGAAGCCGTTCGGCGAGGGGAGTCCTACGATTCGCTGGTCATCATGTCTATCCTGGAGCAGGAATATTTCTCGCGCCTAGTGTAAATTAGCAGTTGCAATATGGTCGGAGCAAACGAAACTGAGACAGCGGGCGAATTTCAGAAGAATAGTCTGGGTTGGCAACTTCAGCAGGCGCAGCAACGGGTTGGAGAATTCATCGAACGATTGCTGTTTGGCAACGACCCAAATCGTCAGCCAGTCCTTGATTGGTCACTACCTGACTGGTTGCTAGAAGGACTATTTTGGCTGCTCGTGATTGCTCTAGTCGGCTGGGCAGGCTGGCAACTTTACAAATTGCTCAATCCTTACCTTTATCCTGCCGTGCGACTGGGGCGATCGCCCGCTCCATCAACCGACGCTCAACCCCAAATCTTAACCATTTCAGAGTGGTTGGGGCGATCGCGCACTGCCCAGCAGCAAGGAGACTACCGCGAAGCCTGTCGCTGTCTCTACATGGCAATGCTGCAAAACTTGAACGACAAAGAACTGATCCTGCAGCAGTTGAGCCGCACCGATGGCGAATATTTGCGTCTGGTGCAGACGCTCAACCCACCTCAGCCCTATCAAACGCTGATTCGCACCCATGAACAACTCTGCTTTAGCGACACTGCGATCTCATCCGACACATTTGAGCGCTGCTGGCAGGCTTACCAGGAGATTCAGCCATGATCAAGAAATATCGGCTGTGGTTGGGCGTTGTGCTGGTTCTGATTGTGCTCACTCTGGTTTTTGCTCCCCGCACTAGCCGCCTGATGCAAGGCTCAACCTATAGCCGATCGCCCGATGGCTATGGAGCCTGGTATGCCTACATGCAAGAGCGGGGCACTCCCGTGCAGCGTTGGCAAAGACCGCTTGAGGAATTGCTTGAACCGCAACCTGGAACTGACAATCCTGATACGGTGCCAATTCGTTTCCCCAGAGTTGATGATCCAGCGATGGATGCTCCGGAGATGGATAACACATTAGCGCAAGCAGCGCCGGCTACCCCAATGACGCTGGTGCAAGTCAGCAGTGGGTTGCCTCTGAATCTGTTTGATGGGGATTGGATCGCTCAGGGCAATGTATTGGTGCTGTTAGGCGTGAGGGGAACGGTCACAGCAGCCCCATTCAGTTCGACGCTGGAAAGTTCGGCAGGTGGTGTCAAAGTTGAGACGAGCCGCCGTTCGCTGCAAACCCAATCTTTTTCTGCACCTGGAATGAACGAGTGGGAATTTGAGGATTTGCTGAGAGATGGCCACGGAGCCATTGTCTGGCAAGAAACAGTGGGACGGGGGCGCATCATTCTTTCTACTTCGTCCCATCTTGCTGCCAATGCCTACCAGAATGAGCCAGGAAATTTTGAGTTTTTGGCGCAACTGCTGACGGAAATTGGTAATCCGATTTGGGTGGACGAATATTCTCACGGCTACAAAGATGAAGCGGCGATCGCCCAGGAAAATTCAGAAAACATCCTCCTCTACCTGGCAAAAACGCCGCTGTTGCTCCTGGCGGTACAGGCAGGGATCATGCTGCTGGTGTTGTTTTTGGGACATCGGCGGTTGGGACCAGCGATCGCCCTAGAAACTCCCCCTCTAGACAACAGCACAGCTTACATTCAAGCAATGGCAGGCGTTTTACAAAAAGCCAACTCTAGTAAGTTTGTGGTAGAAATGGTCGGCAAAGCAGAGCAACTGAATGTGCAGCGATCGCTCGGCTTGGGCAACGATTTACTGGAGCCAAAGGTCGTTGCTGCTGCCTGGACCCAGCAAACCGGACGACCCGCCGCCGAGTTAGCAGAAATCTTCGATTTAGCTGATAATCATGCTCAGATCAGCGAACGGGAGTTGCTAGTTTGGTTGGATAAGGTGAGGACAATGCGTCGTCACCTACCCAATTCAGTTATTTAAGTCAATTATTCAAATCAGAATCCAGCTTGTGAACGACTCCAACACGACCTTTATTCGTCTCGGTAAAGCCCTCAGCCAAATTGTGGTGGGTCAGCCCAATCTGGTTCAAGAACTGATGGTTGCACTCCTATCAGGTGGGCATGTGATTTTGGAAGGCGTACCCGGTACAGGCAAAACGCTGCTTGTCCGGGCGCTGGCGCGACTGGTAAAGGCAGATTTCCGGCGAATTCAACTTACGCCTGACGTGCTGCCCTCTGACATTCTGGGTACCAACATCTTTGACCTGAATACGCGTAACTTCACGCTAAAGCAAGGGCCCGTTTTTACCGAAATTCTGCTGGCAGATGAGATTAACCGCACTCCGCCCAAAACTCAGGCAGCCCTGCTAGAAGCAATGGAAGAACAGCAGGTAACGCTCGACGGGCAAAGCCTGCCCCTGCCAGATCTGTTTTGGGTGATCGCGACGCAAAACCCGCTGGAGTTTGAAGGCACCTACCCCTTGCCCGAAGCGCAACTCGATCGCTTCTTGTTTAAGCTAATTGTGGACTACCCAGAACCCAAAGCCGAAAAGCAAATGCTGCTCAATGCTCAAGCCGGGCTGCAAACTAAGCGGCTCGACCTGGTAGAGCTAAAGCCCCTGGCAACGGTGGCAGACGTATTAGCGGCGCGTCAGGCAATTCGCTCGATTCAAGTCGCTGAGAATTTGCTGGACTACTTGCTGGGGCTGGTTCACCGCACCCGCAAACACCCCGACCTGGCGCTGGGCGCGTCTCCCCGTTCAGCAGTGGCGTGGCTTCAGGCAAGCAAGGCAAGGGCCTGGCTGTCGGGCAGAGACTACGTCACGCCCGATGATGTGAAGGCGATCGCCTCTCCCCTACTGCGTCACCGTCTGATCCTGCGTCCCGAAGCCCAACTTGACGGACTCCAGTTGGATGGCGTGGTGTCTTCTTTGCTGAATCAGGTGGCGGTGCCGCGATGATCCCTGCTCCTCGCGTTTACCAATTGCTCTTGCTTGGAACTGGGGTAGGGCTGGGTCTAGCTGCTTTTGGCAGTGGCAATACCCGTCCAGCGTTGCTGCTGGTTGCATTAGGGCTCACCCTGACCTGGGATGTCCTGATCCTGGGCTTGGCTTTTTGGGATAGCCAGCGCGTCAAATCCAGTCAGGTGAAGGTATCTCGTGAGTCACTCCAGCGGCTCTCAATTGGGCAGGAAAATCCAGTTCGGTTAACAGTGAAGTTGGGCGATCGCCCCGCTACCTTGCAAATCCGTGACTTTTACCCACCAGAATTTACTGCCACTCCACCGCTGCTGGAACTGACGCTACCGCCCAACCGCGAGGAGGAAGTCACCTACACTGTTTTTCCGGCAAAGCGAGGTGAATATCTGTTTGGCAATATTCAGGTGCGACAGCTTGGAGCCTGGGGACTGGCATGGCACAGTTGGCGCATTCCTCAACCGCAAACAGTAGCCGTCTATCCTGATTTGCTAGGGCTGCGATCGCTCTCCCTGCGACTGTCCCTGCAAAACAGCGGCAACATTCGTCGAGCAAAACGGTTGGGCATGGGCACCGAGTTTGCGGAGTTGCGAGAATACAGCACAGGCGATGATCCCCGCCTAATTGACTGGAAAGCGACTGCTCGTCGAAGTCGGCTGCTGCTGCGCGTATTGGAACCAGAGCAAGAACAAACGCTGATGATCTTGCTTGACCGGGGACGGCTGATGACGGCTCAGGTGAAGGGATTGGCTCGATTTGACTGGGGGCTGAACGCAGCTCTTTCACTAGCATTAGCGGGATTGAATCGGGGCGATCGCGTCGGTATCGGCGTATTCGATCGGCAGATGCAGGTCTGGGTGCCCCCGGAACGTGGACAAACCCAACTCACCAAACTCATCGAACGCCTCACGCCCATTCACCCTGTGTTGCTAGAACCCGACTATCTTGGAGCCATCACCCACGTCACCAGTCAGCACACTCGCCGCGCCCTGGTCGTTTTAATCACCGATCTGGTAGACAAAACCGCCTCGTCAGAGCTGCTGCTCTCGATGGGTCGCTTGGCTCCCCGCTATCTGCCCTTTTGCGTCACGCTGCGCGATCCCCAAATTGATGTGCAGGCTCACACCTTGACTCAAGATATTCCTGGCACCTATGCCCGTGCGGTTGCTTTAGATTTGCTAGCACAGCGTCAGGTAGCATTGGCAACTCTCAAGCAAAGAGGCGTGTTAATTCTGGATGCACCTGCTAATCAGATTACGGAACAACTGGTCGATCGCTATCTACAACTGAAAGCGCGCAGTCAATTGTAGAAGGTTGAAGGTGGGCGATCGCAGATAGGATCGAAGTAATACCAATTCTCCAAATTGAACTACACATAGATACTCTTGTAGGGGCGTTTCGCGAAACGCTCTATTAAAGTGTCAAAACAAAAAGAAAATATGGAGAAAAAACTATGAATAACTACCAGAACGCTGTATCAATTCTTATAAGATTTGACGCTCTTGGTTATATAGAAGGTATCCAAAGCATCAAAAAATCGATAAAGAATAATCCAATCATTGCAGAAAGATGGGCGGATTTTGTCTCAATTATTCAGAATCGAGAACTTGAACCTGATCAGCCATTAACTCTCGTAAATGATATGGCAAATCAAGTGATTTACGAGAATCCTGATGAGGAAGCCTATGTCTGGCTTGATAGAATGATTCAGAATGTAGAGCGGGAGGATAATGGTCTTGATCCGTACATAAAGCCAGAAGATGACCACACTAGTGAGTTCAAGCGCTACAGATAATGCAAAGCTTTTACAGCAATCAATTTCGCAGATAGGATCGAAGTAAGAATGATCAGTCCTTCAAAGTTTCAACTATGAGCATTGCTGAACAAATTTACGAACTCGTCAAAGCCCTTCGTCCAGATGAAGCCAGTGAGATTTTAGATTTCGCTAAATCCGTTCAAGCTAGACACCTAAACGTCAACAAATCAACCGATACAGCGACTCAAAATGCTTGGATAGAGCTAGTTGAATCTCTTGCTGGAAGTTGGGGCGAAGACTTTCCGAAGCTGGAAGACATTCGTGCTGTATCTGAGCAGGACATCTTGCGGGAGAGCCTCTAAATGTATGTTTTGGATACCAATACCTTGATTTATTACTTCAAGGGTCAGGGGCAAGTTGCTCAGAATTTCATTAAAGTCGCTCCCCAACAAATTGGTATTCCGACAATCGTTCTCTTTGAACTGCAAGTTGGTATTGCAAAATCGACTTCTCCTACGAAACGCATTCAACAACTTCAACAGCTTTTAAGTCACGTTAGCTTAATTTCATTCGATCGAGAGGCGGCTCTTTATGCTGCTACGATTCGCGCTCAGTTAGAGCAACAAGGAATTCCGATTGGACAAATAGATGTTTTAATCGCAGGGACAGCCATAGCACTTCAGGCAACTCTCGTCACTCACAACATCAATGAATTTGGCAGAGTACCGGGACTTGCGATCGCAGATTGGTATTGAATTTGGTTTCTATTCCTCCAACTCTGACATCCGGAGAGCGATCGCCTACTCAAGAACAATTTCTAAACGTGAACCAGAGTTCCCCTAATTGGCTTCAAAATCTACTAGAGTGAAGTTTGGCATACGGCATTTTCGGCTAAAACAGGTCGAATCCGTATAGGCGAAACGATTGGCTCTGCTGTTGCAAGTTGACCGTGAGCCAAAATTGCTTTGAATGCTTGCCCTAAACTGTTAAATCTGAACCGCTAATTGAGGTTGTTGCATGTCATCGATCCGCGAACTGCATCGCCAGCTAACCCATAAGGAACGTTCTGCTGTCGAAATTACGCAGGAAGCTCTAGAGCGCATCCAGGCACTAGAGCCAAAACTGCACAGTTTTTTGCATGTGACGGCAGACCACGCACTGGAGCAGGCGCGAAAGGTAGATGCCAAAATTGCAGCGGGTGAGGAAATTTCGCCGCTAGCTGGAATCCCGATTGGGATCAAAGACAACCTGTGTACGCGAGGCATTCCAACAACTTGCGCCTCTCGAATTTTGGAGAATTTTGTGCCGCCTTACGAATCTGCTGTCACTGAAAAGCTAACGGCAGCAGGGGCAGTGATGGTCGGTAAGACGAACCTGGATGAGTTTGCGATGGGTAGCTCTACCGAAAACTCGGCGTTTCAAGTGACGGCGAATCCCTGGGATCTGGAGCGGGTACCGGGTGGTTCCTCGGGTGGTTCGGCGGCAGCGGTTGCAGGCGGGGAATGTGTGGTAGCGCTGGGGTCTGACACGGGTGGCTCGATTCGCCAGCCTGCATCGTTGTGCGGCATTGTGGGCATGAAGCCAACCTACGGGCTGGTGTCGCGCTATGGGCTGGTTGCCTATGCGTCTTCGCTGGATCAAATTGGCCCGTTTGGTCGGTCGGTGGAAGATGCAGCGATTTTGTTAGGGGCGATCGCCGGTCATGATCCCAGGGATGCAACCAGCCTCAAGGTTCCCATTCCTGACTATGCCAGTGCGCTGAAGCCTGACTTAAAGCCCAGACGCAAGCTTAAAATCGGTGTAATCCAAGAAACTTTTGGGCAAGGCTTAGATCCAACAGTCGAGGCGACAGTAACAAAAGCAGTAGAACAATTGCAATCGCTGGGGGCAGAGATCCAGGTTGTTTCTTGTCCGCAGTTTCGCTATGGTTTGCCGACCTATTACATCATTGCGCCTTCAGAAGCGTCAGCAAATTTGGCACGATATGACGGCGTAAAGTATGGCTTCCGTACAAAAGATCCAGATAACTTGCTGTCGATGTATACCAAGACTCGCGCTCAAGGTTTTGGGGCAGAGGTAAAGCGGCGAATTATGATCGGCACGTACACGCTTTCAGCTGGCTATTACGATGCCTATTACCTGAAAGCGCAAAAGGTACGAACGCTGATCAAACAGGACTTTGAACAGGCGTTTGGGAAAGTGGATATTTTAGTGTGTCCTACCAGTCCCACCACCGCGTTTAAGGCTGGTGATAAGACCGCTGATCCACTGAGCATGTACCTAACTGACCTAATGACGATTCCGGTAAATCTAGCTGGGTTACCCGCCATTAGCTTACCTTGTGGATTTGACGATCAGGGGTTGCCGATTGGGCTGCAGCTGATTGGCAATGTACTCCGTGAAGACTTGCTGCTGGAGGTTGCTTACTGCTATGAGCAATCGACTTCCTGGCATCAGCGATCGCCTCAGCTCTAAGGAGCAACGGGTCATTTTTGCTAGTTCCCAAGCTGGGGTTTGGGAACCGGGAATCCTTGATTTCCAATCCTTGACCCCAATCCCCAATTTCAGCTAGAACGCTTTAGATTAGAAGAGTTTGTAATCTGGACCCTAAACCCAAAGCCATTACAATCGGGATCATGGTTAAAGCACTGTCACCGTTCCTGAAGGTTTTTCTGGCTGTGGCGAGTCTTGTGGCGATCGCCTACACTGCGACTTGTGTTTATTTGTTCATGCGGCAGACCCGTATGATCTTTTTTCCGTCGCCCTATATCCAGACGACGCCGAGGGAGTTTAACCTGCCCTACGAGGAGGTTTGGATTCCGGTTGCTGGGGATGGGGATGAAACCGAGAGAATTCATGGCTGGTGGATTCCGGCGCAGTCGGAGCGGGTTTTGCTCTATTTGCATGGGAATGGGTCTAACATTGGCGCAAATGTGGCTCAGGCAAACCGGTTTCACGAGTTGGGGTTTTCGGTGTTGCTGATTGACTATCGCGGCTATGGCAAGAGTGATGGCGATTTTCCAACGGAAGCTTCTGTTTATACAGATGCTCAAGCTGCCTGGGATCATCTGATTCAATTAGGAATTTCGCCGGAGCAAACTTTTATCTATGGGCATTCGTTGGGGGGGGCGATCGCCATCAACTTAGCAACGCAAAACTCTAATGCGGCTGGGTTAATTGTGCAAAGCTCGTTTACTTCAATGCGCCAGATGGCAAGCTATGCCAAAAATTTGGAGATTTTTCCGCTGGATCTGCTGTTGACTCAGCGATTTGACTCTTTGCAAAAGCTACAGGCGAATGGCTCATCTGGGGAGAAGCTGCTGCAGGTGCCAGTATTGTTCATTCACGGAATTGCCGATACTCAGGTGCCTTCTGCGATGAGTGAGGCGCTGTATGCTGCTGCACCGGAGCCAAAGCAAATCTGGTTAGTGCCGAATGCGGGACACAATGATGTGGCGGATGTAGCGGGTTCAGAATATCTTCAGGTGGTGCGGCGGTTTGTTGAGCGGGCAAGTGTGGTGAGTCTTCAGTCGCAGGACTGATGGTGTTCTGAAGTCGATTTTTTGAATTCTGTTTCTCGATTTAAGCTTTTGGGGCTTTGCCCCCAAACCCCCACTGGGGGACGGGCTCGTCCCCCAGACCCCCTCCGCAAGGGTCTAGGATGGGTGGCATGACGCGCTTCGCATCGGTGGGTGGCAAGGGTCCTTTGCATTGCCCCCACCTAAGAATTCATACCCTACACCCCTAGCCCCTAATACCTTCCGCCGTCAAAACTGCTGGTTTCTCTCGAATGCGAGATTCGATTGGCTGAATTTTTTCGATGAGTTCGATAAGTTGGCTGTAGTCGGGTAGGGGGACGTTGGGGATGTAGCCGGAGTCGCCGATGATGTTAGAGGGGGCTTGCTGCATGGCGGTTTCGATTTGCTGCTGCTGGTTGCGCTCTACGGTGGGCGCTAGCAAAACGGAGCCGGGGGGGATGGGGCGGCTGGTATGCAGGACTCGAAATTTGGTGTCGCGAAATTGGCTTCGGAGGTTTTGAAAGTCGTCTTCGGATAAGGCTCCGGCAGCGATCGCCCCTTCATCTAACCATTCCAAAATGGTTTTTGGGGTGGGGGCAAGACGCACTTCAGCTAGCGTTAATCCATACAGATCGTAGAGCGGTAGATAATAGCCTGCGGCGGAGCCGGGTTCTCCTAATGCGATTGTCCGATTGGCGAGGTCGCCAAGGGTTTGAATCTGGCTTTCGTCCCGCACGACGATGACCGATCGCAGGTTGTTGATGCCCTGCATGGTGAAGAGGGGAACGTATTGCTGGCTGCCGATGGCGATCGCTGCCAACCCCGGTGAGGCAAACACCATTGACCAGACCTGCCGCTGAATCTGCTCAACGGCAGCAAGTTCGTTAAAGGCGGGTTCTAGTTCTACGATGGCGCGGGTTTGTCCTGCCAGGTACTCTCTAAAGCGCTCGTATTTTTCTACTGTGTCGGCTGTGTCGTAGCTAATAATGCCGACCACCAATTTGCCAGCCGGATCGGCTGAGTCGTGGGTACAGCCGCTTAACCACAACCCGAGGGTGAGAGCCAGCATCAACAAAGACACCAGCAGCAAGCGACGACGAAACAAGCGCTGCTTTTTAGCATCGATTTTGGAAGGGCGGCGGGGAGTCGGCAAAGCTTAACCTCGTTTATTAACTAAGCTCAGCGCTGAGGGAGGGTTCTAAGGAGAGTTGGGCTGTTCCAGTGTGGGCGATCGCCGCCTCCACAAAACCTCTAAACAAGGGATGGGGGCGGCTGGGGCGTGACTGAAACTCTGGGTGAAACTGAGTAGCGATGAAGAACGGATGACCGGGAAGCTCAACAATTTCAACGAGCCGTCCGTCGGGTGAGGTGCCACTGATGGCATAGCCTGATTCCAAGAAGAGATTGCGGTAAGCGTTGTTGAACTCATAGCGATGGCGATGCCGCTCATAGATTACCTCTTCCTGGTAAAGGCGGTCTGCCAAAGTATTGGGAGCAATACGACAGGCATAAAGCCCCAGTCGCATCGTGCCGCCCAGGTCTACCACGTCCTGCTGTTCGGGCAGCAGGTTGATGACTTTGTTTCTAGATTCAGCATCAAACTCGGCACTGTTGGCATCTTCCAGCCCAACGACATGGCGCGCCCATTCAATTACCGAACACTGCATTCCCAGGCACAATCCTAAGAATGGAATTCTGCGATCGCGCACATATTCAACCGCAGCAATCTTGCCGTTGATGCCACGAGTGCCAAACCCACCGGGTACGATAACCCCATCAACACCCTGCAAATATTCAGCCGCGTCATGCGTTTCCAGTTCTTCTGAGTTGACCCAGCGCAGGTTGAGATCACCGCCCATCGCGATCGCCGCATGACGCAACGCCTCCACCACCGATAGGTAAGCATCGCTCAGCCTCACATACTTACCCACAATCGCAATCTCAATCGGGTGCTTAGGGCGATAGAGCCGAGCGACCAGCGTTTGCCACTGCGTCAGTTCTGGTTCTCGCTGCGGCAAATTTAACAAACTCAAAGCCTGTTGTGCCAAGCCCTCCTGCTCCATCATCAGCGGCACTTCATAAATGCTGCCTGCATCCTGTGAGGTAATCACACACTCGGCTGACACATCACAAAACTCCGACAGCTTTTGCTTGAGTCCAGGTGGAAGGGGGCGATCGCTGCGACAAACCAAAATGTCTGGCTGAATTCCAATCGAACGCAACTCCTTCACCGAATGCTGCGTCGGCTTCGTCTTCATCTCTCCCGCCGACGGAATCCAGGGAATCAGCGTCACGTGCATATAAACTACATTTTGCCGTCCCACATCCTTCCGAAACTGGCGAATCGCCTCCAAGAACGGCAGCGACTCAATGTCCCCCACCGTCCCCCCAATTTCTGTAATCACCACATCCGGATTCGTATTCTTCGCCACCCGCAGAATCCGTTCCTTAATCTCATTCGTGATATGGGGAATCACCTGCACCGTGCCCCCCATATAGTCACCCCGCCGCTCCTTATTGAGCACCGCCTGATAGATCGAGCCAGTCGTCACACTATTGAGCCGCGACATCGACGTATCCGTAAACCGCTCATAGTGACCTAAATCTAGATCAGTCTCCGCCCCATCCTCCGTGACAAACACCTCACCATGCTGAAACGGACTCATCGTACCCGGATCAACATTAATGTAAGGGTCAAGCTTGAGAATCGACACCGAGTAATCTCGCGACTTCAGCAACCGCCCCAAACTCGCCGCCACAATCCCCTTTCCAATACTGGAAACCACGCCGCCCGTAACAAATACAAACCTAGTCATAGAAGTGAGAAGTTAGGAATTAAAAATGCAGAGCTGGTAGACAAAGCTTAAGAAATTCAGACCATGTCCATAACCCATTCATTGTGCCATAGGCGCTTCTGATTGCCAGGAAACAGACAGCTTTTCTTTGAATTCACCTATGCAACAGAGCACAGCAAAACCTTGCCGCCCACCGATGCGAAGCGCGCCAGG
Organism: Leptolyngbya sp. FACHB-671; assembly: GCF_014695745.1. Taxonomy (NCBI): domain Bacteria; kingdom Bacillati; phylum Cyanobacteriota; class Cyanophyceae; order Leptolyngbyales; family Leptolyngbyaceae; genus Leptolyngbya; species Leptolyngbya sp. FACHB-671. The sequence continues at coordinate 76,535 of NZ_JACJOV010000080.1, read as the reverse complement.
ACACCCATCTCCAATCCCTTGCGGAGGGGGTCTGGGGGACGCGCTTCGTCCCTCAGTGGGGGTTTGGGGGCTAGCCCCCAAAAAAGGACTTAGCTAGAGTCAACAATTTCTAAACAGCAACAGCTTAATCCTCAAACACACTTCCATCCTTGCGTGTAAAGACCCACCCCCGATCGCTGTGCTTTGCCAGCAAATCATCATCCGGGTAAACCCCCTGATCATCAGGCGTGCGATCGCCCACCTCCAAATAAACCGCCACCTGATCAGAACGATTCACTAAATGATGACCATTCGCCTCACCCGCCGGAAACCCCGCCGCCATTCCAGCCGTGAGAATTTGCTCACCCGCATCTGTAATCAACGTCAGTTCACCTGACAACACATAGATAAACTCATCCTGCTTGGTATGCCAATGTCGCAGCGCAGACTGCCCCCCAGGCTGAAGCGTCACCTGATTCACCCCAAAATTCGTCAAACCCACTGCATCCCCCAACCGTTGCTTTAGTCGTCCTGACACCCTTGGCTTGAACAAGTCAGGATAATTGGAACCTTGCCTAATTGGGACATTTTTCGGGTCAATAATCATCGCAATTTTGAGGTTAACGGTAGGGAGAGCAACCTGGATTCAGTCACTCAACTTGCCTGAATCCATCAGTTTCGCAACTTCCTCCTGCGTCAGGGGAGATGGAGGAATCTTGCCACTAAGAATTTGATTACAAATATCAACACATGCATTGCAGATGAAAACACCTGGACCTGCAATCAGAGTATCAACTTGTTCACTATTTTTGCGACAAAACGAACAGCAGGGTTCCAGCTTAGGTTGAGAAGAAGTATTTGTAGTCATAGTTTGAATCTCCTGGAATGAATTAGGTTGACTTTGATCTTGAAGAAGCGATAACTGCTCTCTCAGTTGATGACGAGATTTATGTAAACGCCCTTTCACAGCACTGATCGAAATCTTTAAACGATTTGCCACTTCTTGCAGGCTGAACTGCTCATGGTAGAAGAGTAGAATTGCCGAGCGATTCTTCGGGGATAAAGTATCAACTGCTTCTAGCAACGCAGTTTGAAGTTCTTCCCGTTCTACTACTAGCTGAGGGTCAGATGAACTGCCCTCGGTCACTGGCAGCTCATCTACCAAATTCCCTACCGTCACCTCAAGGGAAAAACAGATTACCTTACGGCGGCGCAAGTCATTCCGACAAATATTCAGAACAATGCCATAGAGCCAACTCTTAAAGCGGGTTGGGTCATTCAGTTTTTGTAGTGACAGATAAGCTTGTAGCATTGCATCTTGCACAAGCTCCTGAGCCAAGTCTCGATCACCGATGATTTGCGTAGCAAGGCGTTGTGCCATGGGTTGATAACGCAACACTAGCTGACCAAATGCAGCTTTATTTCCCTGCTGTGAAAGAAGAACTAACTCCAAATCACTTTGTTCGGACACGCTTCTCTCGCTAAACAACTCTACTGATTAATAGTGGTAGGGTGGGAAAAAAAAGTTACTCACCGTTCAGCAGTGCGTTTTTAGTTTATAGTCCAGACTCATGAGTTCAGTTAGGTCAGGTATGGGCAGGTTCAGCAGCTTCACGTGGAGTACAGGCATCAGCTTCATGTCAATCATGGGAACGGCAGGAATGGTAGGAACAGCGGCGATCGCCCAGACAAACCAACCCTTATCCGTCGTCTACCCACCCAATAACCACGAAACCACCGCCAACCAAATCTTTCTCATTGGCACCGCCCCAGCCGAAGGTGAAGTTGAGGTAAATGGGGAAGCGATCGCCCGCAGCCCCGCCGGACACTTTGCCCCCAGCTTGCCGCTACAGCTTGGCGAAAACGTGTTTACCTTGCGCTACCAGGATCAGGAATTAGTGATTCGGGTTAATCGCGTTTCCGCCGATCCGCCTGCACCCGTCGGAACAGCCTTTGCCGAAGGATCACTTACCCCTGCCGTGGATATTTCCCGACAGCCCAACGAACCGATTTGCTTTAGTGCGATCGCCCCCACCAACGCCACCGTTTCCGTCAGCTTGGGCAATCAAACCATTCCGCTTTTGCCCCAAAACACTACCGATCTACCGCCCAACTCTGCCGTTCTAACGCTGCAAAACCAGCCTGTCACAGCTACCGCCAATACCTATCAGGGATGTGGCGCAACAACCCAGATAGGCAACTTAGGGCAACCCCAATTTGAGCTAACCCTGAACGGCGAAACGGTTCGCCAGCAAGCCCCTGGAACCGTAGAAATCCTTTCCCCTGTGCAATTTCAGGTCGTGGAAGTAACTGCCGCTTCCGGCACCGCCCGTACTGGACCCAGCACTGACCATTCCCGCCTTACCCCTCTACCCACCGGAACTAGAGCCACCGTCACCGGACGAGAAGGCGAATGGTATCGCCTCGACTACGGAGCCTGGATTCGAGCAACAGAAATCCAGATTTCCGAGAGTCCCGTGCCACCGCGATCGCTGATTCGCAGTATTCGGGCTGAACAGCTTAGCGATCGCACTCAGATTACCTTTCCGCTCCAGGTGCCCGTCCCCGTTAGCGTCAACCAGGGCAGCGACACCTTTACCCTGACGCTCCACAACACCACTGCTCAGACGGACACCATTCTACTCAACGATGATCCCTTAATTGAACGGCTGGCCTGGCAGCAGATTTCCCCTGACCAAATCCAATACACCTTTCAGCTCAAAACCAAACAGCAGTGGGGCTACGAATTGGCGTATGAAGGCACCAGTTTAGTCTTGTCCCTGCGACATCCACCTGAGATAGCGAACAACAGAAGCCAACCCCTTGCCGGAATCAGCATCCTAATCGATCCAGGGCACGGTGGACCTGAAGATTTAGGGTCACGTGGGCCAACGGGCTATCCCGAAAAAGAGATAAACCTGGTGATGGCGAACCTGATTCGCGATCGCTTAATCGCACGCGGAGCCACGGTTTACATGACCCGCGAAGGTGACGCAGACTTGTATCCGCAAGACCGAGTAGATTTGATTAACCAATTGGAGCCAGCGATCGCTCTCAGCATTCACTACAACGCCCTACCCGATTCTGGTGACGCAGCCAACACCGCCGGAATCGGCACCTTTTGGTACCACCCTCAAGCGCACAGCCTAGCCGTATTTCTGCACAACCATCTGGTTGAAACTCGCGATCGCCCCTCTTATGGTATCTTCTGGAATAATTTGGCACTCACCCGTCCCAGCATTGCTCCCTCCGTACTGCTAGAACTCGGCTTCATGATCAACCCCACAGAATTTGAGTGGATCGTTGACCCAGAGGAACAGGAGCAGTTGGCGGAGGCGATCGCAGAGGGCATTACTGGATGGTTTCAGACATCAGAAGAATGATCAAACGTAGTATGGGCAAAGAGCATCAACTCGTGTCCTTCAAGAAGCTACTGTATGTGAACGGGCGTTCGATTTTGGTGCGCGATCGCTTGCGTTCCACCTAATCCAAAGCAGGTTTCCGATTTAATTTTTCCTACTTGACACGATCTAATTCACAATCCCATTTCTAACGCTCTATCTCCTCGATCGCCTTCGGTACACCAGCCGTCAACACCTCATGTCCTGCTGAAGTCACCAGCACATCATCCTCAATTCGAATGCCGATTCCACGCCAGCGAGGGTCCACTTCGGGCTGTCCTTCTACAGGTTTGATATCCGGTGCAATGTAAATTCCGGGTTCTACAGTGAGAACCTGCCCAGGTTCCAGGTTATGGGGCGTTTCACCGTGCTGATACACCCCAACATCATGCACATCCAAACCGAGCCAGTGCCCCGTGCGGTGCATGTAAAAAGGCTTGTATTTTTCTTCCTTAATGATTTCCTCAATGTCACCTTGCAGCAGTCCCAACTCCATCAGCCCTTCCACAATCACGCGCACGGCTGTGTCATGAATCTGACCGTAGGGGTTGCCCGGATGAACTTGGGCGATCGCCTCCAGTTGAGCCTTTAGCACAATCTCATACAGCGTCTTTTGCTCTGGCGTAAACTTACCCCCTACCGGGAAAGTGCGGGTAATATCAGCGTTGTAGTAGTCATAGGCGCAGCCTGCATCAATCAGCAATAGCTCACCGTCCTGCATCTGGCGCTCATTTTCGGTGTAGTGCAGCACACAGGCGTTCGCTCCCGAGGCCACGATCGAAGGGTAGGCGGGACCCATTCCACCTCGCAAGCGGAAGGTGTGTTCCATCTCCGCTTGCACTTCGTATTCATAGCGCCCTGGCTGAGTAAACTCCCGCGCCCGATTGTGAGCATCCACTGAAATAGCTGCTGCTGTACGCATTAGCTCTAGCTCAGCCGGACTTTTGATTTGCCGTAGAGAATGCAGCGTTGGAGCCGGATCTTCAATGGCGGTTGGACCTGTACCCCGCTTGGGATAGCTCCTCATCAAGCGCTGCCAGTGCTTCAGAATGGTGTCGTTGAAGGGGCGATCGCGCCCTAGCTGATAGTAAATTCGGTCAGCTTTTTCCAGATATTGGGGCAGCTTTTCATCCAATTCGGCGATCGGATAAACCTCATCAGCGCCAAACCGTTCCTTTGCCGCCTCAACCCCTACCCGATAGCCCGTCCAGGTTTCCCGCTCCGGGTCTTTCGGCTGCACAAACAGCACAAACTTATGCTCTTCATGGTGCGGTGCCAAAACTACGACTGCCTGAGGTTCATTAAAGCCAGTCAGGTAAAAGAAATCGCTGTCCTGCCGGAAGTTGTACTCCACATCATTGTGCATCACTGCCATCGGCGCACTGCGAAACACCGCCGTTCCTTTGCCAATTCGTGCCATTAATTGCTCACGCCGCTGAGCATATTCCTGTTGCATTGCCATGTGCTGAGGTAGTGCAGATTAAGTGCAAATTAGGGGTTGACGTGATGTATGACTATTAGTCAGTGAACTAGAAGCTGTAGCTCAGGACTGTTACTCTTGTACCGCTTTCGGGCAAATCAGAGCGACGAATGGAAGTTGTGTCACTATTCACCCGTTGAATGGTAGAGCCTTCCATCAAAGTCAGAAATCCATCTATCGCTACGATGTCGCAAGCATTCGCGTCGGCTGCTTGGGTGCGATAATGCGTCGGAATGACAACTTTGGGGTTGAGCGTTCGCACTGCCTGCACAGCTTCTTCGGGAGTGTAAGCTTTTGGTCCACCACCCACCGGAATCAGCGCTACGTCAGGACGACCGATTAAAATCTGCTGTTCAACGGTGATTGGGGAGGCAATGCCGCCCATGTGAACGACGTTAATTCCAGATTGATTCCACTTCCACACCACGTTAGTGCCAAATTGCCGTCCGCCTAAGCGGTCGTGTTCAGTGCTGACGCCTGAGACTTCAAGTCCGTTAAATTGGTAAACGCCTGGTTCAGCTAGTAAACGTGGGTTTCCAGGAATGCCTTCGACCACTCCTTCGTCTAGCAAACGACTGCTGATCATCACCAGGTCAGTGTCTACCTGAGGAGCACGGTATCCTGCCGTGCAGCCAATGGGACGAAATGGGTTAACCAGAATGCGTCGTCCGCCGCCCGTGAACCGGAAACAGGTATGTCCTAACCACTGAACCGAAAGCGCCTCATTAGACTGAGCCTGAACAGGCTGAAACCGAGCGATCGCCCCGGTGGTCGCTGCTGCTGTCAGCACTGCTCCTGTATATCGAACAAACTGTCGCCGCTTCATAATCTCCTCACTTACACTGTGCCACCCTAGGTTTTACTGGGTGATCAAGCTGAAATCAGCAATATTAAGCTTACCGCTATCAGATAGCAATCAGGGCGATCGCTTTTTCCAGCCGTTGAGAAGATTTGCCCCTCCAAGCGTAAGGGTACGTTGACGAGCATTCTTATCTATCAAGCTTGTTTATCTATCAAACTTGTTTATCAAAGTGGAGCAACAGAACCTGCTTATTCTCCAATTAAATAGCGAGTCGCGGAAAGCAAGTCGCTGTAAATGCAGGTTGGGGTAAATTTTTCCAGGTAAGTGCGACTACGAATACCGCAGGTGAGGGCGATCGTCGGAACCCCTGTTGCCTGTCCAGCTAGAATATCTGCCTCAGTATCGCCAATCATCCAGGCACACCGCGACAGCTCTGAAGCCGCTCTCTCTTGCTGGGAAGACTCCAAAGCCGATACCAAAAGCCGCGTTTTTTCGTCTGCGTAGTTGCGATAAGCTGCTGTCTCGTCTTGAGTACCCCAGATTGCGCTAAACAGGTGAGTCAGCCCATAGTTCTGCAAAATCTGAATTGCCTGCGTTTGACAGCGCAGCGTCACCAACACTAATCGAATCCCTTTAGCATGAAGCATTGCCAGGGCCCAGCGCACACCCAACTGAAGCTGATCCTTATGTAGCAGCGTCGGCTGATTTACGATTTGGCTGACTCGCTGCAAAAACAAATCGATCTGCGCCTGCTGCAAACCCGATCGCATTGCAATTTCCAGGTCGGGCACCCGATCTTGCTTCATCTGCCAGAATTGCACCTTACTCAAAACCCGAATTGGCAGCGTTATTCCTTCAGCTTGGTAGATTGCCTGTACCTCTGCTAACCCAAGCTGATAGGTGCTGTAATACCGCTCAGATACGTCTACAATCGGCCCATCAAAATCGCAGAAAACCGTTGAACCAGGTGCTAACGCTGGGGCGAATTGATCTCGGCAACGCTGAAACTGAGACAAACCCGAAGCTACAACACCTGTCATTTAATGTTACCTATAGCAATCATCGTGAAATACTTCTTCACACTATTCGAATATCCATAAGCCGTCAACAATTTTTCAGCAAAAATATATTAGTATTTCTAATATGTCTTATACTTGCGCTGACGGAGTTTCCAGCAGCAGCGTCACAGGTCCGTCATTCTCAATCGAAACTTGCATCATTGCACCAAACTTTCCAGTTTCGACTTTTAAGCCGCTCTGCTGCAGTTTTTCTACGAATTGGTTGTACAAAGATTCAGCGCTCGCCGGGGCAGCAGCTTTGTCAAAAGAAGGGCGACGACCCTTGCGGCAATCTCCATATAAAGTGAACTGGCTTACGACCAGCAGTTCACCCTGTATGTCCAAGACTGAACGATCGAACTTGCCGCTTGCATCTGGAAAAATCCGCAGTTCCAGACACTTTCGCGCCATCCAATCCAGTTCTGCCTCAGTATCAGAATCGGCAATGCCAACCAGCAGGTTCAACCCACGCCCAATCAGACCGATGACCTCACCATCGACCACGACTTGGGAATGGGTAACTCGCTGAAGGACGACTCGCAAAGTTTTACTGATTGTCTACCTGCCAAAACCGCGACCGCGATTGGTAGAAGGCATACAAACACAAGCTTCGAGTTGCGATCGCAACTTCTCATGATCCAAATCTTGCCCAATCAGCACAAGCTGATTCTTCGGTGCGGTCTTCCACTCATCATCGTCTAGCGAGAATCGCTTACCGCTGAGGTGGAAAATATGGCGCTTCGGCTTGCCCTGCTCATCCCGGCTTTCATCAAACCAGAGAATCCCCTTTGCCCGAAACACGCTGGCGGGAAGCTGATTATCCAGGAAATTTTGAAACTTCCTGATCGCAAACGGCTTGTCGCTCAGGAAAGAAATTGAGGTGAACCCATCTACCGCCAAATGGTCTGAGTGATGGTGATGGTCATGATCGTGGTCATGAGCGCAGTGCCCATGATCGTGATCGCACTCTGAATGGTCGTGATGCTCGTGAGCGTGGTCATGGTCGTGAGCTTCATGCCCATGATCGTGATCATGGTCGTGCTCAGACGTTGAACCATTCGAGTTGAAATATTTGTCAGATTCAAATAACCCAACGCTCAGAATGAGAGGTAGCGGCACCTGCGCCTGAGTTGTCCGCAAAATCCGAGCGCCTTCCTTAACCTCACGAATCTTAACTTCCAGCAAATCCAGGTCAGCTTCATCAACCAGGTCAGCTTTATTCAGCAGGATGATGTCACCGTAAGCAATTTGATTGTGCGCCGCCTGACTGTTAAACAGGTCAAGGCTGTAATTCTCCGCATCAACTACCGTAACGATGGAGTCAAGTCGGGTCAAATCGCGCAGTTCCGTTCCCAAAAACGTCAGCGCAACAGGCAGCGGGTCTGCCAATCCAGTTGTTTCAACGACCAGGTAGTCAATCTGATCCTGACGCTCTAAAACCTTGTAGACCGCTTCCATCAAGTCGTTGTTGATGGTGCAGCAGATGCAGCCATTGCTCAGCTCCACCATGTTGTCGTCGCCTGTGGTAATCAGCAACTCGTTGTCGATGCCGATTTCGCCAAATTCGTTGACCAAGACCGCGGTCTTCAGTCCTTCCTGGTTGGTCAGAATGTGGTTGAGGAGAGTGGTTTTACCGCTGCCCAGAAAGCCTGTGATGATGGTGACGGGCAACCCTCGCTTGAGGTCATCCATCGTTTCAGATTGGTTAGGAGTGACTACAGATGTCATGGCACAGTGGTAGAAAACGTCAAAAAGTTAGGAGAATGGTGAAAAGCTGAGCGATCGCCAAAGACTAATCTATGAATCTTTGTTTGATCTGCACTCTCCATTATGACTGATCATTATCACTGATCTGTTCTCGGTTGCTAGCCTTAAATTGCAGTCCTTCTCAAAATACCTACTCCCTCATTCCCAATTTCCCTACTCCACCCTTTCACTCTCTAATCTGCCATGCCCCTAAAGCTTTACAACACCCTCACCCGCCACAAAGAATCCTTTGAGCCCCTAGAACCCGGTAAGGTGCGGATGTACTGCTGCGGCGTGACGGTCTATGACTATTGCCACCTGGGGCACGCCCGCTCTTATATCGTCTGGGATACGGTACGGCGCTATTTGCAGTGGCGCGGGTATGACGTGCGCTACGTACAAAACTTTACTGACATCGACGACAAAATTCTGAATCGAGCCCGGCAAGAAGGTTCCACCATGCAGGAGGTAGCAGAGCGCTACACCCAGTCCTACTTTGAAGACATGGCTCGGCTCAACATTCTTGAAGCCGACGCGTATCCCCGCGCCACGCATACGCTCGACGGCATCAAACGTCTGATTCACGAACTAGAGCAAAAAGGCTATGCCTATCCTGCAGAAGGCGACGTTTACTATACCGTGCGAAACTTTCCCGAATACGGCAGGCTATCGGGACGCAGGCTCGAAGATATGAAAGCCGGGGCAAGCGGTCGAGTTGAGGCTGATCCCGAAGCACAAAAGAAACAAGACCCGTCTGACTTTGCGTTGTGGAAAGCAGCCAAACCTGGAGAACCTGCCTGGGAATCTCCTTGGGGAGAAGGTCGTCCGGGTTGGCACATTGAATGCTCGGCAATGGTGCGCGAAGCGTTTAGAACCTCAGACGGAACGTTAGCAGACACAATCGACATTCATGTCGGTGGCGCTGACCTGGTGTTTCCGCATCATGAGAATGAAATCGCCCAATCAGAAGCAGTTACAGGAAAACCGCTAGCGCAATACTGGTTGCACAACGGCATGGTAAACGTGGGCGGCGAAAAGATGTCCAAATCGCTGGGCAACTTCACCACAATCCGCCAGCTTTTGGATGCACCGGATGCACCAGACCCGATGGCGCTGAGGCTGTTTGTGTTGCAGGCACAGTACCGCAAGCCGATTGACTTTACGGAGGAGGCGATCGCCTCTGCCAAAAATAGCTGGGAAACACTCCAGGACGGGCTGCTGTTTGGCTACCAGTACGGCAAACAACTGGGCTGGACAGATACAGACGATTCTTCTTTTGGCAACCCAGAGTACATGCGAATTCCTTCTGAAAGCGAAGCTGTTCAACGCTTTCAGGAATCAATGGACGACGATTTTAATACGCCAGGGGCGATCGCCATCCTCTTTGAGCTAGCCAAAGCCCTACAGAAAGAAGGAAACTTGCTGGTTCACCAAGGCAAAGCTAGCATCGATGCTCAAACTATCCGCGAGCAATGGCAAACATTAGTCTGCCTTGCTCAAATTTTAGGACTGGAAGCAAAACCCAGTGCAGAGCCGCAACAAGCCGATTCCCCAACTGACGCTGAAATTGAGGACCTGATCCAACAGCGGCAGGAAGCTCGGAAGGCAAAAAACTTTGCAGAGAGCGATCGCATCCGTGATGAACTCAAAGCTAAAGGCATCATCCTGGTTGACCAACCAGGCGGTATCACTACCTGGCACCGCAGCTAGATTTCCTCTGAACTGTCCTTACACTCCTGAGCAAGCATTGAATTCTGAATTTTTGCCAAAGTGAAATGGGGCGATCGTATCGTTGGCAAACTTTGCTTTCTGAGGGGCAACCGCCCTTCACATTTACCGGACAGGCTCACTCTGTACTCGTAGAGAAGGAAAGGACGATCTGCTGCCAGTAGATTACACTGCTAGTGAGTCCTGCTAAACCGCCTGTCTCAGGGAAAAAGAATGGACACCAAACTAGAACTGATGTTCGATCACGCCGAAATCAGCAATGTGGTCAATCGGTTTGCCAGCAGTCTAGATTTACAAGATTGGAATCAGTTTCGTTCTTGTTTCTTGGATGAAATCGAAGCTGACTACTCCGACTTACGAAACGAGCCTGCGATCAGAGTCAAAGCCGACGATTTTGTCGCGTCAAGACGCACTGCCCTTAGCAGTCTCAAAACTCAGCATCAGTTAACTAACCTCAACCTGACGATTGAGACAGACGAAGCGACCTGTGTGTCCTGTGTCGTCATTAACCGATTTCACCCCCATTACACGGGTGTGAATCGCTTTAACACGCACGGCTATTACATCCATACGCTAACGAGAACGCCCAAAGGCTGGAAAATCAGCAAAATCAAGCAAATCGTTTTCTGGAACGAAGGCAACCCCCATCTGCACAGCGCTGTTCGGCAAATGGCAGCAAAAGGGCAGGGGTAGTTTTAGCGAGTCGTTAGTTATTGCCCGTAGAAGCAAGGCAAGGCGACACAGAAGCATTGTTGTTCGTCACGTTAGCAATGTGAGGCGATACAGAAGCATTGTTGCTCATCATATTCACAATGTGGGGTGATGCAGAAGCATTGTTTGCCTTTACATTAGCAATGTTTAGTGGCAGGCACCCCGAAGGATCGCCTTGGATGGGTAGGGGCGTGGTATTCGGGCAAAAGCGTTGAAAGTTCAAGAATAGCTGCCGAATGCCATGGACTTACAGAGCTTGCATCTTTGAATCTAGGTTTGTAAATTTAGCCTCGTCCACAGGTTCTACCTAGGGATGCTATTCAGAGGCTCTGCCTCTTGCATGAATAAGGCAGAGCCTCTAGATGGCATTACGAGGCAAAGCCTCGTAACGAGAGAATTCGCAATCCTAATGACAAGAACTGTGCTTTGATTCAGATGGCGGCACATCCAGTGCAGGATTTGCATCAAAAAATCCGACTGGCTTGAGGACAAAACCACTGCAAGCAGCCGGCATCACCGGATAGTCTTCAGGACGGGGAATATGGTGATGTCCAAAGGTGTACCACACCACTACATCAGTATTTTCAATCGAACGGTTTGCCTGTGTCCACTTAGGTAAACCTTCACCACCAGGATGCTGATTAGGGTAATCACCTGCCGAAAAGCGCTCATCTTCGGCGTAAGGCGTAACCCACAAATGTTTCGTCATGAATCCAGCTCGTTTCAGAATTGGGGATTCGGGATGAGCAAACGGCAAGATATTGTCACCGGGAATGATTTTGTAACTGACAGGTTGCCCTAAACGGTTTTGCACAGAAGGATTGACAACTTTCCAGTAGCGACCTGCTAGCGGATCAATAATTCGCTGTGCTTCCAGTTCCGTCTTAAATAGGGTTGAGGTGGCGAAGAAGGCATTGCCATAGGGATTGTCTGCTCCCAGCGGCTCGGCTTCAGTATTCACCTCGTAAACGGAGTTGTTGCCGCCATCAATGTCAAAGTCTAGCCGCAGACTAAAGAAATGTTGATGGTTGAGAGCATTTACCTGTGGCGCAACAAGCGTGCCATATTTGGGAACATCTCCTAACGCACCACATAGGAGAATGCCCGTCAGCTTTACCTCATACTGAATCGTGCCGTCCTGGTAGAAATACCAGAAGAAGCCGTATTCGTAGTTATCTACGGTGCAGAAGAAAGAGACAACGAGACGACGCGATCGCCTCACCTCAACGCTCTCCAATCGCCAATCTGTATGCTTCCAAAGCACACCAAAGTCTTCCTCATGCATACAAATAGCGTTCTCGATGATCGCCACTTCACCTCGACTATCGGTCATTGCAGCATCAAAATAGCGAATTTCGCCTAGACAATCGCAACCATAGCGAAGCGAATTGGTCAGCACACCTACGCCATGTTCACCCACATCAAAGGCATTTTTGCGAAAGTGCTGCGATCGCGGATCGCCATAGGGCACCACCATTTCTGCCAGCGACGCACGATAGAGAATTGGGCGAAGTTTACCCTGATCTTCATAGCCAATGGTATGTAGCACCAATCCCTCACGCGGCGTAAAACCGATGCGAAATTGCCACTTTTGCCAGCGCACATGATGCCCATCTACCTCAAAGCTTGGGCCTTGCGGCTGAGTGATTTCTAACGGCTTGATATCCATCCGCATTGGGGATACAAACTCGGCGGCATATTCCCCTGGCTCTGGCGGCACAGGCACAACGCCCATGTCTTCAATCTGTAAGACCTGCATTTTGTTCAAGTCAACGACGGGAACAAGTCCATCAATGGGGCGAGAGTAAAAGTTGCTGCTGGGCGTGGTTCGCACGTAGCAGAGACAGCGCGATAGCCGAATGCCGTCTTCTCCCGGTAAACCAAAGTGACCGATCGCCCACGGGTCAACGACAACCGACTCTAGAGGAATGTTGCGCTTGGCAATCGCCGCCTGAAACTCCGGGTTGGCTTTCACCGCTGCCTCACACTCCGACAGTTCATCAGGCATGATGTTGGGCTGCACACCTGGAATGTGCTGCCAGGAGGTAACCGTGTTGCTAGTGAGGGAGGCGATCGCCTCATAGGTCGCCCCTGTCGCGTTGTCTAGCAAAATCAAAAATGCTTCTCGCTCAACCGAGCTACCCGGTTGATAGCTGAGAATCACTGACTTGGGTGGCTCCTTTAGCACCACTGCCGGAAAGCGAAACTGATCACTCAACTGGCGTTCTGCCCTGACAATTGCAACCGCTCTGGCAATCTCTTCAGGAGTCAAAGGCTCCAGTGGGTGAACTGGTGTAGTAGATGAAGTGGAAACATTAGCCAGATCATGGGTGGTAGTCATACTGAGTCATCTTTCGCCGAATAGATATCGTTCTGTGGCAGGTTTCAGTGCCATTCTTGCTGTAGCGATTCTACAAACTTTATCAGAACTGTCTACGCAGCATTGTTCTGTAGAGATGGTGCAGACAAAAGCAAATAAAGGTACTGCCTAAAGCTTACAAATTGCTGATGCCTTGAATACCAAATACGTCAATTCGCGTTACATTTTATTTCACTTAGATCACAAGAGTAATTCAAATCTGCAAAAGTAAAAGTATATTCATAGAGCATTTTTAGAAACAAGGGGGAGAACAAAAAACGAATTCAAAATCTTAGTTTATTCAACAAAAATTAGCCGTGTGGAGTCTAATCCCAGTAGCTTTTCGTACTAGGGAAATACAGATTTTTTAGTTTTTATGCTGTCAGGTTCCCTCGATTCTGTCATTGCAGATTTCTTGTTGGGTTAGAAGATCAACGTCTCTTTTAACTGTAAAAAATCTGTAGATTCTCAAGTGAGCTTTAAGAGGCGATCGCAATAACTGCCTGATCCCCGCCCCCCGTGGGTTTGTAAAAGTTTTGCTAGAATGGGAGACTCTGCTAAGTATCATTAACATCGTCACTTGATGTTTGTCCGTTAACATTGTCACTTTTTAACGCCTTAACAACGCCTCATTGCTGCCCCTCATAGCCCTTCTGAGCTTAAGTTGACCGATTGCATTATTTGCCGTCTTCAACTTTCGAGATGACTTGATACCTGCTAATTTGCCTTCATTCAAGCCGAGTAGTTTCTATTGGGCTGATGTTGGCGATCGCAAATAATGCCGTAGCAATTTGCTATAGGCATTGGTTTAGCTGCTTAAGCTAACTTGCTGCTGAATTCATCACGGCAAGCAGTTTGTGCTGCTAGTTTTCGCTGTGAATGATTGGGTTTAACCTGAGCGATTGTTTTTGTAAGAGGCGATCGCATTTCCCAATTTATTGGCACCCATTCAGCCTTTTGGAATAGCACCAACTCCCCAAGTCCTTGATCCAAACCTCTCCTCAAGAAGCGCTCAGGAAACGGGTAAAAACGCCCAACCAAACTACACCAAAATAAGGAATTAAATCATGCCCAAGTTAAACCCCTTTTTCCGCCGCTGGTTGCCTGTCGTTGGCGTAGTTTTACTAGCCGCTTGTAGTAATGGCACCCCCGCTGACGACACCTCCGAAACTGCAGCCGAGAGCGAATTCGCCGCTGCTAAAGACTGCATGAACGTGGGCATTCTCCTACCCGAATCAGACTCCTCCGCTCGATATGAAGCCTACGATCGCCCCTTGTTAGAGCAAGAAATCAAAGCGGCTCTGCCCGGAGTCACCATTCAGTACGCTAACGCCAACAACAACGCCGCAACTCAGCAAAACCAGGCAGACGCAGCCCTAACCAAAGGCGCTTGCATCCTCGTTGTTGACCCCAATGATAGTGAACAGGCAGCAGTCATTGTGCAACAGTCCAAACAAAGCGGCGTACCCGTAATCGCCTACGATCGCCTGATTCAAGATCCCGACCTCGCATACTACGTTTCCTTTGATAACAAGCGCGTCGGAGAGCTACAGGGGCAATACATCTTAGACCAGCTCAATGCCGGTAACTTTGGTCTGCAAGAGGGAGCCAATCTGGTCATGATCAACGGTTCCCAAACCGACAACAATGCGCTGCTGTTCCGTGAAGGAGCCGTCGAAAAACTGCAACCGCTGGTCAATAGCGGCGACCTCAACCTCGTGTTTGACCAATACACCCCCAACTGGGACAACGCCAGAGCGCAATCCTTAATGGAAGGCGTGCTAACCAAGGAAGAGAATAATGTTCAAATCGCTTACGTTGCCAATGACGGTATGGCAAATACGGTAATTGCAGCATTGCGGACACAAGATTTGAACGGGAAAGTTCTCGTCACTGGGCAAGACGCAACCCTCACCGGAATCCAAAACATTCTCACAGGCGACCAGGCAATGACTATCTACAAGCCAATCATTGAGGAAGCCCGCGCCACCGCTCGGTTGGTCGCAGCCCTCAGCAAAGGTGAAGACACAGGCTCGATCGTCAACGGCACCACTGAGGTGATTGGCGGCGCACAGATTCCCTCCGTTCTAGCAACGCCCGTTATCGTCGATCGCACCAATGTTGAACAAACTGTGATTGCTGATGGCTTCTTGAGCAAAGAAGAAATTTGCAGCGGATTGCCCTCTGGCGCAGGCGGCGTTTGCCCGTAAGACTTCGCCCCCACCCTCAATTCCTGTATTCATCACAAGGATGTGCAACTTTCCAAACCTTCTATGGAACGGGCACCGTAGGTTGGGTGAAGCGAATGCGGAACCCAACAACATCAAAGTTAGGCAAACGTCGGGTTCCACAAGGTTAGGCGAACGTTGGGTTCCGCTATGCTCCACCCAACCTACCTCTGAGGATGAAGGAATTTATGTTTTGCAGTCAGCAAGGGTAAAGCCTTTTCATTTCAACTTACTCAGGAGGGTTAACAAACAATGACCAGTTCAATGTCGGCAACGTCGGATAGCGCTTCTGTCAACAGCAAAGTTCCCCGCCTCCAGCTCAGAAATATCAGCAAATCCTTTGGCGGCGTTCATGCACTCAAGCACGTAGATTTTGAGGTTTACGATGGCGAAGTGGTTGCCCTAGTGGGTGACAACGGCGCAGGCAAATCAACCTTGATCAAAACGATGTCGGGTGCCTATGTACCCGACGAGGGGGAAACGTTAATTGATGGTCAACCCGTCACCATCGGCAGTCCTCAAGACTCAACCCGATTAGGAATTGAAACGGTTTATCAGGACCTAGCACTGTGCGACAACCTGGATGTGGTTGCAAACCTCTGGCTGGGACGGGAAGCTTACCGTGATTTGGTTCCTGGCTTGCTGCGGGTGCTAGATGAAACCGAGATGGAACGCCAAACGCTCGACGTACTGAAAATTTTGGATGTAAAAATTCCTTCAGTGCGGTCAGCCGTAGCTTCTCTGTCAGGCGGTCAACGTCAGTGCATTGCTGTCGCCAAAACAATCTTGCGCCAGCCGAAAGTGGTGCTGCTAGATGAGCCAACCGCTGCTCTGGGTGTGGCTCAGACTCGACAAGTTTTAAATCTAATTTTGCGGCTAAAAGAGCGGGGTCTAGCGGTTGTAGTGATCTCGCACAACCTGCATGACGTATTTGAAGTCGCCGATCGCATCATCGTCATGCGGTTAGGACAGCGAGCAAACACATTTGATGTCCGCAGCGCTACCCGTGAACAGGTAGTTGGCGCGATTACTGGAGCTACGTCTGAGGCAGCAGTTTAGGGATAGCACGACTTACAGAGGATATTAATCTTATGAAAAGCTTGGATCGGGACACCCCTCAAGATCAGGATCATTCCGGCAGTCAGGATGCCCTGGTACATCAGCCAGCTACAGCCGCTTCGCGTGCCCGGTTTAATTTGCGATCGCTAATGCAGGGTGATTTGGGCTTTATTCCCGTCATTCTGACGTTGGCGCTCATTACGATTTACTTTCAGCTCACTACCAGTGGCGTATTCCTACAAGCCCGAAATCTATCTAATCTAACCCAGCAAATTGTCACCATTGGCATTCTTAGTATTGCAGCAGTATTAGTGCTATTGCTAGGTGAGATTGACCTGAGTTTAGCAGCTGTCGCGCAAGCCTGCGCCGCAATCATGGCAACAGTCTCGGTATATCAGGGCTGGAATCCTTGGCTAGCAATACTAGCAGGGCTATTGGCAGGCGCACTGATTGGACTGCTTAACGGATTCTTTATTGCCGTGCTGCGAGTGCCGTCGTTTATTGTCACGTTAGCAGGGTCGATCGCCTATTCAGGGTTGCTACTCGTGGTAATGGGACGACAAACCACGTTAGTCGTGCGCGATCCGGTGATTCGTTCACTTGCTCCAACTTATCTCAACCCAGTTTTGGGCTGGGGAATTCCGCTGGTGTGCTTAGGGCTGTATGCGCTGGGCGTATGGTACGAACGACGCAAGCGATCGCAAGCTGGTTTGTCCGTTCGGCATTCCTCTCAAACAGCGCTACAGCTTGTTGGAGCAGCAGCCGTCACAATCATTCTGATCTTCCTATTTGAGTCTTACCAGGGCGTACCCCAAGCCGTAATGATTGCGTTAGGTCTGGTGCTGGTTTTCTGGATCGTTCTACGCAAAACTCCGTTCGGACGGCACCTCTACGCGGTTGGCGGCAATGCAGAAGCCGCTCGTCGCGCCGGAATTGGGGTCGTTCGCATGAAAATCACTGTCTTCATGCTGGCTTCCACGTTGGCAGCCCTGGGTGGAATCATGATGACTTCCCGCAGTACAGCCGTTGCCACGCAGATTAGCTCAACCCTATTGCTGAATGCGATCGCCGCTGCCGTCATTGGTGGAGTCAGCTTATTTGGCGGTCGGGGTTCCGTCTGGGCGGTAGTTCTAGGTGCATTGGTAATCGGCAGTCTCGACAACGGACTAGACCTACTCAACCAAGATCAAAGCGTCAAGAATATTGTTCAGGGTGCCGTGCTGTTACTGGCAGTCACCGCTGATGCAGTTGTGCGTCGTACCGGGCTCAAAGGGCGATAGCTGAGATTAGAGTGGGTTTAGTTGCTTTAGTAGCGCAGCAAACTTTGAACGTTGGGTTCCGTTGCGCTGCACCCAACCTACACAACTGCCAGATGATGAGCTGGTAGGTTGGGTGGAGCAGAGCGGAACCCAACACCTTAAACTCGACGTGCTACTACAGAGTTAAAGCAAACTTATTAATGGAACAAGGGGCTTAAGTCCCTTGTTGCCGTACATAGGCTGCGGCTAGCGGGACAAGTCTGTCTTGAATTTCGGTAGTAATACGGCGATCGCCCTCCGTCCATACCCTTGGCTGCTGAAAGACACAGGGTTCCAAAATGCCGTACATTAGTCCCTCATGATAGAGCGGTGCATGAATCAGCGCTCGATGCTGAAACACGTCTCGCTCATAGTCGAGATTGACAATCTCAGGGCCAGCCGTCTCAATATCTTCAACGAAGACAGGCTCAGCCGTGCGAAAAGCGATCGCCATCAGCGGATCTTTACTCGCAATATCGCCTTCTTCTAGCCAATCGGAGCCTGACAAATCAGCCCACTCAGGACTGGTGCCCCAACAGTGGGTGATTCGCCCCTGACCCGTTTGAGGATTACGAAGATAGAGAAAGCAGCGATCGCAGCGCCACGCCTGACACAAAGCAGGCATTAGCGCTGCGAACACCGCATCTAAATTAGAATTTTCTGCAAAAACGGCTTGCAGATACTCAGGCAATTCCCAATCGGTAGAATGGGTCACTTTTTCTTTTTCTTCTTGGAAACACTTTGGTTCTCGCGCATTTCTCGCTCTCGGCGGCGGCGATCGCGCCATTCAATCGTTGTCAGGTAAGCAATGCCACCTGTGAATGCAACCATTAACCCCAGAGCAGTTACAGCAAGAATCCCCAGAGGAGACGTTTCAAAGCCCATAGCTGATTACTGGCTTTCAACTCAGTTGATTTTGTTAATCCTTAGAATCCGTTACGGCCCCAAACCACCATCGTGATAGAGAACGTGAAAACGACTAGCAGCGAAACCCAACCCAAAGTCAAAATATCCATAGCGTTATGTGAAGCCAAAATGTGAAGGTTCAATACATCTGGAATTAGATCCAGAATTTCTCCAGAATCTATCATAATTCAAATCGCTAGCCCTTTCGCCGCTTCCCTTAGAGTTCAGCGTCCCTGTCGTCTATCGCCAAATGGGTAGAACTCATGTTTTCATAGCGGTTAGCTACACACGTTTTCTCTACCGGCTTCCCCCACTAACTCATGAGCCTAGCCCAGAAATATCGCGATCGCTTTGCCGCTCAGCGGGGGAGTTTGACAATCTATTTGGCAGTAGCTGCCGCTTTTCACGGCGGTGTAGTGGCAGGCGGAATTTTTCCCTGGCAACCAATTGAGCCGCCAAACCTGGCTGTGGAACCGATTGAACCGATTGAGTTTGTTTATCTAGAGTCAGAAACTGAGACAAAGCAGAATAGCGATCGCCGCTCTAATATTGATGCGATCGCAGGCGGTGAAGCGAAACCAAACCTGCCTATAGCAGCCGGAAAGCCCGGAATCGAAGAATCCTTAAAAGAAAACAGCACCACAGACAACAAATCAATCGCGCCGCTGCTTCTCCCCCCCGTCTCACCAGGGAGAATTGTTCCAGCTTCTAGTCCTGCAAATAGCGGTCAGGGGAAAGCCACCGAAACCGAAAGCGAAGCAAAACCAGATTCAGTAGCAACCCCGCCACAGCCCACTTCAGAGCCATCCGATGCACCCAACCCTGAAGCTACTGAAACTGCTGAAGCTCCAGATATTGCACCTGCTAGTTCAAATGACAGCGCCTTTGCAGGATTGCCGCAGCTAGAAGCTGACTCGTTCTCACCGAACTCTGCAGCACCAGATCCAGACTTCAATCCGCTTGAACAAACCGTATCGTCTGAATCGGACTTAACGGATCAGCCAGTCCCGTCACAAACTTCAGACTTGCCTACGTCAAACTCACCCGCATCAGACTTGCCCACTTCCCCAGATCAAACCGCAGATCAGACTGCAGCCCCATATGAAGCGGCTCTGAATCTGGGACAAGAGTTTGCTCAAATCGCAAATTCAAACCGCACAGCCTCTAATGAATTTGGCATTGATGCTGAGCAAGACCCGATTTGGGGAGACTATCTGGCTGAGATGAATCAGCAGATTGAACGACAGTGGCAGCGTATTCAGGTCAACGTCGATGCAACGCGCTCTGTAAAAGTCAGATTTACAGTTGATCAATCAGGTGAACTGACCGAGTGGGAAGTAACGCAGCCTTCTGGACTGGCGATCGCTGATGAAGCGGCTATCCAAGCAATTCAGCAATCTGCTCCCTTTGAGCCGCTTCCCCCTGCCGCAAATCAGCAACCACTCACCCGCACGCTGACTTTTTATTACAGCATTCGCCAGCCTGAATCGGTTCAGTAGGCATGAGCGGTGCGGGCGAGTATATAGCTCTAATACTGACTCTCTCTATGGCTGCATATTTTGGAATGTGCCCCGCGTACACGGGGCACATTCCAAAATATGCAGCTTCATGTAGAAACGGGATAAGGAGAATGGGTATAAGTTTGCTTTCCTACTCAGAAAGCACAACGTCTTGCGCTACAACAACCTTTGCAACGTAAGTCGGAAGAACAGGATCAGGGGCGATTACCCCAACGGAGGAACTGCTTCGCATCGCCTCTAGTTCATTGAGCTCAAAAGCCTCCGGTTGCCAAAGCGCCACATCCTCTAAACTCCAGACTGGAGAAAAGGGTGGGATCGCCAGAGAACAAGCCTTCCAAGCGCCGTGAACAAGTACACCCAACTGCCGACATTGACCACCACGCCGACCTTGAGGCACATAGTTTTGGCAGTGCCGACAAGCTGAGATGGCAGAATCCTGTTTTCCCATGGGATCTTGTGTGAGGTTATTCTTCACCCCCATTCTCATCTTTGAATTTGTTTGGTTTTAGCTAGATAAAAGTTCTAAAGCCTTTGCCTGAGATGTTTGTAGCGATCCCGAACAAAAAATGGAATTTAGATTATTTTTAGGTTCCAGTTAACAACTCAGAAATATTAAAAACTTTTGTATCAGTTTTGACAGAGTAGATAAGGTTATCAATTCTTCCTCAAACCTCACGGGGATCAATAGGAAACCAGAAAGACGAGCCTTATTTTTAATTTATTACCTACCCTAAAAAGGGGAAATTGCCTAAATCTAGGACCAAACTTCATCTGAATTTAATCTTTATGAGAGCACACCGTTAAAGATGTCTATTTGTAATTAAATGTTCTGCTTTAAATGCTCGAAAAAATACGGTTGTTGCTTCAAAAAATCGAGCATTGGCAGGTTAATTCTGGGTCTATTCAAAAAAGAGGTGTGTAAATTTACGGGCTTACCATTGCTTACTGGCGCAAAGTGAGCAAATAGACCATCGCTCTAACTCTCCCTTGGGTGTTGGACAGCGGCAGCTAGGGCAGAGCGGCAAGTGCTGCGATCGCGTCTGCATTACCTCAGCCCAATGTCGAAATGCCGAATCTGCATCCTGACGTTCTGACTGAGCCTTTGCCCTGGACGCAGCAAAAGGATCAGCAACTCGGCTAGGGTGTCTTTGCCAGATTTCGGATGCATCTTCCTCCATTGAACTGTTGCCCCGGTAGGGTTGCCAGTGAGCTGTAGAGAAACGAATGTCAGAAAGAGCGTAGGGCAGGTGAGCACTCAATTTCTCTAAAATCCGCTGTCGCTCAAAGGTAAGATTATTTGCCCAAACCGAGCTAGAGGTAGCCACATGCAGCACCCGCCGTTGAATTGAAACTGGACGAGTCTGAGCAGCGACAGCCGGGCCAACCACCTGAAACCAACAGGCAAGCAGTTGTTGAAGCTGCTGTCGCGATCGCCAACCCTCCTGGCTTTGCAAAGCACCTAAAACGTGATGCAGAGATTTAAGCGACATATATATAGTCCTAATACAAAGCCTACAGAGTCCTGAACCTTTGGTGCCCTAAACTGGACTGTGCGAGAAGCTTAACCCCTGTATGATGCGTCTCACAAGCCGTTCAGGATGGTTTTCTTCCATGAGAATCAGGCTTTAATTTAACTGGAAAAGCTCGAATCGGCTGCAAATTTCGGGACTGATTTGATTTTTGTGTAAGTGCGGGCATGCTGCCCGCACTTACACAAAAATCTGAACACTCTCCAAATTTCGGATTAGAATTGGGCGCAAGATAGGGCTGTAGGCTGCGCCATCTTTGACAGCGGCTCAGATTAAGCTAACAATGATTATTTCAGGGATACTTCTCGGTGTAGACAGATTCAGGGGCATCTTTTGCGATTATTCATTGAACCAATCATCACTGAATAAGTCATTTACGTATTACTGGGTCGTCACTCACGTACTGGCAGGAGTAGTTTAATGCGCCAACGTTCCTCACAAGAATCTTCAACTTCACTTCCTTCTAAGCCTCTGCACGCTGTCCTGCAAACTGCACTGGGTGGTTTAGATATGCAGCTAGAGGAGGAACTGTCTCGCTACCGTCGCTCCCGTAAGAGCAAACCGACAAAACCTAAAAGTCGGCGGAGCCGCAGCCGCGATGCTAAACCGATGGACACGATTTATGTGGAGGCGAAAGGGGGAAGGACGCAGGCTGCCGCTGCTGGAGCGATCGCCCTTTCCACTGCGAAAGGCAGGCCCTCCCCAGTGCCACCACCACCGCCCTCTCAGATCAAACGGAGTGTCGCTTCACCAACTCCTCCTTCACCGACTCCTCCATCAACTCCTAACCAATTGGCGATCGCGGCTGCGGCTGCAACTGTCCCCAATGCAGAGCCGTCAGGGCTAGTTTCTCCTGGTGCTGAGGCAGAAACAACCCAAAAGCTGGTTAACCCAGATGACATTAACCTGGGACCAGACGACTACCTAGAATCTTCTGAAGAGTTGCTTAAAAGCCTGGACGATCAGGAGGAGGTTCCCCCGCAAGAGCCGAGCTTTATTCAAAGCTTGTTAACCCCGCTAGGAATTGGCTCCATGCTGCTGCTGCTGCTCTCCAGCGTCACCCTGGGCTATATGATTATGAACCCAGCTAGTCTTGGAATCTTTAGTGAAGGTGAACCGGGGGGCGATCGCAACTCAGAGTTGTCAGGCGAAGTTGCCACTAACCCAGATTCAACTGATTTGCCGAGTAACGCACTACCAGGCTCTCCCGACCTGGCAAGCGAAGAATTTAGAGAATTAAATTTAAGTACGCTCAGCACCTTGCCAACGGGTGAAGCTCCCGCTCCAGTGCCCGTCACTCCAGGAGCAGTCCCCTCTCCAACAGCTTCAACTCCTGCCCAAACCGCACCCCTGCCTAACCCGCAGTCGGCTCCCACCCTGCCGAGGACTGTCGTGCCTGCGACAGTCTCCATGCGCCCAAATGGGCGTTCTGCTCCTAGTCAAGCTTCAGCCCCTGCTCGTCCCAACCCGGCTACTCGTGCTAGCGCTCCGGCTCCCACTCGTCCCAACCCAGCTGCTCGTGCTAGTGCTCCGGCTCCCGCTCGTCCCAACCCAGTTGCTCGTGCTAGCGCTCCAGCCCCTGCTCGTGCTAGCGCTCCGGCTCAAGCAAATACCGCAACGCCTTCTGTTCCTCAGGTGCAAGCTCAGCCTGCGACCCCACCCGTAGCGACAGCGCCCGCTCCTGCGAGCCCTCCTGCCGCCAGCCAAGACGACTACTATTACGTAACGACTCCTTACAATGGCGATCGCAGTTTAGAGCAAGCCCGCCAAGCCGTCGGTGATGCCTATGTCCGCAATACTCCAGAAGGTGGGGCGCAAGTTCAGGTCGGGGCATTTCGCGATCGGGCTGGGGCAGAAGATCTGGCAAGTGAGCTAGAGCAACAGGGCATTTCTGCCGAAGTTCACCAACCCTAACTCGATCAATTAGCACAACAGCACCTCCTGCATAGCTTGTAGCTACACAGAGGTATCAATTAAAAGAGGCAGGGCAAAACCCTGCCTCTTTTAACTAGCTCTAATTTTTGGAATTGGCGTTAGATCCCTGTTGCAGCAGGTTGTTCTTGGCGAGAACGAATCTCTAGATAAACTAGCAACGCATTAATATCCGCTGGGTTCACACCGCCAATGCGAGTCGCTTGACCTACCGTTAGCGGTTTCACCTGAGCCAGCTTTTCACGTGATTCTTTAGAAAGCGTCTCAATCTTGGCATAGTCCAAATCTTGAGGCAGGGGTCGGTGTGCTTGACGGCTGATCTGGTCAATTTGGTTTTGCTGACGTTGGATATAGCCAGAGTATTTGATATCGATCTCTGCGCCTTCTTTTTCCGCCAGATTCAGGGCTGGATTAGCGAGTCCATAATGCTCCAGGGCAGCATAGTGAAATCCAGGGCGACGCAGTAAATCTGCTAACGTAATCGATCCTTTAATCGCCTGCTGAGTGTCGGCAGCGATCTTGCGCCCTAATTCTTCGTGCTCTTTGACTCTGGTTTCGTGCAGGCGCTCCTTTTCGGCGGTGATGTTTTCCTGCTTGAGAGTAAACAATTCCCACCGGCGATCGTCCACCAGTCCAATTTCTCGTCCTAATGGGGTTAACCGCTGATCGGCATTGTCCGATCGCAGCAGCAGCCGATATTCAGAACGAGAGGTGAGCATCCGATAAGGCTCCCGCAGATCTTTGGTGCAGAGGTCGTCAATCAGGGTACCCAGGTAACTTTGCTCACGAGGAAAAATGATCATGGGGCGATCGCGACTAAACCAAGCAGCATTAATTCCTGCCACAAGTCCTTGAGCGGACGCTTCCTCATATCCCGTTGTGCCGTTGATCTGCCCTGCACAAAATAACCCTTCTACCTTTTTAGTCATCAAGGTGGGATAACACTGAGTTGCAGGCAAATAGTCATATTCCACAGCGTAGGCAGGGCGAAGCATAGCGCAGTTTTCTAGACCGGGAAGCGATCGCAACATCTGGATCTGCAGCCCCTCTGGCAGCCCAGTCGAAAACCCCTGGATATAAAGTTCTGGAATATCTCGTCCTTCAGGTTCAATAAAAATTTGGTGCGACTCTTTATCGGCAAATCGTACAATTTTGTCCTCAATGCTGGGACAATAGCGCGGCCCTTTTGCATCTACCCAACCGCCATACACCGGAGAAAGGTGCAGATTCTCCCGGATTAGCCGATGGGTCTCCGCAGTGGTGCGAGTTAAATAGCAAGGCAATTGCTCCCGTTCTACCCACACCTCTGGGTCAAAGCTAAACCAGCGCACCTCTTCATCCCCAGGCTGCAGTTCCAGGTGAGTGTAATCTACCGATCGCCGATCTACCCGTGCTGGCGTTCCCGTTTTCAGTCGCCCAGTTTCAAACCCCAACCGATTTAGCGTTTCGGTTAAACCCACTGCTGCAAATTCTCCAGCACGTCCAGCGGGCATCGACTTATTACCAACCCAAATTACGCCACCCAAAAACGTTCCTGTGGTTAACACCACCGATTTGCACTGAAACGCTACGCCAAAGTAAGTTTGGACACCAATTACCTCATCGTTAGCTCCCAAAACCAGATCCGTTACCATGCCTTCACGGATGGTCAGGTTTTCCTGATTCTCAACGATCTGTTTCATCACAGCGGCATATTCGCGCTTGTCCGTCTGTGCCCGTAAAGCCCAAACCGCTGGACCTCGTGAGTTATTCAGAACTCGCTTTTGTAAATAGGTGCGATCGGCTATCTTGCCAATTTCGCCGCCCAGCGCATCGACTTCATGAGTCAACTGTGATTTGGCTGGCCCACCGACTGCTGGATTGCAAGGCTGCCAGGCAATTTTATCCAAATTCAACGTTAGTAACAGGGTACGACAGCCTAAGCGAGCCGCCGCTAAAGCGGCTTCACAGCCAGCGTGCCCAGCACCCACCACCACCACATCAAAATAATCTTGAAATTCAACGGTTGGAGGATGGGGCATATTATCTGTCTCGCGTACAAAAATCTATTGCTGCAATCGCTATGGAGTCCGATATCGATCTTATCTGGAATTTCACTGAATTAGCCTTGTCCCTCTTCCCATTCGCCTTTTGTACTCATTTCCTTAAATTTAAGCTATGAGAAAAGCGCACCCTATAAGAGAGTGCGCTTCTTTAAACTTGTTTTGATAATTGACTGAAACCCACTACAAGCTAAATTCGTTTTAGTCTCAGCGTTGAGGAACTGTCTGCACTCTCAGTCAGCCTCACTTCTCCATTGGGGTCGAATCGCCCCACCATGAGAGAACCGTCTGCCTTAAAAACAATTTCATTGCCTGTTTCGCTGACAAACTCTAAAGTTTTGGAGAATGGTTCGTCTAGCATCACGCCAGAATAAGTGCCAGCCTCCCAATTAAATGTAATGGTCATAAAGCCTGCTGACCAGGTACCTTCTAGCTCTTCTTTAAGGGAAAGATTGTCTGAATTTGTAGTAGAGGTCAGAGCAGCAGTTGCCGATGAAGTCGTGGTTGAAGCAGATGGCGTAGCACTTGTAGCAATTCTAGGGGCACAGCTAGTCGAAGCGATCGCTAGCAATCCCACTATTAATAATTGAATTCTCATAAGGTAAGGATAAAGGCTGCTTCTATGGTGCCTCTTTAAATAAGGCTTACATCTGTTTCGTTATGAAGAAAGCAAGAAATTTTAGGTCGATTGTCCAAAGTCTTCCTCAATCCTTCATGAACTTCTGTTAAGTCAAACTCTGTAGCTTTAGCCTTGCTGGTTAGGACCTAAAGGGAGGTAGGAACAAGGTTCCTACCTCCCTTTTTGGTCTTTCTTGACCTGTGTAAAGAAGCTGTGACATACTCAAGTTTAAGTTAAATACTAAAAATCGACCGACTTACCGTAGATTAATAAATTTGTTTTTGCTGTTGGACTATTTGGAGGGATTAGACCATTGAAGGACGCTCAGGGGCTAGACGTTACAACCGATTCTAGTGAGGCGATCGCCGCAATCAACCAATTTGTGCAGCAGTCTCTCACCTATGGACGTGAGGCAGAAGCCGCTATTCTCACCGCCATTACCGCAGATCCAACTTGTGCGATCGCCCATGCCTACAGCGCAGCCTATTATCTTTCGCTGGAAAGTGCCGCTGCTCGTAAGCAGGCAAGACCCTATCTAGAATCTGCCCAACACCTTCTACCTCAGGTCACTCAGCGAGAACAGCTTTACATTCAAGCGATCGCAGCCTGGGCGAAAGGAGCAATCGATCGGGCGATTGCAATACATTGGGCGATCGCTGAGCAGTTTCCGCAAGACTTACTCTCCGTGCAGCAGGGGCAATATCACTACTTTTATCGAGGCGACACAGCAGGCTTGCTTCAAATTGCTAAAGCTGCCTTACCCGCAAACCCTGAGCATCCTTATCTCTAC
This sequence comes from Leptolyngbya sp. FACHB-671, assembly GCF_014695745.1. Lineage (NCBI taxonomy): Bacteria > Bacillati > Cyanobacteriota > Cyanophyceae > Leptolyngbyales > Leptolyngbyaceae > Leptolyngbya > Leptolyngbya sp. FACHB-671. The sequence continues at coordinate 49,348 of NZ_JACJOV010000080.1, read as the reverse complement.
AGCATGATTGCCTTTGGTCTAGAGCAGTGCCATCGCTTGAAAGAAGCTGAGGAAACTGGCAGACAGGCAACTGCTCTTGATCGCCACAACCCCTGGGCGCACCACGCTGTTGCTCATGTGATGGAAATGCAGGGGCGAATCGATGAAGGCATTGCTTGGATGGAAAGCCTGTCCGACACCTGGGAAGATTGCAACTCGATGCTTTATACCCACAACTGGTGGCACGTCGGATTGTATTACTTGGCAAAAGCAGACAGGCAAAAAGTGCTGTCGCTCTATGACACTCACATCTGGGGCCGCGCTCGCAAATCAACTCCAAAAGATCAGGTCGGGGCGATCGCACTACTCTCCAGATTGGAGTTAAAGGGAATGAGTGTGGGCGATCGCTGGCAGAAATTGGTTACTCACCTGCTGCCTCGCGTTCACGAACACGCCTTACCCTTTCAGGATTTGCACTACATTTATGCTTTGGCAAGAGGCGGCTGGTTTAGCCAAACGCACGAAATGCTGCTGAGTATGGAAGCTCACGCCCACACGCTAGAACCAACTCAGCAAAATACCTGGCTCAATGTCACCCTACCCGCCGCGCACGGCATGGTAGCTCACGCTAGCAAAGATTGGGAAGGGGCGATCGCTTTCCTCAAACCCGTTTTGCCTCACCTCTGGTCAGTCGGCGGCAGTCATGCTCAAAGACACCTGTTCCAACAAATTTACCTGCACGCGCTGCACCAAGCAGAAAAAAGCCGCACTACCTACTCTCCCTCCTTCGCCCAATACACCGTAAGCAAAGCTGTTGGATAAATGACAATAACGGAATTTATACCTGCTCGGAGTGATAAGTGAAATGAGTTAATATTGCAGCAAAAAAGACTCCAGTATCCATCAGGATTGGCACTCTCATTCAATACCCAAATCCTCTCCTTCTTGTTCTCACCCAAGTAATCAGCACTAAGTAAATAGATCACTAGGACCTTCCAGGAACTAGCACTATGTTAGTCCGGTAAAAAAGTCTCTTCTAAAATTTGTTCCTCAGTGTAGGGACATTCTGCCGGGAACACATCGTAGTCCATTCCGGTTTCTCGAACAGCTAAATCTACTCCTGATTCGTAACCCAAGCACACTGCTTCTGAAAGATAAGGCTTGAGGCTGGGATTTTCTCGCAACACAAGAGAAGCTTCACGGCGCTGCTCTCGGATAGTTGACAACCAACTATTTCCTCGATTAGACGGCTGATATTGCCATTTGAGTAAATGTCCTAATAGCACTCCTAGACGATTTCTGAGTTCCTGCCGTTCTTGCCGTCCCAAACTTTCTATTTCCTCAATCAGATTGGGTAGGTCTATCTGTTCCCAGGTTTTATTCTTAAGCAATTCGGCTTGCTCTTTCGTCCAGGCATAGAAATCACTTTCATAGAGATTCTTCATCGTTTGAGGCCTCTACTCAGGTAAGGCTAACCAGTTAAAGATCTCAGCAGGAGATAGAGAAAGGGCAATGCCTTCTAAGACTGGTAGCATTTCTGATCCTCGGTAGAACTTGACGCGAGACTCAGGAAATACTGCCAAAATGCTTTCATCATCTGGGGCAAGTAACCAGCCTAACTCCGTCCCATTTTGAGAACAGTGCAGCAAATTCTCTAAAACCTTGGTCTGCGACTGGTCAGGCGAAAGAATCTCGATCGCCCAATCAGGATGAAGCTCAAATCGGTTAGCAACCCGACCGGATGGAGAACGGGGGATTCTTTGCCAGCGAAATACCGAAACATCAGGAATGATGGAAGCTCCTCCAAAGGTACAGCGTAGTTCAGGGTAAGCGATCGCAATTTTCTCAGCTTTAGCAACTGCATTGATTGCAGTAACCAATTCCCCTTGTAAAGTGCTGTGTTCTCCCGGGGGCATTGGCTTCTGAATGATTTGATTATGAATAAATTCGCTGGCAGGTTTAGTTTCTGGCAGTTGCAAAAATGCTTCTAGGGTGAGGGAGGGGGTGGAAGTTTGGATCATCTTGCCTCCAGGGAAATAGGAATGAGGGATAAGCTTTGATAAACAAGGCTTTTTTACTCGCTGTCTATCTTTTATTGCTATACCTCATGAGAACTTGCTTCAATCATTTTATTCGGTACGCTGGAAGCAGCGCTATCTAGAGAGTTCTCTATGGCTAGACCTGCCATTCTTCAACCCGGACAGTCTTATACATTTAAATAAGTGGACAGATGAGGCTCAACCTATTCTGCAAGAAGCCATTTCTAGAGATATTTGGCAGTTTGGAATTTTGCACCGAGAGCAAAAGCAGATTGAGTAGGGGCTTACCCTTTACCGAGTGCCAGATGATTTAGAAAGCCTGATTTGCATTCTGGTCAAAACTTTGGAGCCGTAACACTATGCCTAGAATTCATCAACAGATTATTTCGTAGCCTACTTCAAGAGCAGCGTTGTACATGTGAGCGATCGCCTCATAATCCTCACTCTTCACTGCTGCAAAACGACGAATTCCAACCTGTTGCATGTAAGACTGTAACTCCGCATCAGGATTTAATAGAACAGATTGGAGTTGGTCAAGAAAAGTGTTACCAAGTCGTTGGGCGGCAACAAGGGGTGGCATTGGGCATGGGCCAATCGACTCGATAATGCGTAGTTGGAGCGATCGCTCCGGTGAATTCCGAAATTCTTGCTCCAACACGGTGCTATCGATCGCGGCACAATCTACTTTTCCTTCAGCAACCCAGGCAATCGAGTGTTGATGAGAACCGGACTGAATTACTTTGCCGAAAAAGTGAGAAGGATATCCCGATTGCATCAGGCGATCGCGCAACAAGTTATAACCACTATTAGAGCCAGGATCGTTATAGCAGAAGGTTTTTCCTGCTAATTGATCAAGCAAAGTGAGTTCACTAGTAGCACTCACAATCACATCAGAGAAATAAACAGGACGATTTTGATAACGCTCTGCTTGCATCACTGGAGCAGCGATCGCCACAAATTGATCGGGCATTACTTGAGCACGTCTGGCAAAGGGCAAGCCGCAGATGAAAGCTAAATCGATCTGGTCGTGCAGTAATTTTGGGTCTTCGAGGGGGTCAAACTCACTTTGCCAAATCTGTGTCTTCACCTTCAATGCCCGTTCCAGATGTTGCCCTACCGCTGCATAAAGACTCATCAAATTGGGAGCCAGATAGGAAGCAATTTGCAGTGAATGGGGCATCGAGTTTGACATGATTTGCAGAAAATGATGGGAAAAAGTGCGAATGTACTGAAGTTCAGAGGTACTAAAGTGCGAGCGTACTGTTAATTTAAGATCAAGCAACGCACTTGACCGGCATGATTCCGCAACAACTGACGCTGAGAAACTTTTTGAGCTATCGGGAGGCGACCCTGGATTTTCGGGGTCTGCATGTTGCCTGTATCTGTGGCGCAAATGGAGCCGGAAAGTCTTCGCTGCTAGAGGCGATCGCCTGGGCAATTTGGGGGCAAAGCCGCGCCATTGCTGAGGATGACATGATTCACCTGGGCACTCAAGAGGCGCAGGTGGATTTTGTGTTTCACTGTCAGCAGCAGATCTATCGCATCATTCGCACGCGCTATAGGGGGCAAACGACAGCACTAGAGTTTCAGGTGCAAACTCCAGAAGGCTTTCGGGCGCTGACCTGCAAAGGGGTTCGGGCAACGCAGCAGTTGATTTTGCAGCATGTGAAGCTGGACTACGAAACCTTCGTTAATTCTGCCTATTTGCGGCAGGGGCGAGCCGATGAATTCATGTTAAAGCGTCCAGGAGAGCGCAAGCAGATTTTGGCGGACTTGCTCAAGCTAGACCAGTATGATGACCTGGCAGAGCAGGCGAAGGAGCGATCGCGCCAAATCAAAGCCGAGTTAGGGCTATTAGAACAAAGCTTGGAACGAATTGAAACGCAGCTTCAAACGGGAGAATGGCTGGCGGTCGAGCAAGCCAACCTGGAAGCTACCCTGTCTCAAATGCAGCAGCAGCAGGAAGTCGATGCAAACAGTTTGCAGCATTACACAAACCAGCAGCAGCAGCGCCAAACCTGGCAACAGCAACTCACCTTGCAGCAGCAACAGCAGCGCCATCTAAGCCAAGACTGCCAGCGATTGCAGAAAGATTTGACGACCTTACAGCAGCAGCAACAGCAGCTTGAACTGGTGCTAACAGAAGGAGAGGCGATCGCCGCCGGATACACTCAATTTCAGGCACTTCAGGCAGAAGAAGAACGACAAACCGCCAAATTTCAAGCGCACCAGGCAGCCCAATCGCAGCGGCAGAAGCTCCAGCAGCAGCAAGCCGAGGCGTTGAATGTACTTAAAGATCAGTTGCGTCAGGTGCAGGCAAAATTGGAAGCCCTGCAACAGCAGGAGCAGGAAATTCAGCACACCCTGAGCAAAGCCAATGATGTCAAAGCCGCTGTGGAGCAGCTGAACCAGGCGCGATTAAGGTTAAGTGAACTTGACCAGCTTCAGGTCAAAGTTGCTCCCTTATTACAGCGACGGCAGCAAGTTCAGAGCCAGCTTGACCGCATCCAAACCCGCCTAAGTGCCCGCCTAGAAGAACTGCACTCTCTCTCCCGCCAACTCGAAACCCAACAACAGCGCCAGCCCCAACTCCAGCAGTCTGTTATCGCAGTTGCCGAAAGAATTGAACATTTAGAACGACGACGCACCTACCAGCAGCGCGTTCGCGAAAAAGGACTGGAGCGACGCAGCTTCCTAGAACGCCTTCAGGAACGCCAGCGCGACTGTGAACTACAGCTAGCAGAACTGGATCACAAAATTCAAATGCTGAGGCGAGAAGGAGTAGGGCAGTTAAGAGGTGAGGGAGTAGCAGAGATAGAAGAACTCAGCTTCCAGGAGGAATTAGACCGGAGAAACGGTCACGCGGCTCCTTCTACCCCATCCCTTCTGCTCTCCCAATCTCCAATCCCCAATCTCCAATCCCCCTTTCCTCCTTGCCCCCTTTGCGATCGCCCTCTGGATGAACACCACCTTCAACTCGTTCTGGAGCGACATCTGGCAGAGCAAAAGGAAGTGCGCGACCAGCTTTGGGTCGTGCGGGAACAGTTGGCGGTTTCTGAGCGGGAAATTCAGGTACTGCGGCAAGAATATCGCGACCTAGATCAGGAGCTAGCAGGCTACGGGGCAGCGCTAGAGCGGCGAGGGCAGTTGCAGGAACAGCTCAGTATCAGTGCCGATAGCCAAATTCGGCTACAGCAAGTGATGGAGGAAAAGCAAAAGATCGAGCGATCGCTCCACACCAACGACTACGCTGCCGAATTGCAAGAAGAACTGCGGCTACTTGACCAGAGCGTGCAGCAGCTTCACTATGACGACAAAGATCATGCTCTGGCACGGGGGCAGGTCGATCGCTGGCGTTGGGCAGAAATCAAGCAGGCAGAAATCAAGCAGGCACAGCGGCGACAGCTCCAGCTTACCCAACGCAAACCGGAACTCGAAGCCAAACTTGCGGCGCTAGAAGGTGAAATTCAAGCAATTCCTAAATCGCCTCTTCAGCAACAAATTAATCATCTCGATCGCCACATTGCGGAAATTGCTTACGATTTAGAGCAACACACCGCTCTGCGAAATGCTCTGCGACAGGCGCAAACCTGGCAACTGCGCTACCAGGAATGGGGGCAAGCACAGCAGCACTATCCCCAGGTGCAGCAGTGTATTGGTGAACTGATAGCAACCTTGCAGGGCAGAATGCAGGCGTTAGAAGCGATCGCCACTCAAACCAACACCCTGAACTCACACCTCACCCAAATTCCTGATTGCACCGCCGCAATGCAGTCTCTCGAAGCTCAAATGCAGCATCGACGAGCCCAGTTAGATTCACACCTGGCGCACCTGGGACGCTTAGAACAGCAACAGCAGCAGCTCACCCTACTGAAACAGCAGCAGCAGGAACAGCAACAGCAGTGCAAAACCCTTCAGCGGCAATATCGCGTTTACCAGGAACTTGCTCAAGCCTTTGGCAAAAACGGTATTCAGGCACTCATGATCGAAAACGTGCTGCCTCAGCTTGAAGCCGAAGCTAACCGCATTCTAGGCAGACTCAGCGCCAATCAGCTTCACGTCCAGTTTGTCACGCAGCGGGCAGGACGACGTAAAAGTACCAGCCGCAACCCATCGAAGCTGATCGATACGCTAGATATTCTGATTGGTGACGTGCAGGGCACTCGCCCCTACGAAACCTATTCTGGCGGGGAAGCCTTTCGAGTCAATTTTGCAATTCGGCTAGCGCTGGCGCGACTGTTGGCTCAACGCTCTGGCACTGCCCTGCAAATGCTCATCATCGACGAGGGATTTGGCACTCAGGATGAGGCAGGATGCGATCGCCTCATTAGTTCTATCCAAGCGATCGCCCCTGACTTTGCCTGCATTCTCACCGTTACCCACATGCCCCACTTCAAAGAGGCATTCCAAACCCGCATTGAGGTTTGCAAAACGCAACAGGGGTCACAGGTAAGCCTGTTGGCTTAATGAGAAGGTTGATTTTTCGTGCCCGAAGCGCACGAAAAATCAACCTTGAGAGAAGCGCTTAGCCTTTCCCTAAAACCTACTGCTAGTCGTGCGAATAAAGTACTCAGACGTATTCTCACTTGGGGTACGAAATAGAACAAGTTCGTAGCCATTGTCTAGCGAATAAACTCGATAAACTGCCTCTGAGGGAGTTAACTGCTGGTTGCGGGGAATTCCAGCATTCTCAGGGAAATATCCGCCACGATTCACAATCGTGTAGCCGTCGAGAATAGCGGCAGCAGTATTCACCATAGACTGAAAGTCACCCGTAAAGTTTGGGTCAACCTGAAGGTCAGCCAGGGTACCGTATGACAAAGTGTTTGTGCCTTGTTGAGCAAATTCTCTGAGCTGCACAAGCTGCACAACACCACTCCGCAATTCTGTTTGGGCGATCGCCGTTTGACCCAAAATGGTCAGAGAAGCAACTGCACCTACTAACCCAACTATCATCCGATTTTTCATGCCTAGCTCCTAGTCATCTATAAAACCAAATTACCTTGAAGCACCACTTAAACCAGAGGTGAATTACAACATCGATAACTCTTATAGATGTAAATTTGACTCAATTAGTTTCCGTAATACTGAGAAAATGGGCTTAGGCGTTGAAGAATTACTGGATGAGCAGCGATTACCCAAAGGGGAACTGCTTCGCACCGCAAATTCTCGCTATTGCCGAAAAACATGGAGCTTACAACGTGCGGGTATTTGGCTCAGTTGCACGGGGAGAAGCAACAGAAAGTAGCGATATTGACTTTCTAGTGGATTATAAACTGGAGAAAATAACTCCCTGGTTCCCGGTTGGGCTAATTCATGATTTGGAGAATCTGCTGCACCGCAAAGTAGATGTTGTAACAGCAAAATCGCTGCACTACTTTTTGAAAGACTGTATTCTTCAAGAAGCTGTCTCGCTATGAAAGATTTAAGAGTTTACATCATTCATATTCGAGATTGCATCACCAGAACGGGCAAGAATTGTAAGGTACGTCTAGCCTTTTTAGAATTTGAAAACACAACATATCGTGATCTCGATCGCTCTTAACTAACCCGAAGATAAGTTAGGTTGGCTACGGAAATTACGGATAAAATGTGAGTCGCGATGGAACCTTTAACCGCAACAGTAATCGCTACTCTCATTGCCACCAAAGCTTTTGAGAAGACGGGTGAGCAGCTTAGTGAGGGAGTTTGGAAGTTGGTAAGCAAATTTCTTAGTGCGCTGAGGCGAAAGGATCAGGCAACCGCAGCGGCGATCGCAACGGTAGCAAAAACCCCGGAACTGGCAGAGCAAACGCCAGCTATCTAGAATACTATGAGCATGAGGGTATCAGTCCGCCTTCACCAGTTTTTGCTGAGGTTGCTTGATGAGGGTCGGTCGCCTGATTCATTTGTGAGTGGCGATCGCCCAAAAGTAATTCGATTAGTCGCAACATTAAACTCCTCGTTCCCGAACTCTGACCAGGGATGCTGCCTTTGAGGCTCTACCTCATGATTTAGAGACGGAGCTTCCGTAGGGTAGGTTTTGCCGTTGAGCTTTGGCTCTATCTAGGTTTATCTGCTAAACGTTTATCTGCTACAGTTTACAAGTCTCGATGCGAGAGAAGAATACCCTATTCCTCCCTTTCCCACCCACAACCACCAGTAGGATGGGAGGTATCCCCTTTCTCCAGATGAGGTGCTATATGTTACACGAACCCATTGTTTGTTCTTTCGCCAGCCAACGCGATCGCCAAACTTCTTAAATGCCTCCCTATGATACTGTCCGTCTGGAAGGCCGCCACACTCCAGATAAATTTCTTTTTGTACACTAAAGCCAAACTTGCCGTTGCTGTACTTCACCCAGAGAGAGTCAATGGTCTTCAAGTCCGTGCACGGAAAGTTCAAAAGCTCATCTGGGTCAAACCAATCACCCTCATTTTTGCCTACTGCCCGAATCATGACCTTGTAAGTTTCCTGGTCTGCCTCTTGCCACCTCTGGGCTTTCAACAGGTCGCGCAACAGGGTGTAGTCGATTCCTCGTTCTGAGCTGAGGTCATCAGTTATAGATTCTTGAGCAATTGGCTCGTGCTTTAGGACTGCTGCGCTCTGCTGTTTCAGAGATTGTTGTTTAAGGGCTTCTGCTTGCCAGGTCATCCCCAAATCGGGAACTTCCCCTTTAAACAGGTCAGCTAAACTGTCTAGCTCCGCCGTACCAACTTCTGACCCCGCATGATCTACAAATCGTGACGGACTAGAAGGTTGCCCCAGATTCAGGTCTGCTGCATTCTGCTGTTCCAGAAATTGTTGTTTGAGGGCTTCTGGTTGCCGTTGTTGCTCCTGCTGTTCTGCTACTTTTTGGGCAATAATCGGTGCTTCAACCTGAGCAATGTTAGTGTCACTCAGTTTCAGATGGGTCTGCACCAGCTTCAAGTCAGCCCGAACTTTGTCATTAAACGGATAGCCGTATTGAGCGATCGCTTTCATCAACAATTGACGATACCGCTCTAACTGTTGAGGATTAGCAACAGGGTTGAGGATGCCTTGTTTGATTGCCTGTACCTCTGCATCGGTCAGCCCTAATTCTTGCTGCAATTCGTCTAGCAAGAATTGCTCACCCAATGAAATCTCACCATCAGCTGCAAATTTTTCAAATCCCTGGCGATAGAGCGCGATCGCAATATCTTTTTGCTGCTGCTCTCGTAGCTTTCTGCGGTGTTCGATTAAACCTTCCACTACTTGTCGAATTTGTTGGGTGACAAACTCAAAAGCTTCATCCCGATCAGAAAAGCTGGTTACGGGTTGGGCATTTTTAGGAACAGCCTGAAGCTTACTAAAAGGAGCACCTCTCCAGTCAGCCCTCCTCAAAATGACTGGAATCACGCAAGCTTTACCCGAATCGTGCAACTCCATAGCCCGTTTAATCTCAATATCCCAGCAATATTTGGAGGCAATGAAGTCTGAGCTAATCAGCAGCAGAATGATATCAGCGGTATCTTGATTGACTGTGATCTGGTGATCCCACTCATCCCCTGGCAAAATTTTGCGATCGTGCCAGCTTGCAATTAGCTGTTGATGCTCCAGGATTTTCAAGTGGTTGCCAAGCTCATCCCGTAACGCTTCATCTTTATGCGAGTAAGAGAAAAACAGCTTCAGCGCTTCTTCCACCACAATCTCAGTCTCTTTCAGCGAAGATAAATTCTGCTTTTGACTTAATTATAAGGTTGGTTTATGGGGTTTAAGAAGGCAGTCGCCTGATTCTATGCAGCAGAATTAAATGTAGGATGGGCACAGGGCGATGCGAAGCAGTTCCCCCTTTGGGGTAATCGCCTATGCCCATCCCTCATAATTGACTCATCCTGATGGGCAAGCTTTGCTTGACCCATCCTACTTTGACTCAAGTTAACTAGGGCGTTTAGATCTCGATCTCCCAATCTTCAACCTGCAACCCTTCCACCCGTTCAAACTCGCGTGTGTTTTCTCGTTTCCAAACTCCGCCTGGAAATGCTACCCGGAGGCTCTGCCTCCACCTTTCATCAAATCTCTAACTGCACAATCGGCAAAAGTCCCTGCTGATCCAGGTAATCCCGGTAGCTTGAATAGCGCCAATGTGCCGGATCATCGATATATCCTCTACGGATAGGATTCTGATGCACATACTCCAACTTCTGTTGAAATATCTCTGCCGTCAACAGGGCTTGTGGATGCGACCCCTCCTGCCAAATCTGGTAATCTAGCCCGGTTTTGTGGAGTTGCTTATAGAACGCAAGTTGAGACAACCAGTGCCGTCTGTTATTTGCCTTGAGCCAGTCAACAATAGAACGAGCGGTAAAGGATTTGAATGTGCCTATTTCTTTTGACAAGTTGCTGGAGGATGCAATCAGATGAAGATGGTTTTCCATAATCACATAACCGTGTATCGCAATACGGTGGTGAGTGTGTAGGAAAGTGAGAGAATCGAGCAGAATTTGAACTAACTCTGGATTGCTAAACAAGGGAAGCCAGTTGACCACAGTACAGCTCAGGAAATGAGGCTGTTTGTCTAAAAAGCGGTAGCGGCTACGTCCCATTGGCAGTTCTAGTGATTGAGGATGAGGCAGAGCCTCATGATCAGCATTTCCAGGCGGAGCCTGAGAATGAGGGGATAGGAGGAAATTTCAAACTCGTAAATCTGATTCTGAGTTTGTGAATTAGGTTTTGAACTCAAAAACTTGATTTAGAACTTGAAAACCTTATTTTGAGTTTAAAAACCAGGTTTTAAAGTCGCAAAACTTGATTTAAAACTTGTAAATCTTGTTTTGAATTTAAAAATCAGGTTTAAAACTTGCAAAACCTTGTTTTGAATTTAAAAACAAGGTTTTAAACTCTTAAACCTGTTTTTGTTTACAATTTCAAGCAAAAATACCTGCGCGAAGGGCGATCGCCACTACCATTTCCTCAAAAACTCTGTAACTTTCCACCTTGACGAGATACCGTCTGCTCAGATATGCTGTCACGCTAAGGTTGTCTTTTTATACGCAAACAACCTCACTACGCCCAAAAATCTAGCGCCGCTCAAAGCTGTTGGCCCAGCAATGAGCGACTAACCCCCAAACTGAAACGGCAGTCTGGCGGCTAACGGAGAATTTTAACACTCCCCTAGCCACCCCGACTTGTGATGTCAAAAAAGCGTTGCTAACTTTCATCGGCAGCGCGTGCGGGGTGGCTAGGTTTTTGGGGTTTCCTTGCAAACCCTAAACGGAGTCACAACTGATGCCTGAGTGTTTTCTAGATCTCAACTCACCAACCGTTGAGAACACATCTCCTGCTCAATTCCCTGAGCGCGAACGACTGCGAGTTCTCATCATCGGCTCACGCAATGGTGTAATCGAAACGATTCACGATTTACATGGACGTGGCTTTGCCGAAGCGGGAGCGTGGAGTCCTCTGTTACCCGCTCCCAGTTCCGGTGAAGTGATGAGCATCTTGACCCGCGATCGCAGACCAGAAAGGTAAAAAAAGGAAGGGCGATCGCCTCACTAATCATTAAGACAACAGCCTACAGCGGCAGGTTAATCAAAAGGTAAAACCTTAACTCACTGCACAGGTGAAACTGGTTAGCTGCCCGTGAGCTTCAATGATTTATTTGGCGATCGCCAGTCCTAGTTCAAAACTGTTGCCCAAAAATTGTCTAGTAGGGTGAGAAACTCTGTCCACCCAGGCGATGTTAAACCAAAGTAAACATTTGTAAACTAAGAATATAATCTCTGCACCTCACACCCTTATGGCAATCTCATTTGTCAATCACGCCCAAGAGTTGACCTACAACCGCACCTTAGACTACCTCAAGTCCAGCATGTTCAAGGACTCAATGCATGTCCTGGAAGACGAACCTAAGTTTAATCTGCTCTACAAAGAAACAACGCTGATTGAGGTAGAGGTGCTGCCCTGGGAGATTCATCCCTGGGAAGACTCGGAGGTGGCGATCGTCAGAGCCTCCAGCCATATCACCGTTGGCAGCACCGTAGATGCTGATTTGATTCAGTTTTTGCTATCCGAAAATCGCAAAATGCGGTTCGGTGCATTCCAGCTTGACGAAGCGGGACAAATCCTATTTGTCCACAGCATTTTGGGTGGCGAAAACATGGATTTGATGGAGTTAGAAAGTTGTCTGCTGTCGGTGGCGGCGATCGCCACCCGCTACGACGACATCATCACCGCTACATCCCCATATTCCGCTTAAGCTGCTGCAATTCCTCTTCTGTTTCCCACTGTTGAAAACTTTTTTCTAGTGGGTCATACGCCGTAGAAGTACTGCTAAAGCTGTAATCTTGATTCCATCCAGTGGTCTGCCAGCGTTGCTCAGCTTGCTGAGTGGCGCGGGTTGCCTGCGCTTCTGCCACTTTCGTCTGCACTTCCTTACGCCGAAGCTGAATTTGCCGCTGTAGCTCAATGGTTTGCTTACTGCGATCTTTGAGTACTTCCATTTGTCCCCAAAGCTGGTTTCCTTGACTCAGTAGAGCCGCTTCCCTTTCTTCCGCAGGTTTTACTAGGTCAGTTCTTCCAGCATTTTTTGCCTTCTCAATCCGAATGTGCCAGCGCTGCACTTCCTGAGCCGTTTCCAGGATTTGATCTTGCAGCCGCTTTTCGCGCGATCGCAAATCTGCCAACAACCGAACTGTTTCTTCTTCCTGCTCCCGCAATTTTTCTTCTAACGCTTGCAGTTCCAGATGCGGGTTGTTGCGTAGAAACTCCTCCAGCCGAGTTTCTAAAAACCGACTGAAATCCTCAAATACGCTCATTATCAGGAGTCCCTTGCTAGCAAAACTGCCTCTTCATCCTAGCAAGCTACCCCTACTGAAACATAATTCCAATGGAGCAGAATAAACATCCATTCATGCATCCGAGAGTGCAATTTTTTCTCTAGGTTCGGTAGTAGCAGCTACAAACTTGTTATAACAATGGCGGCAAACTAATCCTCAAACTTACTCACCGTAACCTTTAAATCATCTATCTGGAGTTGCAACTTTGCTCACTTCGGAAATGTTTTGGTGTTGGAGTATCGGTTCTCCATCGGCGAAAACATATCCAAATGAGGCAATCCCAGACCAGCCAATATTTCTTGAAGGAGCGAAACCGCTGATGTTTTCTGATGCATTGCTTCTGGCACAAGTTGCCATTGAGGATTTGCCAAAATCAACTCAATTTCTAGAAACCTTTGTTGCAGAATCCTACTACTACTGGGCTTCTGTATTCATGCTGATTATCCATGCAGGTTTCCTTGCCTACGAAGGGGGAGCCTCCAGAACCAAAAACGTTTTGGCAACGATGGTCAAAAACTTGATCACGCTATCGAGCGTAGGTTTAGCGTTTTTCTTCTTCGGCTGGTGGGTTTACAATGCCTTTCCCCTATTTCCAGTCACTGGCGGAATCTTAGGCCCGTGGACAAATCCAGAAGCCAGTGAAACCATCGCCGCAGCAATGGTCTACGTAGAGGCTTCTTACCCCTGGTCGCCAGCCCTTGGACCTAACACAGCCGACCATCTCACCGGAGTATTCTGGTTTGCTTTTGCGCTGTTTGCCATGACGACTGCCTCCATCCTTTCGGGTGCCCTGATTGAGCGGGTCAAGATTGGCGCATACATCGTCATGTCAATTGTCTTAGGAGGCTTCACCTGGGTTGTGGGAGCCGCCTGGGGTTGGAATTATTTTGGCTGGTTGTTTAACTCCTTTGGCTATCACGACTTTGGCTGCGCTGCCGTGGTACATGGGATTGCAGGTTTCTTCACGCTAGGCGTGTTGATCAACCTCGGTCCAAGAATTGGAAAATATGATGCTCAAGGAAATCCTCGACCCATTCTGCCGCACAACTTACCGCTAACAATGGTGGGGCTGTTACTCATCTTTGTGGGTTTCTATGCATTCCTCGCAGCTTGCTTAATTTTCTTACCCGGCTACTCTGCAGAGACAACTATTTATGGCACACCGATGACACTGGCATCGATTGGTGTGAACACCACTTTGGCACTAGCAGCAGGAATTATAGCTGCCTACATTTCCTCTAAAGCAGATCCGTTTTTCACCATCTCAGGCGGCTTAGCTGGCATCATCTCGGCAGGTGGCGGCATGGATCTCTACCACCCAGCTCTGGTTATTATCATTGCTTTCATCGGTGCCTTCATCATGCCGAAAGTAGCGCTTTTCGTCGAGAAAGCTGGCATTGATGATGCGGTAGGAGCCGTTGGGGTACATGCCTGGTCTGGACTGTTTGGTTCTGTAGTTGTCGGCATTGCAGCGGCAGGATTTCCTCAAGGAGAGTCAGTTCCAGCAATCAATTTGGGTGGACAAATTCTGGGTGCGTTTATCTGCACAGTTCTGCTAGGTTTCATCCCCGGATATGGCACAAGTTGGATTCTAAAGAAGCTAAATCTACTGCGGGTCTCCCGGCAAGAAGAAATCGAGGGATTAGATCTGTCGGATCTAGGCGTTGAGGGCTATCCAGAGTACGCCATGATGTCTTATGTGACGCAGCAAATACCTACTCCAACTGCCGCAGGACGACCAGTTTCCGGTTCTACAGAGCTAGCGCCTGAGTAAGGAGGAATAAAAATGATTAGTCCCTTTGAGACTTTTGAAGAGTTTTCTGCAGCAGAAGGTCCAATTTACACCTTTGCGAACAGTCCGGCTGTCATTGGTATTTTGCTGGTTATTTGTTTATTAATTTCGCTCTACTTTGTCTATGCTTCTTTTGTAATCAAGAAAGGAGTATCGACTGGACACAATCCCATGTTTTTGGGAATTGTCATTGCAACAGGCGCACTTTCACTGGCGGATCAGGTGTATGCCAATCATATGAGGGAGGGCAATCGCCCAACTGCCAGTATCACCCAGCCTGAAAAACCTCATGCAAGCCGCAACTTTCAACCGCTTGCCCTATTGGGGTTAGTGAGTGGCGGAGCAGCAACCCGTCGCCGCAAAAATCGTCGTCCTCACCCTTCTGCTGCTATTCGTAAGCGTAGAGTTCGCTAATTCTGTAAACCTGATTTACTTCTTTCTCACTAAAAGAATTAGGGATGCACCCCCGCGACGCGGGGGTGCATCCCTAATTCTTTAAAGGGAAGGAGGAAAGCTTTGCCTTCCTCCTTCTTTTTAGTTCAGGGAGTTGAAGTAGCCTGAGTCGTTGAGGAATTTCTTTGCTCAATCACCACCCTTTCCCCATAATTCAGCAACGTATCTAAAACGGCTAGTCGGTTTTCCCAAGTGCTAATCCGGTAGCTGTGGTTTAGCGACTGCAAATACATCCACCGATTGAAATTAGAACGGAAGCTGTTTAACTGCAACCTAGCCCGTTCTAACTTTTGTCGGGAGGGCTGATCCGCTAGCTCATTCAGCGCTAGTTCCAGAGCTTCTGCCTCGGTGCGCCATTCCTCAAGCTGCTGGTCGCGCATCCAAAGCTGCCCGTTTTCTAGTAAATAGCTCCACTCCCGCTGCAAGGCGTTATATCGGGTTACTGCTGTGGCAAACGGCTGACGATAGGGAATGGGGGTATCAGTTTCGCCCTGAGTCCGGCTGAAAATGCCTTGCAGATTCTCGTTCAGATTCTCAACCGCAAATAGGGAATAGCCCCCGGCGGGCAGGTCACGCAAGGCCTGAATCTGGTCAAGCGCAGCTGACTCAGGCAGATTAAGCAGGCGAATTGCTGGCAATACCAGGATGGAACCTAGATCTGCGTCTGTGTCTAACCAGGGGCCAGCTAGCCGCTGAAGACGGTTGGTGTCCATTGCGTAACTCATAGGCACGATCAGATCAACATCGCCGCGCCGCGCCCAAACTTCCCAGTTCTGCTGAATCTTTTGCACCCGCTCATGTTCTGACATGGAAAAGACCGCAGCCGATAAAACCAGGTCAGGGTTGCGTTGCCTCAGTTGGCGGGCGGTATCTGCAACAAATGAGTTAATCTGCTCGGTGCGAAAGTCTGTCCACTGCTGCCAAAGCTGGCGATCGCTGGGTGAGATCTCAACTGGGTCAACCCCTGTCAACCGCTGAAACTGCTGACGAGCAGCCAGTCCATAGCCATAGCTGCGACCAGCGCTAGGGTCTTGAAAGGGATAGCGAATGTAGTCAAGCTGCAAGCCATCCACGTCATAGCGCGTCACGATTTCATCATACAGGCGCAGCAAATATCGCCGCACCGCAGGGTTAGCAGGATCTAAAAAGGGTTTGCCCTGCCCCGGCGGAAACATACTGCCCCGGTTGTCATAATTTGCCCAATCGGGATGCGCTGAAATTACTGGACCGGGATAGTCTGCGGGTTGGTTGAGTAACGTGTTGTGCGGACGATTGCCTGCTGCAAACGCCCATACCCAAGCGTGTAGCTCAATGTCGCGTTCGTGCGCCAGATCGACCGCTTCTGCCAGAGGGTCCCAATGACGGGTGAGTGGGTTTTGCTCAGGCGCAACGTCGCTGGGGTAAATGGGATAGCCCGCATTCACCGTTTCAAAGAAGACGGTATTAATTCCAGCGGCAGCGAGGCGGTCAAAGATTTGCTCTAGCCCACGTCGCGAACCTGCTCGCACAATCGTGCCTCGGTCAAGCCACATAGCGCGAATTTCGGGCTGTGCTGAGGGGCGATCGGTGGGGAAGTTTTCCCACAAGATTTCTCTGGCTCGAAGCCACTGCCGTCGTGCAGTTGCATAGTCTCGTGCCGCAACAAGCTGAGGAAACTCTTCCAGAATTTGCTGCGCTTCACGCACCGTTTCATTGACCGATTCACCGCTGCTAGACAGTCTCTCCGCAAGAACAGTGCTGTCGGCGCTGGCAGTCAGCACAGGATTACTTCCAGCGCTATTCGTAGCAGCATCAACGTCTCTCAGACTGACGCTGCTGTTAGCTGAATTTGCTGACAGCAAAGCGCTTTCAAATCGACCAATCAGATTTTCTAGCTCCTGACGCATGGCGATCTCCTCCAGCGTCGTAATCGGCAAAGCGCTCATTTCAACCGGCACACCTGCGGGGGCAACCTGTTCAGCCGGGTCTAAAGAGTTAGGAGTGACAGGACTAGGAGAAGGCGATCGCCCTGGGCGTGTGGGGTTGGGAGCCATCTCAGCGATAGGGGAAGCTGGAGTCTCTGCGCGAGATGAAAACTCGGCTGGAAAGTTAGCCTGATCGGGTTGATTAACGGCTGATGGGGCAGGAAGTGCTTCAGCCGACATCGAGGCGACATCGCCATGACGACCCAGTGCCGCCCGCAACCAGGTGCTATCCAACGCAACTGAGCCGGAGCTATCCCCGCCCCAGTGCCAGCCTAGAAAGGTGGTTCGCTCTGTAATCACCACCGCTGGAACTGTATCTCTGCCGCCCGTTGATTGGGAGTGCTCAAACCAACCATTACCCGCAACATTCTTCCAGGTGGCGACCGTCTGACTCGACAACCCATCGGGAATAACGGCTGCTCCTAGGACAGAGCTTGATGTTTCCGCTTCATTCACCCATGCCTGGTTTGCGTCAGAAGTTGGCTCCAGCGCAGCAGGCTGCTCAAGCTGAAAGCCCCAGTAGGCTCCCAGGAGCGATCGCAACGCCTGCTGTACCCCATAAGACGAAGAGCTACCTACCGGGCCGCTGACGATCAGCCTGCCGCCCCGATTCATCCAGGACTCTAAGGCTAAAAGCTGCGCCGACGTAATCGTCTGGACGTTGGGCAAGAAAATTACCGTAAAGCCTTCCAGGTCGGCAGCTCGCTGCACCTGCTGCAAATCGATCACTTGATAGGGCAGTTCTGCGGCTTGCAGCCGAGTTGTCACTTGATTCCACTGGGATGCATTGTCTTGACTGCGAACAACGCCCAGTGTGAGGGGCTGCGACCGCCGTGCCTGTGCTACACGAGAACTGGGTGCCGTCCCAGCCTGAACGCTCAACAACAGAGTGGGAGCGTACAACAGAGTTCCAGATAAGGTTCCGGCTAAAACTCTCTTCCATCTGGCAGTACGATGGTTGCGCCGCGCTTGGGTTTGACGGAGCGGCTGACTAAAGCGATGAATCAATGAAACTTACTCCTCACGTCCAAATGCGGTCAACACCTTGCAGAAGCATGGCTAAATTCGCTGGCTTCCTGCGCTCGGAATCCATCTAAAACTCAATTGGGCTTTTGAATGATTGAGTTTTGGAATGGTGATCTGCAGGGCACGAATAGGGTCTTAGGCTTCAGTTAACTGATTGAACCAAATATGAAGTTGCTTAAAGGATGATCTCATATTTAGGCAACCGGTCTATCCGCCAAAAATACTAGATGGTGAACTAGTCCATACAAAGCTAGCCACAATCAGTGAAATTTGTGAGTAGCTTGGTGGCAGAGAAGTTATTTCAGGAAAGTCATAGTTGGATATGTCCCTGATACAAAATTTTACTGGGGTAGAAAGTTTAATCAGGAAGCTAAGCGCTTCATTGCGGCAAAGTGAATAATTCTTTTGATTGTTCCCATTGCAGCAGAGTAAATAAGCCTTGAGCTTGTCGTCACTTATCCTATCGTTTCCGCTTTGTGCTGAAAACCCTGCAACCTGTCGTTACATATAATCTTCACTTAGAGTAATCTTCACCTACCGCGCTTTGCGCTTGAGCAGGTTTAGTTTTTTGCTGTGTACCTTGCTGAGCGCAGCACACAGCAAAAAATTTGTAGCTTAGGCAATTAAAAAATCCTATGAAGGAATCAGTTCTGCCTTAAGTAAGAGGAATGGAGTAAAGCTTTGCGACTAGGGGTACAAAGCAAAGCCTCGTCATCCGGCATCACCACAAACTTACTCAATTCCCTCATTCACAGGGAATCGATCGATTAGCTGAATCGCTCGGTTAGCGTTGGCTCTCAGCGCACTGGGAAGGTGGGGAACATGGGGGATTTGGGAAAGAAAATCGAGGGTACGGCGGAAAATTCGAACGATGTCGCCTTCGTCCAGACTCGTGTTGGTGCAAAGCTCTGCCCACTCTACACCCAATGCCCACTGCTCGACCAAAGCAATCCATTCCAGCTCTAGCCAGACGGGTAGCGCAATCTGATAGCGCCGCTGAAGCTGAAAAAGCTGACGACGAATGCCTCGCAGTCCGCTGAGTGCTTCTTCAACGGTTGGCGAGAGATCATAGCGAATCCAATTGTCAGGACGCGATACCTCTGTGACTAGGGCAGCACAGGCAGTGGCCAGATGGTGAGGGTCTAAGTCGTCGAGTTCGCCGGATGCTAGAGCAAGCCCTAGCCAAAGTTCGTTGTCTCCCCGAATAGCAGCGGCGACCTGTCCCATGGGAGTGGGGGTAACTTCTTCGACACAGCCAAAGTGCCGCAAAATTTCTAGCAAGCTGAGAAATTCTTGCCAGTAGCGCTGGGATTGTTTGCCGAGTTTGCCCTGCCGATCGCCAATTTCATCCTGTATTCGCTCAATTCGGTGCTGCCGTTTGAGCAGTGCCGTTGGGTTACCCCATTCCTGTGCCGGGTGACTTTGAATCTGAGCCTCAACCATTTGAACTCGCTCTAGCTGTGCCTGGATTTCGGGGGCAACGTCAAGCATAGAGGGGGGTTGGGGAATTTTGGTGGCGATCGCCTCTGTTTCCTCATTGCCACTGCGGCTCTGCCCCGGTTTAGGTGGCATTTCAGCGGGTGGGTTGAGGTGGTCTACGCCTGCCAATCGGGGAAATTCACCGTGCAGCCCGACCACATCAGCAACCGTAACCACATACCAGCGATTGTCTTTACCCAGGCAAACCAGGTAGGGAAACTGACCTGCCCCAGGCACTTTGGTGACTAGCACCGCAGGCAAGGGAGACGACACGGGGACGTGTTTTCCCTTGAGGCTGAGAACCGTTCCGGCGATCGCAAAGGATAGCGCTGTGCCAAGTTCACTTGCCTGCACTTCCTGCGCCTGCTGCTGCAAAATTTTGAGCAAACGGCGTTCTTCTTTTAGCCGTTCCTGAAGTTTTTCGTAGTTGACAAGCAGAGTGCTATCAAAGGCGGCTAGCTGAGCCTGATGGTGTTCTAGCTCAGCAAAAAGGTCAGCGATCGCCTGCTGCTGGGGCTTCAGGTGTAGCGTTGCCAAATATTGCCCAAAACTGCGCTCAATCAGGTCTTTTGCTTCTCCCAGAGTGTGCGTTTGCAGCAGATTTAGCACCATGCCATAGCTGGGCGTAAA
The DNA here is from genome assembly GCF_014695745.1 of Leptolyngbya sp. FACHB-671. Lineage (NCBI taxonomy): Bacteria > Bacillati > Cyanobacteriota > Cyanophyceae > Leptolyngbyales > Leptolyngbyaceae > Leptolyngbya > Leptolyngbya sp. FACHB-671. Next base: position 29,208 of record NZ_JACJOV010000080.1, on the reverse strand, counting down.
TTGGCTAATTAGCGGGTCTGCCCCTGATGTCGCCAGATAAGCCGCTTCAGATGCGCCTTCAAAACGGGTTTGCACCGTCACCACATAACCCAATTCATCCATGCCGCGTCGTCCTGCCCGTCCTGCCATTTGCAGAAACTCGGAAGCGTTGAGCAGACGATGACCACGATCGGTACGTTTTGACAGGCTAGAAATAACCGTGGTGCGGGCGGGCATGTTGATTCCAGCAGCCAACGTCTCAGTGGCAAACACAACCTTGATTAGCCCTTGCTGAAACAGTTCTTCAACTAAACCTTTCCAGGCTGGCAAAATTCCGGCGTGGTGAGCTGCGATTCCGCGATATAGCGGCTCGATCTGCCCGCTACGACCGGCTTCTGGGTTGCGATGCAGGAAGCTATCAATTTGGGTTTTGAGCGCTTGTGCCTCTGCCTCATTCACCAGCGACATTTGCTGTAGCTCGTTGACGGCAGCATCGCATCCCTTGCGGCTAAAGATAAAGTAAATAGCAGGCAACATATCTCGCTGCTGAAGCTGGCTAACGACATACGCCAAACTAGGAGTATCCTGCCGTCCTCGTTGTTTGCCTCTGTGCTTAAGGTTGGGGTTAATGCTCTTCTGGTTGCGATTGAGCAGCGGGAACAGCCCTTTGGGGTTGCAGAAGTGAAACTGCAACGGAACTGGGCGGAAGTCTGAATAAATTAGCTCGGTTGGTCCGTGAACGCGATCGATCCAGTCGGTGAGCTGATCGCTGTTGGCAACGGTGGCAGACAGGGCGACAAGCTGGACTTCGGGCGGGCAGTAAATTACAGATTCTTCCCAGACCGTCCCGCGTTGGCGGTCGTTCATGTAGTGGCATTCGTCCAGCACGACTGCTTCTACATGGGTGAGGGAAACGCCAACTTCACCAATTGGCGTACCGTAAAGCATGTTGCGGAAGATTTCGGTGGTCATCACCACAATGGGGGCATCCCGGTTAACGGAGACATCTCCAGTCAGCAGCCCGACTTGTTCCGCACCAAAGCGATCGCGAAAGTCTCGCAATTTCTGATTTGACAAGGCTTTGAGTGGCGTAGTGTAAAACACTCGCTTACCCTGCTCTAGCGCCCGATGAATCGCATATTCACCGATTAACGTTTTCCCAGAACCCGTAGGCGCACACACAACAACCGATCGCCCCTCGTTTAGGGCGACGATCGCTTGCTTCTGAAAGTCATCCAGCTCAAACGGAAATAATGTTTCTAGATCAAGTTCAACAGAGTTTTGAAGATTCACTGGCTCAAGTTCCGGCACAGTATGGCAAAGAAATAAGGTGGGGCGATCGCAAAATTGCGTTCTTAACTTATATCAATTCATCTCAATGATGACATTCTCTAGAGACTTCCTCCAAAAGTGCATACTTAAACAAAGGATTCAGATTAATCAGTCTTTACCCTCAACTTCCCACCTGCACAATTCGCCACGCCTGCTCGATCGCCCTCTCTGAGAAGCCCAGTTCGACCAAAAGCTGTTTTGCCTGAGCCAGTGTGATGTTTTGAGTTGCTAGGGGATGCGATCGCGCCGTCACTTTAGCCCATTCCTGCAGTTCGGGGGAAAGGATCTGCGCGTGAGCGGAGCTACTAGACGGCAGTTTAGGAAGGTTTTGGTGATCGGAAGTTGCCGCCAGCAGAATCAGAAGGCACTGAAGCACCTCTCTTTGCATTTGAGTCAGCTTCAGATCTGAGGAAAGCGGAACTTCTACACCTGTGTTTCCTAGAGTTGTCGTGTCAGGTTCATTAGCCTGCAAAGCAGATTCATTAGCCTGGACAGAAGGATTTGCAGCATCCATAGGCGCTTCTTGCTGCGGCTTGCGAGTTGCCAACCCACCTGCAAAGCCACCTAAAACCATACCCGTCCAGAGTCCGGTAAAGCTGCCCTGCCACGCGGCTCCGGGAGTGACCCAGGCTTCACAGATGTTTCGCAAGCCCCAGGGTTGAGTTTGACAGCGCTGGGTCTGAGCGTTGACACTCATCTGTCCACCGATCAAAAAGCCAAACGCTCCCGATGCCAAAGCCACAAAGGTACAGATCAAGGTTCGCTGAGTGGGCAGGGGCACCTTTTCTCTCCTGATGACGCTGGATTGATTTTAGCGGTTCTATCTTAAGCCATGTCATCGCCATATCAGCCGTGCGATGCGCGACTGACATAGCACACATCCATTTTGCGTTTATCTGAATCAGCCTGTGTTTCTCATGCCAGCGGCAATCCCGTTGATGGTGAGTAGTGCGCCGCGCAGCAGTTCGCCCCGACTATAGCGAGAGCGAATCACACCGGAAGCTGCATGGGTTTTGTGCTGCCGCAGACGCTTGAGCAGGGAGACTTGCAGGAAGCCTAACGGTACGATGGTGCCATTGCGAAGCTGAACCGATCGCTGAAGTTCGGGGTCGCCATCCAATAGGCGCTTGTGTCCCGTGATCGTCAGAACCAGATCGCGGGTGAGGTGAAATTCGGCAGCAATTTGATCAAACACCTGCTGGAAGCGATCGCGATCTTCAGGATGAGTCAACTCTCGCACATAGTGACTGGCGATCTGCAAATCTACTTTGGAAAGGGTCATCTCACACTTAGAGATCACCATTTTGAAGAAAGGCCACTTGTAGTAGAAGTAGCGCAACAGCTTCAGGTTTTCCTCGGGTTCCTCTGCTAGAAAGGACTGAATTGCAGTGCCTACACCGTACCAGGAGGGCAACAAAAAGCGGGTCTGCGTCCAGCTAAACACCCAGGGAATGGCTCGTAGACTAGACAAATCCTTTTTGCCGCCGCGTCGGGCTGGACGAGAACTAATTTGCAGTTGACTGATTTCTTCAATCGGTGTGACTTGATGGAAGAAGTCAATAAAATCGGGCTGTTCGTAGATCAAGTTGCGGTAGTGAGAACGCGATCGCGCCGCAATTTCTTCCATAATTTCGTGCCAAGGCTGAATATCATCAAAGCCATTTCGCAACACGCTAGCCTGAATCACCGCAGTGGCGATCGTTTCCAGGTTGTACAGAGCCAGTTCTGGCAGATTGTACTTGGAGGCCAGCACTTCGCCTTGCTCAGTAATCTTGATTCGCCCGTCAATACTGCGTCCGGGCTGCGCCAAAATTGCTTCGTAGGCTGGGCCGCCACCTCGACCCACAGAACCGCCCCGTCCATGAAAGATGCGTAAGGAGATGTCGTAACGCTCAGCCACCCGCTGTAATGCCTGTTGCGCCTTGTGGATTTCCCAGTTGCTGCTGAGAAAGCCAGAATCCTTGTTGCTGTCAGAATAGCCCAACATCACTTCTTGCAGCGACAGTGACTGGGTTACCGAAGCTGAGCTTTCTTCCTCTTCTTCGTTCTGCTTGTAGCCTCCTGATAGATAAGATCGGTAAAGCGGCAACTCAAACAGGTGTTGCATTACCCCTGGGGCCCGCTGCAAGTCTTCAACCGTCTCAAACAGCGGCACGACCTGAAGATTACCAGATCCGGTTGAGGGATCGTAAAGTCCAGCTTCTTTAGCCAGCAGCAGCACTTCGAGTAGGTCACTGACGTTGTGGCTCATGCTGATGACATAAGTTTGGCAAATTTCTGCTCCAAACTCTTGATGCAGCTTTCGCACCATGCGGAAGGTTTTAATCGTTTCGCAAGTCTTTTCAGAAAAGGGCAGTTCCGTTGGAATTAGGGGACGACGAGTTTGCAGTTCGGTAGCTAGCCAGAGCGATCGCTCCTCCTCCGACAACTCGTTGTAAGCGCGAGGCAAGATTTGTAGATAGTTGCCGATTTCGTCCAACGCATCCGAGTGGCGTGAGCTTTCCTGACGAATATCTAGATAAGCCAGGTTAAACCCGTAAATTTCCACCTGACAGATTAAATTTTCCAGATCCTTGCAACTTAGCCCCGTCTCCTCCAGGTTGCGCTGGATCAGCCGCAGTTCTGCCAGAAAATCTGTACCAAAGCGGTAAATTGCAGCCGGGTTGATTTCTGGAATTTCATCCTGGAAACAGTCGCCTTTATAAAGCTGAAGGCTGCGATCGCGCGTATTCTCTAGGCGTTTTTGAATGTAAGCCAGCTTTAGCCGATAGGGTTCCTGCCGATAGCGAATTGCCAGCTCATCGTACACCTCTGGCATCTGCATCTGGTCTTGCTCCAGCGACTCCAGCAGATCTGGCAAAACATCACTCCAGTGCAGGGACAGACTCAACAAATTCGTCAGTTGCTTGATCGACTGAACATACTTCTCCAGTACCAGATTGCGCTGATAGCAAGCTGTCTTCCAGGTGATTTGTGGAGTGACAGAAGGATTTCCATCTCGGTCAGAGCCAACCCAGGAGCCAAACTTGCAGAAGTTATAGCTAGGCGGCCGTAACCGTGGAAAAGTAGTGTGCAGCGCATGGCGAAACCGCCGATAGAGTTGGGGAATCGCATCAAACAGCACTTCCTGGAAATAGTGCAGCGTGTAGTCTACTTCATCCAGGACCGTCGGCTTAAACTGGTGCAACTCATCCGTGCGCCACCACAGGCGAATTTCCTCGGTCAACTGTTCACGTAGGGTTATCGCTTCCCATGAAGACGCTACCCCAAATGCCTGTAGACCCTCTTCTGCCTGGTCAAGCTGCCGCAAAATTTTAGCAATGCGTCGCTGTTTGTCGCGAATGGTATGACGCACAATTTCGGTCGGGTGAGCCGTGAAAACGAGCCGAATATCTAAATTGTCGATCAGCCGCTGGATCTGCTGAGGCGGCACATTGAGCTGCCGCAGTTTTGGGAATAGCCCCTGGAGACTGGCAGATTCTCGCCGTGAGGAAATTTCTTGCAGGCTCTTCTCTAACAGGTCTGCCTGGGGTCCACCACTTTTCGTTTCATCGGCTTGTGGCAAAAGAGAGGATTCGGCAGCAAAACCCGGAATCGTCTCTCTAGCGCCATTGGCATTTTCATAAGCGGCTCGATATTGCTGTTGCTGTCCGCGCTGCTCATAGTGTTGCTCAACGATGTTGATTAACTGAAAGTAAAGCGCAAAGGCCCGAGCAGCCCGAATTGCTTCATTCAAATCAAGCTTTTCGACGACCTTTAAAGCTTCAGATTCGACGGACTCGGGAGCTTGTCCTTCGGGGGAGCACATGTCCCGCAGCTGGCGCAGCAGATCGACAAGCTGCTGACCGCATTCTTGCAAGAGAACAGCCTCCCACAAATCTTCTACGACCTTGAGGCGATGACGTAGAAACAGATCTGAAGTAGAGGTCAGCGCAACGGGCTGTTCTGCCTTTGATTCTGTTGCTGTGCCGGAACTAAAAGCATCATCAGATGAGTGGAGTGTTGAACTCATAGTCTGTCCTGGCAAGAATACTCGATAATTCTATGGGTTTTAGCGGGATAAATTCTAGTTTTTCAGCATAAGAAACGGTATACGCCATTTTCCGAAATAAGTTAATCCTGAATTCGGAGGATTGAACTCAACAGCTTGTTGCATCAAAAGCTAATCCAAGCCTGATAGCAGATTCTTCAGGCTTGGCAATCCCAAATGTGTCAATACTGACCGATCGCAGATTTAGACTTCTGTTACATCTACGTCAGATTTATCTGCAGTAGTAGAAAAGTCAAGCACAGGCAATCGATCGCCCCGAAACACCTCTTCGCTTGCCTGTCCTAGATCTTGCATCAACTCAGCCAGTGCTTTACCTGCTAATAGACCGACTAGTAAAGGTGCTGTAGCTAACCCAAGCAAAAGTTCTGAAGAAATTTTAAGGTTCAACATATTATTATCTAAGCCAACTGTTTATCAGAGGAAGAATGGTCAGGGAAAGATTTGTGGGCGATCGCAAGTTAGTCTACGAAATAGTCAACGAAGTTGATCGACTGGAGTTAATCTGCTGAGTTTACAAAAATTGCATTCTCAATTGCCTTCTCCAAGATTCTGAAGCGTGATCGATAAGATCAGACTAGATAGCAAAGCAAAACCTCTATTCAAGGCTTGGGAATCGGACTGTAGAAAACTCAAGGAGAGAAGAGTTGGTGCTCAAGCGACTGGAACTACAAGGTGTAGTTAAACCTATGCTAGAACATTGCCAAAAGTTGAGATTACTGAATGGAGCACAGCTTCACAACAATTCTGCAACAGACCAGGCTTCACGGGGGGTTAGCGGTACTAGAGCGGTACAGATTTCGTGGCTCGGTCAGTTTAGAACTGTTGAATTGACCTGCGTGAGAGTATGCTATCCCTGAGAGCAAGATTATTAGAAGTTTTGAATCGGTTAAGACTAGTAAGACTAACGTAACGTTCTGATGGCACATCCAGTAGACGCATCTCGTTCAAAAGGGCGATCGCCCCTGGCTCAGTGGTTTCATCAGACGATTGAGATCCCAGTTCGGACTCAGTTTCGGCTGCGGGGCAACAGTCTCTATATTCTCTGTGAAGGATTGCCTCAGACCGAACGAATAGACACCCTAATTCGCCTGGTCAAATCGCTCAAACACACCGACCTGAACAAGCTGGTTCCAGTTGATCAGCCGCAAATTTACCAAATCTCACTGGATGGTCGAGTTGCAGGACAAAATCGCCCTGAATGGACGTTTACGATTCATCTCAATCAGCTTGACCAGCATCTTGAAGCGCTACTAGCAGAAAAGTATCCCCCTGCCCCAGAAAGCCCTCCCGAAGAGCAGCATCCCTCTCAACCCGTCCCCCTAGAACCTGCTCCTGTTGTTCCTGAATTTTCGACGCTGCCCAGCAAGCTGGCTGAGCCAGTTCGCAAGTCCTCCGCTGCCAAATCTAGCCCAAACTCAGGCTCAGGAATATCAGGGCGAACTTCGACGGTCTTGAAGCCACCCGTTTCTGCTGCAAAGCGTTCGGCGATCGCCATTTCAAATCGCAGTCTAGCTAAGCAAGGACAACCTGATGCGATCGCCCGCTATTTAAGCGAAACCCTCAGTGCTCAAGGGGTTGCAGTCAAAGTTCACGTTAAAGCCAGCCCCTACTCCAGCCGTGCCGCCACTTCCATTCCTGCTGCAGTGACGGCAATTCCGGCTCACCCTGCCCAGCGACTCTGGATTACCTGTGAAGCGGCTTACAGTCCTTCTCCTTCCCTCATTGCCGAACCGATCGCCAAACTACTGCGAGACTTGCAGCTAGAAGGATATCGAGATGCGCTGACCAGCATTCAGGTGCAGGGAGAAGCGAAACCAGATTGGGTCTTGCGCGTAGACCTGACTCCGCCCGAAGAAATGCTGCGAGAGTGGGCGCGCTGGGGAGACGTCGAGGCGATAACCCGACTGGTTAACCGGGCGCTGGTAGAGTCAAACATTCACGTTGCGACGGCTTCGCTAAAAGAGGCAACGCTGCATCTGTCTTTCAGCTATTCTGAGAAGTCTCAGGTGGCAGTTGGCGAAACGGCTCCCAACCAGGAAGCGATTAATGCGACTGTTGGACCCCTGTTAGCGACTCTTGCCCCTCAAGGCATTCACGCTGCGACAGTTTATGGTCAGGTGCCAGGACAGGAGGCTCCTGCCTGGGTCAACTGGCTCAATTTGCCTGCGGCGGAGCATCCTGCCCTGGCTGAATCGACGCTTGATCTGGCTAAGCAAGGCGATCGCCCCGCAATTGCTTTCTTGCTCAGCCGCTTGCTCAACCCCGATTTAGACCAGCAGCTCGCAACAGGCGGCATTCGGCTCCAGGTTTTGCTCAAGCAAGATCTGCTGCACATTATGAGCGATGCCCCGGTTTGCCCACAGCAGCAACAGGTTGGCTCAGCGATCGCTCGCTTCTTGCGTCCGTTAGAAATTCCCGGCATCACCGGAGTGCGTGTCTATGGACGGCGATCAGGGCAAAAGCGCCCGCGCTGGAGCTATGGGGCTGACTTTAATTTGCGCGATCGCCTGGTGCCCGAAGCGGCTCCAGAGTTTGCTGCAACCGATGCGTATGTAGGCGACCTGATTACCCGTTCCGACGACCTGATCATCCGTCCAGACCTGACCCCGACGGATATTCAAACCGCCTGGACAAAGCTACGTCAGGAAGCCGTTCAAGCCGTTCAGCAGACACTCCTGCGCTCTCAGTTTTTCATTCCTCAAGAGGGCGCAGCGCTGCATGACACCAGCCCAGCCCGGCAAGTTGGCATTGCCCTGGTTTGGGGAGCGGTCGGCTTGCTGTTGATGGTGCAGGCAGATTGGATGCTGGGTCGAGTCCTGCAATCGGCTCCTGCGTCTGTTGTAGAAGCGCGATCGCCCGAATTACTTGAATCCCCAGATCTTCCCGTTACTCCACCCGTTGCCGCATCTCCTGATGCTGTTCCTCCTGCATCTACTCTGCCAACTGTGGCTGTTGACGCACAAGCGGATGCAGCAGAACCTTCACCTGCAGCGGGCGAAGATGCTCAGGACCAAGATGCTCAGAATATTTTTGATACTTCCAGCTTTGTCAGTGCAGCAACCCAAGCTAACCCTGAATCAATCGAGCCAAACCGTTTATCCAGCAACTTACCCAGCAATGGGTCAGCTAACCTACCCAGTAGCGATCCAGCCCCACTGATTAGTCCAGACATGGCGCTAACCTTTGCGGATGGCTCACCCTACCCCACCTTCAACAGTCAACAGTTTGATCAGAAGATTGCGCTTTATCATCAGCGGTTGGTCGAATCCGGACCACCTGATGTTTTAGTGATTGGCAGTTCCAGGGCATTGCGAGGAGTTGATCCGGAAGCACTGCGGCGATCGCTTGCAGAACTTGGCTACTCCGACATTGAAATATTTAACTTTGGTGTCAATGGCGCAACCGCTCAGGTGGTCAACCTGATTCTTCAGCAAATGCTAACCCCAGACCAATTGCCCAAACTGCTGTTGTGGGCAGATGGCGCTCGTGCGTTCAACAGCGGCGGCGTTGATGTCACCTACGACGGAATTGTTGCCTCAGAAGGCTATCGCCAGATGATCAGCGGCGCTTTGCCCAGCCCGACCTCTAGCAGCTATCGATTTGCGGGTAACGGCATTGGAGTCACACCGCAGGCAGGCGGCATTGCTGCAACCCTGACCGCAAACTATCAGGCATTTGACCGCTGGCTCAGTCAGCGAGTAGGAACCGTTTCGACCGTTTATCAGGAACGCGATCGCCTCAAATCCCTCTTTCAACAGCAGGTCAGCACCCTCCTGCCAGAAACCGAACCCATTACAGCCATTGGGGTGATGACCGAAACAGAACCCTTGGGAGGGGAGCAGCAAAACAGCCCTCAAACCGCAAATGCCGATTCTCAAGGGCTGATGGATTTTGATGGTTTCTTACCCCTTTCCATTCAATTTAATCCAGCCACTTACTACCAGGAATACGCCAGAGTTCCTGGAGACTATGACAACGATTACGAATCCTTTAGAATTGCGGGCAATCAGGCAGAAGCACTGCAATCCCTACTACAGTTCACCCAATCGCGCAGTATTCCGATTGTTTTTGTCAATTTGCCCTTATCTCAGGAGTATCTTGACCCAGTTCGGGCAGGCTACGAGCAAGAATTTAAGCAGTACATGCTAGAGCTATCTGTGTCTCAACCCGGATTCATCTTCAGAGATCTGGGACAACTCTGGCTAGAGCAACATGCTTACTTTTCTGACCCCAGCCACCTCAACCGCTATGGAGCTTACGAAGTCTCTAAGCGACTTGCCCAAGACCCACTCATTCCCTGGGCAAACCCTGCACAAGCCTTAGAGTAAAAAATTGGCGTTGCTTAATCCAGGTATGAATTTTAGTGGAAGTGCCGTGCGGCATTCCCACTAAAATTCATGCTTCAAATCAGCAGTACTCACAAAATCAACATATTTGCTGGCGCAATCCACTCTACACCGATGCTTTTGGGTCAGTTTGTGGAACCCTAAGCAGTGAGGTAGTCAGCATGAATGGTATGAGTGAAATTCAGCGGACTGAGCAAGCATGGCAACAGCCAGAGGCAAAAACTCAAGAAGAGGGGCGCTACCCCAACACCCTTCATGAAACAGCATTGCGTCAGGAAGCCAGATTTCGATCGCTCATTGCGAATATTCCAGGGGCTGTCTTTCGCTGTTTGCAGAATCCAACCTGGAAGACAGAATTCATCAGCGATGTAATCGAGGAAATTTCTGGCTATCCGGCTTCTGATTTTGTCGATGATCGGGTGCGATCGTTTGCCAGCATTGAACACACCGAAGACACGCCTCGCATTAGTCAACTGGTGCAGCAGAGCTTGCAGCAACGACAGCCCTACGAAGTGGAATACCGCATCATTCGACCAGACGGTAGCATTCGTTGGGTTTATGAAAAGGGGCGGGGAGCCTGGGATGAAGCGGGCAACCTGATGTGGTTAGACGGAATTATCTTTGACATCACTCAGCGAAAACAGGCAGAAGCAGAACTGATCCTGAAAAATGCAGCGCTAGAACAGGCACGATGGGAAGCCGAAACCGCAAACCGGGCAAAGAGTGATTTCCTTGCCACGATGAGCCATGAGATCCGTACACCCATGAATGCGGTGATCGGCATGACTGAACTGCTGCTGGATACCAACCCAACCCCTCAGCAACAAGATTTTATCGCCACCATTCGCAACAGTGGTGAAGCGCTATTGGGCATTATTAATGACATTCTCGATTTCTCTAAAATTGAGTCCGCTAAGCTCGACCTGGAGGAAAATCCGTTTGATTTGAGGACTTGCGTTGAGAGCGCGCTAAATCTGCTGGCCCCTAAAGCGAACGAAAAAGGGCTGGAGCTAGCCTACCTGATTGACCCACAGGTGCCTGAAGTAATCGTGAGCGACGTGACGCGACTGCGTCAAATTCTGGTGAACCTATTGGGCAATGCCGTCAAGTTTACGGAAAAGGGAGAGGTGACAGTCTCGGTGGTTGCTCGTCCGCTACCTAACACGTCCTCGTCAGACAGCGATCCATCTCTGACAACCTATGCTCTCCGTTTTGCAGTCAAGGATACGGGCATTGGTATTCCTTCAGATCGGTTGCCTCGCCTGTTTAAGCCCTTCAGCCAAGTTGACTCTTCGATTAGCCGCACGCATGGGGGAACGGGCTTAGGGTTGACGATCAGTCAGCGCTTGAGCGAGATGATGGGCGGCAGAATTTGGGTAGATAGTGTGTTGGGCAGCGGTTCTACATTCTATTGCGCGGTTCGAGTCAAGGCGATCGCCCCCAACCCGGCTCAGTCACCCTCCCCTACGCCTCTCGCTCAAAAGCGGTTGCTAATTGTAGAAGACAATTCAACCAACCGGCAAAACCTGACCCTTCAGGCAAGAGCTTGGGGCATGAGTGTTTGTGCAGTTGCGTCAGGGTTAGAGGCTCTGGCTTTGCTCAATCAGGGAAGGCAGTTTGACGTGGCAATTTTAGACAGCCAGTTGCCAGAGATCGATGGCTGGGCTCTTGCGGGTGTGATGCAACAGCAGCTTCAGAATCAGTTGCCGCTGCTGTTGATGACGACAAGCAAGCCAATGGAGGGATGGGAAACAACGGTCGAGTGTGCCGCTACGCTGAACAAACCGATTCAACAGGCTCAGCTTTATCAAGCGTTAGTCAACGTTTTCACTGCAACAGATGAGTCGACTCAGATCGACAAAGCGGTTCTATTAGAGCCGATTCAGCGATCGCCCCAACACTCACTCCGAGTCCTGGTGGCGGAGGACAATCTGGTCAACCAAAAAGTGATTTTGCATTTGCTAAAGCGGTTGGGATATCAAGCAGATATTGCCAACAACGGACTCGAAGTCTTAGATGCGCTATCTCGGCAACTCTACGATCTGGTGTTGATGGATGTGCAGATGCCAGAGATGGATGGGCTAATGACCACAGAGCAAATTCGCCAGCGCTGGTCAGCTGCGCAGCAACCTTACATCATTGCGATTACGGCTAATGCCATGCAGGGCGATCGCGAAGCTTGTTTGACCGCAGGTATGAATGATTACATCAGTAAACCTATTCGGAATGAGCAGCTAGTTCAGGCTTTGCAGCAGTGCCATCTCTATTTTGAGGCGATCGCCCCAATTTCCCTTGCCGCTGAGCAATCCACCCAGCTTCCGACTTCGCTTAAGCTGTCTACAACAATTGATGAACCTGCTCTAGAAGCCTTGTGTAGCGAAGCAGGCGATCCAGACTTACTAGTAGAGCTAGTGAATTGCTATTTGATAGAAGCTCCTAAACTGTTGGAGAAGATCCAGAAGGCGATCGCCCAAAAAGATGCGATCGTGCTCCGTCATGCGAGTCACACGCTCAAGTCTAGTAGTGCAACCCTGGGTGCAATTCGGCTGCCCAAGCTGTGTGCAGAATTAGAGAAACTTGCTCGTCAGGGTACCACAGAAAACACAGAAGCTCAGCTTGTACAGCTTATCTCTGAGTACAGAAGAGTCTCAATTGCGCTCCAGCTCATGACTAGAGAGGATTGATGTTCAGCTTCTATATGAAGCTGAACATCAACACAGTACAAGCCCTAATTCTTAATTCCCGTTGCGGCAATGCCACGAATGAACTGACGCTGACCAACTAAGAACAGCACCACAACTGGAACCGTCGCAATCACCACTGCCGCCATCAACAGCGCCCATTCATTAGTGAACTGCTCCTGAAATTCTGCCAGCGCTAACTGCACGGTTCGCAGTTCAGGTCGGGTCGTAAACACGAGTGGCTTAAACAAATCATTCCACTCGCCGATAAAGGTAAACAAAAATAGCGTCACCAGTGCTGGACGAGCCAGCGGCAAAATCACCCGCCAAAGAATTTGCAGCCGATTTGCCCCATCTAGCGCTGCCGCTTCCTCTAGCTCTACCGGAATGGTTTGAAAATATTGCCGTAGTAAAAAAATGCCAAACCCATTTGCCGCAGTCGGCAAAATCAGCGCTCCATAGGTGTTGATTAAATTGCCCCAGCGCAGCACCAAAAAAATTGGCACGACTAAAATCTGGAACGGCAGCACCAGCGTTGCTAGCACAATCAGCAAAACTGCCCGTCGTCCCCAAAATTGGAGCCGCGCCAGCGCGTAACCTGCCAGAGCTGATGTGAAAATCTGAAAGGCGGTCACTGCCAATGCCACCAGCGTAGAGTTTGCAAACGCCAGTAAGAAATTGCCGCGTCTCCAGGCTTCCTGGTAATTTGCCCAAGTCCACTCGCTCTGAGTTAAATTTACGCCTGCAACGCTGCCCGGTGGCGTTAGCGAGGTGAGGAACACAATCAGCAGCGGAGCCAGTACCACTCCTGCCCCAACGAGCAGCAGCAGAGGGTTTAGCCAGGATAGCCAATCATTCAGACTAGTCAGACTAGGTTGAGCTTCCTTTGGGGTTGAATCTAGCATGGGTGATAGAATTGGGCACTGATAACAAGCATCCCCTAAAATTCTGTCCAAAGATGGAATGTTCCTATTCTTGGGAGCGATCGCTTGTAAATTCCTATTTGAAAACAGTAGGGTGTAGATTAGAAGTTACCAAGTCGTGTGTGCCCTCACGACTTGATTGAGGTCGATAAATTATGATCGACTCATCCACAGCAGCGAGGAGATGACCGACTTATGCAGCAGCTTGAAGTCAGCCCAGAACTTGATTTTCGTAGCGAAACCTATAAAGACGCATACAGCCGAATTAATGCGATTGTAATTGAAGGCGAGGAAGAAGCCTACGCCAACTACCAGCGGCTTGCTGAAATGCTGCCTGAGCTAAAAGATCAGCTTTTAAGCTTGGCAAAGATGGAAAACCGCCACAAAAAAGGCTTTCAGGCTTGCGGTCGCAATTTAGCCGTAACTGCTGATATGGAGTTTGGGCAGCAGTTCTTTGCTGAATTGCATGGCAACTTCCAGAAGGCAGCAGCGGCAGGGCGAGTTGTCACCTGCCTGTTGATTCAGTCCTTGATTATTGAGTGCTTTGCAATTTCGGCTTACAACATCTACATTCCGGTTGCAGATGACTTTGCCCGCAAAATCACTGAAGGTGTGGTGAAGGATGAATATCTGCACCTCAACTTCGGAGAAGAGTGGCTTAAGGCAAATTTTGAAACTGCTAGAGCTGAACTGGAAGAAGCGAATCGGCAAAATCTGCCTCTAGTTTGGCGAATGCTGAGCCAGGTTGAAGACGACGCTCATGTACTCGGCATGGAGAAAGAAGCGTTAGTCGAAGACTTCATGATCAGTTATGGCGAAGCCCTAAGCAATATTGGCTTTACGACCCGCGACATCATGAGAATGTCTGCTTATGGTTTGGCAGCAGCTTAGATTGAATTGACTTTCGTTAATCATATTCTTGTGAAGAAGCAGTGCAAATTTGATTTGTACTGCTTCTTTTTTCATCCTGCCTCCGTTAATGCAGCACGAGTTGAGCCGCTTGGTTGAAAAACTGTCGGTATATTCCTTGAATGGTTAGTAGCGTTGTGATCAGGGTAGCGATCGCCAGCATAAACATAATCAAGATCTGGTAAAGCGCTGCATCAAAAGGACTAACTCCGCTCAAAATCTGTCCGGTAATGATGCCAGGTAGCGTCACCACGCCGACAACCATCATGGAGTTAATCGTAGGAATTAAGCCTGCTTTGATTGCATCTCGACGATAGTGGGCGATCGCCTGCGAGGGTTTTGCACCCAAACTCAGATGCGTTTCGATTTCAAGCTGGCTGTTGTTGAGCGTGCTGACAAACCGTTCTCCGGCAACAGCCGCCGCATTCATTGCGTTGCCCAAAAGAATTCCCGCTAGGGGAATCACGTACTGCGGTTCGTACCAAGTTTCAGGGCGAATCACGACCAGGTTAGTGTAAGCCAGGGTTAGCGCTGCCCCAACGAAAATTGAGCCGCCCACCATTGGCAGCAGATTGGGCACCTTTTTGCTGATGCGGTTACGGGCAACGACAGCAGCAATCGTCAGCATCACCAGCACCACTGCCAGCACCGACCAGGGATCGCGCAGTTCAAAGACAAAAGAGAGAACGTAACCCACCGCTAGAAGCTGAACCACCGTGCGGAAAGTGGCGATCGCCAAACTGCCTTCCAAACCCAGCTTTTGCCATGCTGACAGACCAATTGCGACCGCCATCATTCCTAACGCCCAGCTGAGTTGAACCAAATCCAGTTGAATGAGTGAATTCACAGTTAAAGCTCTATAAAGTGACGGCGCACAACTAGCAAGGCTTTGGTAGGAGCAAACTCCGTTCACCCCTACAAGGGTTCAACCTTGCTTGAGAACTCTCCAATACCTGGGAGTCGGATACGTGGGAGGCATTGCCCACCGACCTCTCTTCATCTTCTAGGTCGATTTTCACCTGAAACAACGACAGGGCTTCATCAATCTTAGGAGTTGAGGGAAGATGATATTCAAGTCTTTTCTAAATAGACTTAGATTTTGTCTAATTTCTGGCTGTAGGGGCAGCTAAACCTCGCCTCTACGTAAAATTCTTGGATTTTCTGGTGTAAGCGAGTGACCCACATTCCCCCTTTTGATTTAACGCAGCAGTACAAAATGCTTCAAGCTGAAGCCAGTACAGCGGTTTCGGACGTGCTGGCTTCTGGGCAGTACATCAATGGCCCGGCGGTCAAAGAATTTGAGCAGCAGTTTGCCAGTTACATTGGTGCTGCGGATTGCATAGCCTGCAATTCTGGTACAGATGCGCTTTACCTGGCGCTGCGATCGCTCGACATTGGCGCGGGCGATGAAGTCATTACTACGACGTTCACATTCATCGCAACGGCTGAAATGATCAGCGCAGCCGGAGCAAAATCGGTTTTCGTCGATATTGATCCATACACATTCAACCTGGATTTAGATCAGGTTGAGGCAGCAATCACCGATCGCACCAAAGCGATTATGCCAGTTCACTTGTTTGGTCAGCCTGTAGACATGACTCGGCTCATGGCGATCGCCCAGTCCCACAATCTTTTTGTGATTGAAGACTGTGCCCAGTCCACCGGAACCGAATGGCAAGGCGTGAAGACTGGCAGCATCGGGCATATTGGCTGTTTTAGCTTTTACCCCACCAAAAATCTAGGAGCCTGTGGCGATGGTGGAGCCGTGACAACCAATGATGCAGCGATCGCTCAGAAAATTCGTGTCCTGCGCGATCACGGACAGCGGCAGCGCTATGTCTCCGAGGAGATTGGCGTAAACAGCCGTCTGGATGCGGTGCAAGCAGCCATATTGCTGCTGAAGCTACGTTATTTAGACGAATGGAATGAAAAGCGACGGGCGATCGCCAACCGCTACACCGAACTGCTTAAACACCTGCCAGGAATTATTACGCCCCAACCGCTCGCAGGTGGGCAGCATGTTTGGAATCAGTACACGATCCGGCTAACCCAAGATTCAGCTACTAGTTCAGAGTTGCTTTATCGAGATCAGGTGCGTCAAAAGCTTCAGCAGCAGGGCATTGGCTCGATGATTTACTATCCTGTACCGCTGCATCTGCAACCCGTTTTTGCCAGGTTAAACGACCAGACTGGAAAATTTCCGATTGTAGAGCAGGTGGCGCAGCAAGTTCTCTCGCTGCCCATGTTCCCAGAGCTTTCCAGCGAGCAGCAGGATCAGGTTGTCTACGCACTCAAAGACTGCCTGGTTGATTAACGCCTGCTCCAAAACTGACCAGGTCAAGGTCCTCAACTTCTTAGAAGACTTCCTGCATGAATCCTGTTTTAAAAGCATGAATCGTTGCGCGGCTCCGCCGCGCAACGATTCATGCAGGAAGTTATAAGAACTTGCAGATCTCGGCAGTCCTCAACGGATCAGAATCAACCCTTAATTACACCTCTAGCAACCAAAGCACCGACTGTCTCCAAACGGAAGCCCCAGCCCTTGGGCATGGTTTGATCGCCATCCCGTTGACCCAAATCAACGTAGATGCGAGGGGGCACGAAGTAGGCGCGATCGCCTGCTCCCACCAACATCTCATCCGCTTTAGCCAACAGCCCGTTGATTTGCTGGTCAAATTCCTCACGGTTAGAGGCTGGCTGGGACAGAGTTTGCACCACGATGTCAAGAAACTGGCGTACTGCAACCAACTCAGGCGCGCTGGGCGGCAGGTTTTCCAACCCAAGCTGCTGAATGATGGCTGGCTCCATTGATTTGAACAATTTTGCCCGTGCTTCGGACAGCTTCCGGTCGTTGTTGACCTCTTCGGGCTTGAGCAATACGCGGAAAGCACGGCGAATCAGTTGCGACACTTTGAAAGGCGGCACGGGAATCGTGTCTGGCTTAACGTTTTGCCCATTTGCTGCCAGCAATTCATCCAGAGGCAGCAGATCTTCTGGCACAACGGGCATTTGAATGTGGAACTTCTTGAATTCTGGGTTGCCCGTTTGACGACTTAGAACAGTTGACTGTCCTCTATTGTGCTGATCGCGCAGTTCTAAGATCTTGGCTGCTTTTGCTTCGTCTCCATTCAACAATTTTGCCAGACCGCGTTTGTTGAAAGGATAGACCGGCGTGTTCAGGTTGACAAATATGAACTCAGCGCAATAGGTCAGATTGGCAGGATTTTTGAAGAAGGCGATCGCCCCTGGATCTCCCAACGCTGCCAGCAGACTATTCTTTAAAATTTCAGTCAGTGCTGCCCGATTAGAAACACGAGTCGGGTCACCGCCATTGTAATTGCTAGGAAACTGGGTAAAGGGATTTAACAGCCCCATCCAGCAAACGATCGAATCCGTGTAACCGCGTGCCTGTTTGGGTGTGACAAATTCAGGAAACACTAGCCGCTGAGCCACCGCAACATAGCCATCGCTGCCGTATAGCCCACCGTGATAGCTGTCCGGCTCATTGTACGTCGCGTAGGACTTGGTCAAGTTGCCGCTTGAGTCTTTGCGCTGAGCAGGTACCACTGCACCAGAGTGGTGTCCCTCATTCTTGATGAACGCTTCGGTAAAAATGTCTTGGGCTAAGGGCTGACGCAAATCTAGCGGCACACCATACCGTTCTTTATGCCACTGGTAGGTGCAGATGTACAGCCCATCTCGATCTAAGAACTTGGCAATATCTTCATGCCCGGAGACGGTTTGTCCATTGGCATTTTGTACTTGTAAATCATCTGTAATGCCGATGAATCCAGGCACTTTAATCGTTTCAGAGTTGACGGTTGTTTGATCATCCAAGATGACCTGCTTGGTGAACAGCCGCTTCAAATCATCGACGGGTTTTCCAGCCCAATCGCCAACCAGTTGGTTAAACTTCTGTAGGTCAATCTCTGCTGCAGATCGTAACGGCACTGAAGCAGTGGTGTGGGGGGCAGCCACTTCCGAATCGGGCGATGCTGGCACTGAGGGGTTATCAGCAGATGAACCAGTCTGGGGCGGTGGGGCAGGAGTCCCAGGTGTGATAGGCGGTTCAAAAGCAGACAACTTATCATTGAATGAAGTCATGGGTGTTCCTCTAACAGTAAGAACGTTCGGACTGAGGATGATTGACATTTGCGGTAGTTTGCACCAATCCCATCAGCCGCATCTATTTGATCTAACAGAGGCTACGACTTCGCGCTGTAATTCTCCGGATTTGTTTGCTAAATTTAGCACTTCAACTCGGTGGAATTCGGGATGACACTGACGCCCCCTTCGATTATTGGAAATCTGCAAGGCGATCGCAGCACAACTTTACAGAAGCGGTCGAGCACTAGGCATCCTTGTCTAGTCCATCTTCCCCAACACTTTCAATTTGAGGGGTCTCTTCTTCATTCTCATCTTCTTCGTTCTCACTTTCCTGATCCGCTTGCTGCTCTGCTTCACCTATCTCATCTGCTTCGGTAACATCCTCAAGCTCTTCGTCTTCGTCTTGAAAGAACCGTTCACTCAGCTTTGTAGAAATTTGAGCAACCAGAATACCGCTACCGATAATGAAGCCCCAAAACATGAGCGTATCGGCTGTAGGTAAAGGGGCTGAATTAAAGTCAGGAGAAAAATTCATTGAGGTGCGAATGAGGTCAGGTTTCGCCTAATTTGCAGCAATCTAGCCTTTGACAGGTCTTACAGATTTGGCTTGAGCCGTAGACATTCTCTCAAAACTCAGTGCAATCACCCCAAAGGTCACCACGATAATTCCTAGCCATTGCACGACTTGAAGTTGGGTGAAGGGTCCAGGGGTAAGCAGAAAAGCCAGAAGCGCAGTCAGCACTGGACCTGTTGAGGCAATAATCGAAGTGCGGGCTGCTCCCAAAAACCTCACCCCAAAGTTGTTTGAAAGATAGCCAACCAGAGTTAAAACACCCAGAAAAATGCCGCCAATGGCAAAGCCCAACGGTTGGTCGATGCTCACTTGGGCAGACCAGCGATCGGGCAACGGTAGAGCGGGCAGAAAAATCAGACTGACGGCTGCTAGAAAGCCAATGGTCAAAAATTGGGCCAGGCTGACAGGCACAGGATGCAGCTTTCTAAAGCAAATCTGCATGGAAATCAGGTAGCAGGCGAAGGCAATCCCTGACCCAACAGCGATCGCCACTCCTGCTCCAGACACGCTACTGGTTTGAGTAATTCGGGGTAGCGCAGCCAGAACAATGCCGATAGAGATGACCAGCATCACGACCCACCGCAACAGGGTAGGGCGATCGCCAAAGAACAACCAGGCTAGCGGCACCGTGATCAGCGGATACATGAATAGGATTGTCACGGCAACACCAGGACCAATTTCGGCGATCGCAATATAGATCAGCACTTGCGACAAAAACAAACAGCCACCACTGCCAATCACCGTCATCAGCAAGCGGCGATCGTTAGAGGTTAGAAAATTCTTAATGTCCTGCCACACAGACGGATAGAGCCTCTGCGCCATCCAGATCATCAGCGGCACAACGATCATCATCCGCAACAGCAAAATCAGCAGTGCATTGCCCAAGCCTAGCTTTAGAAATCCGCCAAGCTCAAAGCTTCCCAGAACGCTAGTTGGATTGCCGATTACACCAACGACAACATTGTGGAGGGAAAGGGCGATCGTCGAGAGCAAAATCAACGCCAGCCCAATTTGAAACTGAGACAGACCCATCGGACTCGTCAGACGCATCGGGGCAACCGCCGGATCAGGTGCAGTTGATGGCGCAACTGGCAAAACTGACGGTGGGCGCTGCCGAGGGGACTGCATGACTTCATGGGAGGAGCGCAAATTGGCACGAGGATACCCCGCTGCACTATTCCCATTTCCTTGAGTCCCATTTCCTTGAGCAAGTTGCTCACCGGAAGGGGGTCTATGGTCTCCGTTTGTTCCCGCTCCTCCAGTCGGCGGTTGAAATTCTCCCGTTTGTTCCCTGACAATTTCTGCCTGAAGCTGCTGACTGAGCCGACTGACCAGCGCTTCTAAAATTGCTTCTCCCTGCTGCTCCAGATTGTGCATCCGGCTAATTTGCTGGGATAGAGAGCTTTGATAGCTCGTCAGGTCTTGCCGCAATGAGGTCAGGGTACGGTTTAGCGTTGCGTCTAGAGAAGCCAACAGCCGATAAGCATTTTCATGATGACTATTGGCGGCTGGAGCGGCAGGCAAATTTGTCCCAACGCGCTGGGGTAAGTTGGTTTGCTCCATTCGCTGCACCAGTGCCCCCTGGAGGTGTTGGGCTAGTGCTTGCGCCAGTTGCTTGGCCCAAAGCTGCTGTTGAGCACGCTGCTGCTGCGATAGGGCCACTTGCTGTTGAGATTGCAAGTTGTCGATGTCGCCCTGGAGCCGCGCTTTTTCAGCCTGAAGCCGCTGCACGTCCTGATGCAATTGAGAAACTAACTCCTGCTGAAGCTGACGCAAATCTTGTGTCACCGTGTTCAGGATGTCCTGCGCTGCATTCGGATCAGCCGCGCCAGAATTTTCGGGTAGATTGTCCAGCCGCCCCATCAGTTGCAACCTCTAGCGTATTGACCAAAAACCGCGTTGGGTAAATCTTACAAACCCTGCTATCGCTTTGCCCAGCTATTTTGCCACTTTGCTAAAACCTTTTACACCCATTTTCTTCAAGGTTTCAAAATATGAAGCTTTATATAGAAGCGGGAGCAATTGCTCGATGCAATTCTTGTCTGTAATGGTTTTCATACCAGATTTGAAGTGATGATATCTCTGATTTGTGAATTCTGCTCGTCCAAATTCTAGTTATGGGATTTAGTTAATAGTTTTAAACAGCTACGATCCGCAATCTATCAGCTTTTGCAGCAACTCCTAAAGGATTTTAGCCGATTTAGTCCCTTGTACCTGGAGGTTTGAAAAATTGACGGTTCCTCAAGATCATTTCCATCAGCTGGAGGAAATTATGCAGCGGCACGCAGCGGCACTGGAGGCAGAAGTGCGATCGCTTCAGTCCACTGATCGCACGTCCGACTGGTCACCGACTTTAAAGCAGGCTTACAACTGGCACTTTGCTCAATGTTTTGCTCGCCAAAAAATCTTTCGCAACTGGGCTGCTGATGCCGCCGCTTGGGGACTGCTGCCAGAACGCACCTACCCAAACCGAGGAAATCGTCAAGTTGATCTCACCAATCTGGATGCGTAAGCAACACGGTAGGGGTGGGTTTAGCAGACAAAACCTGAATGAAGCGGAGATTAAACGCCAAAACCCACCCCTACGGCAGCCTATTCCTCTTGCCCATCCTCAAAGCATGAACATGCGAGGATCAAGGTTCTTAGGATCATGGGTACTGACGAACTCAGTCATGCTGGTATCTGACTCAAGCCGACCGTCTACCAGGTTGATGATGCGATCAGCGACATCGAGAATGCGGTTGTCGTGCGTCACCATAAGAATGGTGCATTTCTGTTCGCGGGCTAGCTGTTGCATCAGGTTGACGACATCGCGCCCAGACTGTTTATCAAGGGCGGCGGTTGGTTCATCTGCGAGAATGAGTTGGGGTTGGTTGACTAGGGCACGGGCGATCGCCACCCGCTGTTTTTGCCCACCAGAGAGAGAATTGGGTTTGTAGTCCACTCGTTGCCCTAAACCAAGCTGTTCCAAAACGGCGATCGCCTGTGTTCGTTTGGAGCCACTACCCGTCAGCTCAACGGCCATTTCGACATTCTGGCAGGCGGTGAGTGATTCAAACAGATTGTGTGCCTGAAAGATAAAGCCGATGCCACGCCGCACCCCTACCAGTTGGCTATTGTTCATGCCAACGAGTTCGCGTCCCATGACTTTGAGGCTCCCTTCGTGTAGCGTCCGCAGTGCCCCAATTAGACTCAAGAAAGTTGTTTTACCAGAACCGGAAGGTCCGGTAATGATTGCGATTTGCCCACGCGGAAAATCGAGGCTGATGTCAAACAAAGCCTGTTTGCGAAGTTCCCCCTGACCAAAGTAGTAGTTGAGATGACGGATTTGTACCGCTAGATCAGAATTATCGGCGATCGCAACACTTCCCTTCTGCGTGACTGGTTTTGCGCCATTGGCTTCCATTATCCAAACACCTCCGCTGGGTCAGTAGCTTGAACCTTGCGAACGGCGATCGCCCCTGAGATCAAGCACATGATAAATGTCGCCACCAGGGTTGAAAGAGCGCGATCGGTCGTCATTTGCATCAACAGTCCGGTTGCATCGGCAGTCGCGTTGTAGAGCAACACACTAATGCAAAAGCCTGGAATAAAGCCCAGAATCGAGAGAATTGTAGCTTCCTGCAAAACTACACCGAGTAAAAAGAAGTTTCGGTAGCCCATTGCTTTGAGCGTGGCGTATTCTGCCCAATGGTCAGATACGTCAGTGTAGAGAATCTGGTAGACCAGAATAATTCCAACGATAAATGCCATTGTAGTTAGGAGGCTAAACACAAAGCCAATGTTGGTGTTTTCTTGCCAATAAGTGAGTTCTTGCTGTACAAACCCTTCTTGGGTAATCACTTTTACATCTTTGGGCAAGTTCTCACTGAGGATTGCTGCAATTCTCTCGGGGTCTGCATTTTCGGCAATTTTGACCAGCCCAACATCTACCGTACTGAGATCACGTTCCTCATCTTCTGGGTCAACCTGAGCAAAATATCGGAGATAGTTTTGGTCACTCATGATCAGGTTGCCGTTGCCGGAAGCAAAGTCCGTTCCCAGACTGTAGTTGCCGACTACCCGTACATGGCGATCGCCCAACTCCGTTTCAACACCTGCGGTAATTGGACCTAACTCTGGACGGGACTTCAAATCAATTAATACCGTTTCAGGCGCTTGGAGTTTGGCAAGTTGTGTCTGCACTTCGGGTAAGCGCAACACCGGATCTTGTGGGTTGAAGGCTAAAACTCGAACCGGGCGGGTAGCTTTCGTCTCCGCGTTCTTCCAGTTTGCCGTATTGATATAGAGCGGGTAAGCATCCTCAACCCCTTCAAAAGCTCGTGCTTGATAGAGCCGCCTACGGGCAAACGGCTCTGGTACAAACATGTTGTACTTTTGCGTGTTGGTAATAATGATATCTGCATTCAAAAGCTGTAAAAGCTGTACCTGACTGTCATATAGGGCATTTTTAAAGCCGTTGAACATAAACATGAGTAACACCGCAAAGGCTACTCCACCTAGAGAAGTGAGTAATCGACGGCGATCGTGAGTCAGGTTTAGCCAGGCTAGCGGAGTACGCTTTAAAAGACTCATGAGAACACCTCCGCTGGGTCAGCCGTAATCACTTTACGCACAGAAATCAATCCTGAAACCGCACACATCGTCACCGTCAGGAGTAACACAAACACCAGTCGTCCAAGGTTCATTGCCATTGGCAAACCCCCATTCGTGGCGTTAGTGGTGAGTTCATACAGCCCCAAAGAAAGAATCAAACCGGGAACATAGCCCATCACTGCCAAGATGACCGCTTCTTGCAACACCACTTGAAATAAGTAACGGCTGCGGTAGCCCATTGCCTTGAGGGTGGCATATTCAGGCATGTGTTCAGAGATGTCGGTGTAAAGGATCTGATAAACGATCACCGTGCCGACAATGAAGGAAACCACTACCCCCATGCTAAAGATGAATCCAGTGGAAGTGGTGCCAATCCAAAAGTCGCGATCGCGCCCAATAATTTCCTCTTGAGTCAACACTTCCACATCCTGCGGCAGCATTCCCCGCAAAGTCTTAGCAACAGCTTCTATATTCGTTCCAGGCTGAAGCTTAATCAAACCGATATCAATTCGGTTTAAGGTACGGGGCGTAAAGAGTCGCAAGAAGTTTTGGTCGCCCACAATCAGCGTGCCATCAGAGGCAAAACCGCCTCCCAGAGTAAACTGTCCGCCAATCTCTACGCGCCTGCGGTCGGATTCTGTTTCCAGTCCGATCGTTTGCGGTCCAAATTCTGGCCGCGAAAGCTGGTCAATCAGAACAGTATTGGGACGCTGAAGGGCAGCGATCGCCTCTGGAGTCTGCAACTCTGGTAGGCGAAACACCGGATCGCGAGGATTGATGCCGTAGACAAACATGGCACGACTCAGCCGCGTTTCAGGGTTGCGCCACTGCTGGTAGCCCACATACACCGGCATCACTTGATCAACCCCTTCCACACCCGCTACCTGATACAGCCGCTCGATGGGGAAGGGTTCTGTGGTGCTAATCTCTAGCGTTTGGGGCGAGCGCAGAAAAATTTCTGCATTCATCTGGTTATAAATTTGGGTTGCCGTGAGTGAGAGTGCCCCCAAAAAGCCCAGATTCATAAAAATCAGCAGTACCGCAAAGGCGACTCCAGCGATCGCCACCAGCAGACGAGTCCTTTCATGCAGCAGGTTTAACCAGGCGAGAGGCGTTCTCATGGGTAGTGCAAGTTACTCTTCTGTGGGAGAGGGGGTTGGGGTTACAGGGGCAACGGATGGGGCTGAGTTGCCATTGGATGCATCCACATCAATTCGCACGTCAACTTGCAAGTTCGTGAGTCGGGCAACGGGTTCACTCTGATCGAGGCGAATCTTCACCTCAACCACACGAGCATCAGCATTGGCAGCGGGGTCATCATCCAGCACATCATTTTTGAAAATTTGAGTGCCAATTCGCTCAACAGTGCCCGTTAGGGTTTCGTCAAAGGCTCCGTTGCGGCTGGTGATCGTTGCCTTTTGCCCCAGCTCTACCAAACCCACATCAGTTTCATACACCTCAGCAACCACATACATTTGGCGAGTATCGCCCATCTCTAAAATGCCTGTCTCAGCGATCGCTTCCCCGGTCTGGGTAATGATCTGCAAAACTTCTCCGTCACTGGGAGCGCGAATAATTGTGCGATCAAGGCTAGCATTTGCCAGTTCCAGGTTACGCGCGGCTGAATCTACTTCAATTTGAGCTTGCGATCGCGTCGATTCGGCTTGAGTAGACTGCACCTGTGCCCGCGCATTTTCTAAATCGCGAGTGCGAGCTGTTTCCAGACGTACTAGGCTAGCTCTGGCGTTGTTCAGTTCTTCTTGCGATCGCCGAACTTCGGTAAATTGCTGGTCTAACTCCTGCTGAGAAATTGCTCCCTCTGCTCGTAAGCTTCGAGATCGTTCCAGATCAGTTTCTGCCAGGTCTAGCTCTGCTTCTAGCTGGCGCACTGTTGCTTGCTGCGCCTCAATTTCTAGTGATTGCGGGCGGTCAATTTGCCCTAAACGGGTGCGGGCTTCTTCGACCTGAGCAGTGCCATATTGAGCTTCGGTAGCTAGACGGGTCTGAGCTTCAGCAAGCTGACTGGCGGCGTAGTTACGCTCTGCCAGCCGTTCTTCATGGCTCTCTAGGTAAGCCAAAATCTCACCCTGACGCACGTAGTCGCCTTCTGCCACCAGCAACTCACTGATGCGATCGCCCTGCGGTCCGCTGACGTTAACGACTTCTCCTTCTGGCTCTAACCGCCCCAAGGCTGCCACTGTCACTTGACGAGGAGCAGGAGCCGTTTCCTCAATCGCGGCTTGCTGGGCAGACTGCTGAAACATCCTGACGGCAAGAAAACCTGTTCCTAGCAAAACTAATGCAGCAATTCCTAACCATAGCCCCCGTCCCTGCCAGGGGCGCTGAGCATTACTTGCACTCATAAATTTATAGATTTTTCCAATCTAATTGCTACGTCAATTAAGGCTTACGTTCTTTGAGGCTAGATGGAGTGACGTATGACGGTGTACAACCTTTGAGCGATTTGCTCTTTGTGAAGGAAATATTGAGAGTCTCTTGCCTGGGAGGACGAGATTCCTAACTTCAGGCGAGTATACTGCACGGTATAGTGTAATTCTTTCCTTCCATTAGACTACACCGTGCAGTCTGGCTCTGTCTATAAAACTTTGTAGATTAGCTGTGTAAATTAATCTTCCTGCACTGGTTTTCTTGGAAGAGTTGTTGCACTGCAAAGCAACTAACAATTGCCGCTGCCAGAATGACTGGCGATCGCTCCTTCTGATGCCCCAAGCCCTCAAGATTTTTACAAATCGCCTTCAAAATCATGCTGAGCAATCAATCAACCAACGAAACCGAGACTAGTTGCAAACCCGAGCAGATTTTGCAAGGTGCTTTTCAGGTGTTTCTCCAGCACGGCTACGCCGGAACCAGCATGGATCGGGTCGCCGCTCAGGCAGGCGTTTCCAAACACACCATCTACAATCACTTCCAGGGAAAAGAAGGACTGTTTATTGCCTTAATCGAGCGGTTAGTGCTGCGTCATTTTCAGGTGGAATTTGGCTGCGGTTTGCCTGAGACTGCACCACCCGAAAAAGTTTTGCGGCGATTTGCCGAAATCCTCCTGGCCCGTATGGATGACCCGGAATACATTGCCTTTGTGCGGCTGATGATCGCAGAATCAGGGCGCTTTCCTGACCTGGCTCAACTCTACGTACGAGAAGTGATTCAGCATGGTACAGAAGTTTTGAGCGCCTATTTCAAGTCAAGTCCTGAACTAGACGTACCTGACCCAGCGATGACCTGTCAGGTTTTCTTCGGCTCTCTCATTTCCTTTATCCTCAGTCAGGAAGTCCTGCACGGCAAACTGATCATACCCGCCTCTAAAGAACGGCTGATTCATTACCTAGTCGGTTTGGTGCTTGACTACCACAAACAGACACAGACGTAATTACTTCAAGGGAACAGGCTAAGGCGCATTCTACAGAAGCATCATAGAATAAAGCCATCGTTGCGCTTAACGCAGTTCTCATGGCCGTCATTCCATTCCCCTCGGTTCAGAAGATTTCGCGGGCGATCGCTCCTCCTACAATCACCTGGGAAAAGCCACCGAAGGACTATAAATTTGAAGAAAAACCCGTGGACAATAGCGGACAACCCCTTCTAGCAGCAGCTTTGCGCGAGAGCCTTGAAATTAAGGGTTTCATTCAACCTCAAATGCTGATTGCCTCCAACTTTGGACTCTGCGCCACAGTCAATGGTGAACTCGTAGTTAAAGCACCTGACTGGCTCTATGTGCCTGCCGTCAATGCTCCTAACGCGACCCTAACACGACGCAGCTACACACCTCATTTGGAGGGAGATCTCCCCATCCTGGTGATTGAATTTCTCTCTGACGAGGATGGCGCTGAATACTCCATCAAACGTACCTTTCCTCCTGGTAAATGGTTCTTCTATGAACAAATTTTGAAAATTCCCACTTACACAATCTTTGAACCTGAAAGTGGGTTATTGGAATTGTATCGCCTGAATTCTGGACGCTATGAATTAGAGATGCCTAATCCTGAAGGGCAACACTGGATTGCTGAAATGGAACTGTTTTTAGGAACCTGGTACGGAGACAAAGCAGACCGAAGAGGCTATTGGTTGCGTTGGTGGGATGCAAAGGGACATCTCTTGCCTTGGGCTATTGAACAGATAGAACAAGAACGGCAACGGGCAAATAGATTAGCTGAATACTTGCGATCACAAGGCATCAACCCTGATCAGGTGTAAAGCGGTATCTTTGATAAATAGTGTGACTTATTACCTCGCAGGTAATTGCTTCTATTATCTTCTGTTGGCACGATTGAAGCATCCCAATTGAGGTAAGTCACGATGCTGAAATCAACAGAGGTTCCGGTAAAACGTTCATCCAGCCCTTTGAAACCGATCTATTTACTCTTCACAATTGTGGGTTCGATCTGTCCCTGGTTTTGGCTGTTGCAAGACCTAGATGCACTCCTGTCTCCTACCTTATTTCTACAGGCGACCTTTGCAAACAACATTACGACTGCCTTGGCCGATGATTTGGTTATTTCGGCGATCGCCTTCTTTTGCTTTACCTGGGTAGAGTTAAAACGATTGAATGTTGCCCGCCTCTGGCTCATCCTGTATGTCGGACTGACCTTTGGAGTAGGGCTCTCTTGTTCTCTACCCTTCTTTCTATACCGCCGAGAGCAAATTCTGGAGCAAAACGCTTTCGGGCAGGAGATCTAGTGTCAAGTGCATAGCGTAGGGGTGGCTCGCGAACCGCCCCTACGCTATGACTTACTCATCTAAAAAGGGCTGTAAGTTTTAATGGCTCAGCATTAATCCTTTGCAACTCAGCTTCAAACTTATGTGAGTCAGGTTTAGACGGGCATAAGTTTTATTTAAGACATTAGGACGGAACTTCAAGTCTATTAATTAAAGTAGCAAGCGACCGCGACTGAGTGGTACAAATGAATTAGTTTCATCTAGCACAAGACAACCCGAGTTCACCTGAAAGCTGAATCAACAGTGAGGCAAAGCGAATGCTTTTAGGATTACGAACGGTCATTTATCACGTTGCTGATCTCGACAAAGCCAAAGATTGGTACGTTCAGATCCTGGGCTATCAACCCTACTTTGATCAGCCGTTTTATGTTGGCTTTAACGTAGGTGGCTATGAGTTAGGACTCAATCCTGACTTATCAAACAGCACTCCAGGCGGCAGCAATTTTGCTTATTGGGGTGTGGAAGATATTCACGGCACACACAGTCGTCTAATAGAACTTGGAGCAAAACCACATACCGATATCCAAGATGTCGGTGATGAAATCTTAGTGGCTACTGTCACTGACCCCTGGGGCAACATTTTTGGAATTATTCAAAACCCACATTTCCAAGTCTCATGAACCCTGAAACTAACCAATTCACCATCAGTTCTACCTATGTTGTGCTTGGGGAAGATGGTGCTACGATTCCAATTGCTGTGAGCGATCGCTTCTTCACAGATTTAGAGAACCAATTTGGTGACTTCAAGGGAAAGCGACTGGTTTCACACTTTACCTTTGACCGTGACTGGGATACTTGGGAAATGCATCCTGCGGGTGAGGAGTTTGTGTGTCTACTTTCAGGTCAAGTCGATCTAATTTTGACAGGACTTACGCAGATGTACTAAATGTGGTGGTCAGCTTAGCCCAATTTCATAGCAAGAGTGGGTGATTTGAGTTGCCCAATCAAATAGTGGGATAACAGTCTGCTCTTGAGT
>NZ_JACJOV010000008.1:0-5768 GCF_014695745.1 Leptolyngbya sp. FACHB-671 | reverse complement strand
TGGTGGAACGAATATTGCCGCCGTTGGTTGCCTGGTAAAGATGATCGACGATCGCCTCAAAGATTTCCTCTGCGGTAGTGAGATGGCGCAGATCTCGCACGTTGAACGTTTCCCAAAAGATCCGTCCAATGCAGCCTGTACTATTGCGCCAAGCCACTTTTGCTCCGTAAACCAGCTCCTCCTCAGTCTGCTGGTAAGTGTGCGATCGCTGATAGTCGCGATATATTTCTGCAAATCGTTCCTGTAACTTCGATTCTGGCAGCGATTGTTCTTGAGACAATAACCGCAGATAGTCGATCGCTTCGAGCAACAGGGTCGGCAGCGATTCTGTCTCTGCAATTTGTTCACGGATCTGATTACGGCTGAGTTTCATAATGGTACGGGGGCTATTTGATAAAAGTAATTGCTGTTTCAGGAGAGTTTGTCGCAACAGAACTTTGAGGTTCTTGCAAGAAAAAAGTACATAAGCTGGCACAGATGAGAGCCGTTACGCCCATGCTGTAAAACAGTGTTTGAGCATTGCTGAAGCTGTAGATCAGCAAATAAATTACACCGCCCACATTGCCATAAGCACCCACACTGCCAGCGATTTGCCCAGTCACAGGCTTGCGGATTAACGGCACCATGCTAAAGGTTGCTCCTGCTGCCGCTTGCACAAAATAGGCGCAAAGCATCGTTAGCCCGATCGCAACGGTGAGATTGGAGCCAGCATTAAGCTTGCCCATGAGCAAATAGCCGATCCCAATCCCGATTGTCAGTCCGGTCATCGTCCATTTCCGACTGCCCGCGCGATCGCTTATCAGTCCACCGCTTGGACGAGAGACTAAATTCAAAACGGGATAAGCCGTTGCGACTAAACTAGCTGTCACCGGATTTAGCCCAAAGGTTTGTTCAATCCAGGCTGGCAAAATCGATATCACGGTAATCTGAGAGCCAAAGTTCGTCAAATATGTGAAGTCGAGCAGTGCAATTTGCCGTACCTGATACCGTTCGTTTAACGGATAGTGCTGACTTGGTTGGAGAAACCCTGAGCCAAAGGGATTGAGTGATCCCACAATTTCTCGATTGACCTGCCAGGCTTTGTAGAACTGAACGGCATACAGTAGCCCCAAAAGCAGCCAGACCAGCTGCACCTGCCCGGAGGTCAAGAAGTGAATGTTGTTCTGGGACAG
Source organism: Leptolyngbya sp. FACHB-671 (assembly GCF_014695745.1). Taxonomy (NCBI): domain Bacteria; kingdom Bacillati; phylum Cyanobacteriota; class Cyanophyceae; order Leptolyngbyales; family Leptolyngbyaceae; genus Leptolyngbya; species Leptolyngbya sp. FACHB-671. The sequence continues at coordinate 4,596 of NZ_JACJOV010000008.1, read as the reverse complement.
CGGGTAAGTTAGCAGTCCCAGCGACAGGAGCAATCCTAAATCTAAAAGTGACATTGCCCAGAAACTACGCTGGCTGGTGACTTCTAACCCACCATGTCGCTTCGGACGCTGATACAACTTGCCCGGTGGGGTGTCTTGGGTGTAACGCCAATAAATACTGCCGTAGAAAGCTGTTACGAGACCAATTATCATGATCGCCATCCGCCAGTTCAAGGTTCCGCCTGTGAAAGATGCGATCGCCACGGCTAGCACGGGCAGACAAAACTGAGCAGCGGCTGCACCAAAGTTACCCCAGCCGCCATAGATCCCTTGCGCTAGACCAATTTCTTTGGATGAGAACCATTCGGCAACCATGCGAACACCGACTACAAATCCGGCTCCCAAAATGCTGTTAATCAAACTGCTCCAAACCAGTTGATTAAAATCGTGTGCGGTTGCCGTCAGCCAGCAAGGCACTACGGCAAACATGAGCAATGCCGAAAACGTTAATCGAGGACCATAGCGATCGAGCACCATGCCAATCACAATACGAGCGGGAATGGTGAGTGCCAAATTGCAAATGGCTAAGACTTTCAGTTGTGGTGATGTGAGATGCAGTTCCCGCTGAATCGTTGTAGCAAAGGGAGCAACGTCAAACCAAACTACAAATGAGAGGAAAAAAGCGAACCAAGTGAGATGGAGAATGCGGTAACGATCGCGAAACGAGAATAAAGTTCGTAGCATGGTTTGATCCTCAAGCAATCAATTAGCATGAACGCAGAGCCAAGAGCATTTTTTGCTATGGGTTTGACCATTGTTAACAGTTTTGGACTTGAAATAGTTAATGTTTAGCGTTAGCATCTCCACCAAGCTGACATCATCCGAGACATTCCCTCTGGTGCAATGGGTAAAGAAGGGAAAGCCAAGTGTATCGACCGCAAGATGCCGCTTAATCCCGTTCGTCGCCTTGTAGAAACAAAAACCTTTCGACTCTACACTTGCACGGCAAGTGTTCTTGACCGCTTGAGAGTCAATGATGATTAAGCGAGCCCATGTGGGCTTTTTTTTACTTGTTCGCGTACCTGTTGGTGTAACACCTGCATCAGTCTGTCAATTGCCCCTGCCGCTCGCCACTGCTTGTAGTACCAGTAGACGGTTGAGTAAGGGGGCAGGTCTTTGGGCAAGTCTTCCCAGTTACATCCATTCTTCAGTTGATAGAGAATGCCGTCCAAGATTTCTCTTTTGCTCCACTTCGCTGGGCAAGTCTGCTTTTTCTGAGGTAATATCTCTTGCAACAACGGGTTCAGAATTTCCCACTCTTGGTCAGTCAGACTGCTGGAATAGGGCATAGTCACTCAACCAAACTCTTCTCATCACCTTAGTTCAACTCCCAAAAGATATCAAATGGGTTCTATAAGGTTTTGCGACACAACCAGTTTTTGCGACACAACCTGTCTTGCTACATCACACCGTTATCTTTACCCCATCTTACAGTTTTAGTTCTTGAGTTTTGTCAGTCAACCAGATCAACTATCTTATGGAGATAGTTAGATATCAGGGGTAGAATTGACTCGCTCCTGTAACCAAACCTGAAAAAGAGATTCTAAGAGTTCCTCTCTGACTGATTCACTGAGTTCAATAGAAAACCATTTTTCAATTCTTAGGATGTGATAACCAAGTTTTGTTTGAACTGGTCCGATTACTTCGCCTTCTTTCGCTTCGGAAATCACCTGTGCAATTTCTGGCATAAGTTTGGCAATGAAGCAAATCCCAACAAAGCCACCATTTTCTTGAGACTGCTTACCTTTTGAGTATTCCAGTGCCAAAGCACAGAAAGAAGCCTTTTCCTCTCGGATTGCGTTAGCTACTTTCAGAGCATCTGGTAAGTCACGGACTAGAATCTGAGAGAGGGCAACCCGTTTATAATCGTTACGGTTACTCATGTAGTGAGCATCAACAGCGTCTGCGAAGAGATGTTCTTTTAACTTCTTCGTAAGTAGGTCTACTCTGATACCTTGAGTCCAATCTTCTACAGTGATGCGCTGCTCTTGAAGCCACGCAAGGGTTTCTGAAGCTCCTAGCAATTTGTGTTCTAGACGAAAGGCATCTCCTGCTGCTTGTAATTCTTCATCAGAAACAGTAATGCCGAGCTGTTCGCAGATGTTCAAAACCAACGTATCACATTCAGCCAAAGCTGCTACTTCAGCAATTTTGTGAGAACGGCGCAGGTAAGCAATAACATCTTCATTGGTTGCAGGCGAAATTTCTGGTAGTACAAATTTCTGTAAGGACTCCAATTTAGTTCGTTCTAAAGTTTGTGTCATTTTTTTGTTCTCCTCTGGGAGTAAATTGTGGTGCAAGAGTTATCGCTTAGCTGCGGTAAAGCAATTTTTCAGGGGAAATTTCTGGGATTGTCAGCTTGTTGCGATGTAAATCGCCGTAAAGATTGAGGTAATCAAGTTCAGCAGGAGTCAGCTTTCCCTGCTGGGCTCCAGATATCGCCGCATCAACTTCTTCGCGCCGAGTCAAACCTGTTAAGCAAACATCAATACAGTTCTGGCTTAAGGAGTAGCGGTACAAGTCGGGGACAGTAGGTCGCCAGCACGTTTCCGGTAGACCATTAGGGGCATTCCATAACGCTCCTGTGTGAGAACCTGTTGACTTGAACGTGACAATACCTGGTCGCTGCGGGTCTTGGGCATCTAGCTGATTGAACACTTGGCTCTGGGCAGACCGATGAGCGACATTGTGTCTGACCATGACCACATCTAACAAAGGGCTATGTGACCACTGTTGAGCCAGATTGACATTGTGGAAAGAAGCACCGATATAGCGAACAGCTCCCATTTTCTTGAGGCGTTCAGAGGTGCCAAACATTCTTTCGATGGTGCGCTGATAAACGCTATTAGCGCCTCTCAAATCGGGGGCAAGCTGCAAGCAATCCTGTAAAACTTGCCCATCACTGGAACCAATCCAGCCCCAGAACAACACATCAATGTAGTCAATCCCCAGTTCCACGAACTGATCTAATAGAGCAGCGAGTGCCATCTCTGGACTTTTGATGTAAGTCACGGTTGCCAGCACCACTTTCTCGCGCACTGAGGAGCCACGTCCACACAGTTGGCGCAGTGCCCCAGACATCGGACTGTAGATATAGTGGTGCAAGTCACTGGAGTAGAAAAAGTAGTTAATCCCCCTATCGAAGGCGTAAAGGGTGTCTTCACTAGAGATGCTGCCACCGCCTCCCAAACCGAGACAGCTGACTGTTAAATCAGTCCGTCCCAGTTTGCGGTAAAAAGGTAAATCCGACTCTGGGAATTTATCGACTGCATGGCTGACTTCGCTGGCTGAGACTACGTTAGGCGGCGCGAGATCAGTTAGTTTCATACGTCTAACGGGGTGTAGATGTCTTCAGAATTGGCATTGAGGTAGGCACGCTGCCAGTCAATCCTTAGGAGGGAGAAGTGTTGGCGGATAGATGCCATCCGACTTTCTGGAGATTCATCACCGTTTTGCCGAGCTTCCAGCAAGCCATTGGCAACAATTTGGCAGCGGTTCATTCCGAAACTCTCTACAGCAGCAAATTTGCAATCTGGTTCTTCTGCTAGAGCAAGTCCAGGCGCAAGTAACTTTGTGAAAAGGGTTACTTCCGTCCGAAAATGCAATTGGTTTTCTGCATAAACACTTGTTAGCACTTCCCGGACTGTTGGGTAGTTGCTTTTCTCAAAGTAGAGAACCCCTGAGTCATAGCGCCCGTAGTCAGAAGGGTTGTATAGCACCTTAAAGGTAAAGGGAATTTTGATTTCATTCAGTTGCTGCGTTAGGCTTTCCATAACGGCAACCGCACCTTCGTGGCTCAAATTGAAGTAGACTCTCACTATTCCACGATGACTATCTGGATTGCTGCGATTGTCCGCCCCCGCATTGCTGACTGCCATGTAAAAGCCGTTTTGAACCAGATTTTTGGGCATCCGGATAGCAACTGAGTCACCTACAGCGGCGGATTGTTCAACTGGTTGTAGATGTTGTTCGCGCTCAATGTGTAAAGTCAAACCACCCTTTGTCACCGCCAAGCTACCATCACTCTCCTGCCTCACTACATACCAACCTGGGTCAAAGTAGCCTTCTCCGGTATTGCTTTTATGTAGGCGATCGTAAAACTCTAGGTCTACCCCAAAGAAGGTATTGTTCTCTAGATTCTGATGAGGTGCTAAGTCAGTTGAATTTGCATCCGGTGCAAGGGCAGCCTGCATGGAGCCGTTGTAATAGATGCCGTAGAGAAAACTTTGTAGCTGTAGACTCAAATACTTATTCTGAAGCTCCAAAGGTATTCGCTGAAAACGGGCTACCACTTCAGGAGGAAGCTCCAAAGGTTTGTAAGCGGAATGGCTAATACAGAAGTTAGACTGGATCTGAACATTTTTGGCTATGTCTTGAAGAGAATCCAGCACTCGATCTGACGCAGAAACTGGCAGTTGACTTGGAAGAGAATCCAGTAATTGCATAATGGTTTGGGTGCAACTAAAACTACTTAAGCGAGAGAATGGCTGAGGCTAGTGAGTTCAGATTCTGCCACTCCAAAAACAGTTGGGATTGATTGTTCCGGGCGGCACAACA
>NZ_JACJOV010000079.1:0-6747 GCF_014695745.1 Leptolyngbya sp. FACHB-671 | reverse complement strand
AGCGTTATACTCAGACCAGTTGCGGATACGGTAGCTCATTGCTGTGAAGGTTTGTTGGTGGTACTTCAAACCTATCACCTCGCCTATCCGCAACTCCTCCATGCAACAACGCCCCTGCAAATACACGCCTCAGAACGGACAAATTACAGTCACAATCCAATCGCAGGCAAACTCAATGCAAATTCAAATCAGCAACACAAGCGAAAAAATTTCTGCCAATGAACTCACTCATATTTTTGATAAGTTCTATCGAATTCCAAATGCTGATCCCTGGAAGCAAGGTGGCACCGGATTAGGATTAGCACTAGTACAGAAGCTCATCCAACAGCTAGACAGTCAGATCGCCGTCGAAACCACAGCAGGACAGCTCCACTTCACGCTTGAACTTCCATTACTAAGCATTCAGCCTGAGTGATCAGAAGCTTATGGTTTTTGAACGATTTGTTGAACGGTAGTGAGAACAACATAACAATTAAAGCACCGACTATTCTTTAAAGCGCTATGATGGTAGTCGGGACTAAGAATCGGTTGTAGTGTTTGTTTCAACTATTGAACGTTTTTATACATTTGGTATTGACGGGCTTCTCTCCGAAATCTCACTCTCTACATTCCTTTTTTGGAGATTAGTTTATGTCAATTTACGTGGGTAACCTGTCCTATGAGGTTACAGAAGCTGATATGACGGCTGTGTTTGCAGAATACGGTTCAGTCAAGCGGGTTCAGCTCCCGACCGATCGTGAGACGGGTCGGCTACGTGGTTTCGGTTTTGTAGAAATGGGGACAGAGACTGAAGAACAGGCTGCCATTGATGCCCTAGACGGTGCTGAGTGGATGGGGCGCGATCTCAAGGTCAATAAAGCTAAACCCCGTGAAGACAGAAATTCATCTGGTGGTGGCAATCGCCGAGATAGCTTCTCTCGCGGTTACTAAATCATCAAGCATACTTGAACGCAGGATGGGTTAGGCTCAACTGAAGCATTAACCTCTTAAGTAGGGCGGGTTAGTTGTCGTTAATCCGTTCTACAATTAAAGATAGCCTCGATAGGTTCTGATTCTTTAGAAAAATTGATTTCATTATAGAATTTGCTACATAATCTCAAGAACGCCTCTTTGCTAGCTTTTCCATTGTTTGGAAGCGTCCTCATACATTCCTTGATTTCTTCAAAAAACAAGCATTTTGCTTCAACCATGAGCTGAATTTCTGCGTTCACCAGTTCTAATTCTTGTCTAGCATAGTGTAAATCTTGCTCTATCACTTGCTGTTGCTGTAACTGCTCAGATAAGTATTGCTTAAGGGAATTAATCTGTTCGCGCAGTAGCACAATTTCATCTTCTTTTTCAAGGGCAAGGGTTTGTTTCCACTGCTCATTGGCTGGTTGGCTAGTAGGAATGTATTGTTGTTCAGAACTGATTAACTGCATTTGCTAGAAGTTGTTAACTAGTTGAAGTAAGAGATACCCGAACGACGTAAGCTTTAGTTGTGCTGAACAAGGCAGTCTTGTTGAGCTTGTGGGCTTTTAACAACCAAGCGATCGCAATTCATGACCTCGATTAGAGCAGCAGTAGAAAACCCCGAAACGTATATTTCGAGCTGAGCCTCTGGTACTGCTTCAAACAAAAGCCTTTCTCTTGGAAAAACAATACGCTCAAAGTACCAATTTGAGATGTTTGTGATTCGGGCAATCTTCAGCTTGTGAGTGTCATTCACATAGCAGCAGAGAATGCGGTTAGCACTGTCAGCAGGCAGACTATCCAGAACTTGAGTCATCGTAATGAGTGTTGTAGAGCGTTATGACCATTGATGTCCAAGAATAAGTATGACGCTTTGCTGTTAAAGATCCTGTCCAATTGAGTGTTTTACTTGTGTATAAGTTATACAAACATCGCTAAAACATTCAAAAGTTGCAGATAGTGTTTGACTTCTTTACCCAAGAAGATACAAAACGCATTTGATGCTTTCTGTTTTAGTAGAAAGCATCGAACCAGAATTTAGAGGAGCTCTGCAGATGACTGCAACCTTAATCAGGCGACCTATGTTTCGTCCCATGCAAAGGGTTAGCTTTGTTGGTGGAGAGGGAATTGTGCGAAGCTACAAACCCAACGCTGGAACTTGGGCGTATCTTGTCGAGATGCCACTGGGGCTAAATCCTGATTTTGGCAGAGTGGGGGCAGAAACGATGGTATTGCTCAATGAGGCAGATTTGCGTGCAGCTTGATTCAAAATCAAAGCTGTTAACCAGGCTTCTAGTTGCATCAATCATCGTGTTAACAAACTCTTGATTCTGCGTTTCGCTATAACATCACTGCTGTTTACTCTACACTTGCTGATTGGCTGCTGAATTACCCATTCGCCTCAAGCAGTACAGCATGTAGTTTTTACACCAGAATCATTTTTAAGGAATTTTGAAGGAGAATTTGTGACTGTTCACTCGTTAAGCTCTGCCTCAACAGGCGAGCAACCGCTTATATTAAGCTGGAGGAATGTCGCCTTTTTTAGTACTGTTCATGCTCTAGCGCTGCTTGCACCCTGGTTTTTCTCTTGGTCTGCTTTGGGGGTGACGATCGCGCTTCATTGGCTTTTTGGCAGCATTGGCATTTGTCTGGGCTATCACCGTTTGCTAACGCATCGTAGCCTCCAGGTTCCCAAGGCACTAGAACATACCTTCGCGCTTCTAGGGGCACTTGCCCTACAGGGTGGTCCCATCTTTTGGGTCGCTGGACATCGTTTACATCATGCCTTTACCGAAGATGTTGATAAAGATCCTTACTCCGCTCGACGGGGTTTTTGGTGGAGTCACATGCTTTGGATTATGTACCCCCGCCCTGAATTTTTTGCAACCGAAACCTATCGTAAGTATGCACCTGACTTAGCACGCGATCCGTTTTACACCTGGCTCGATCGCTATTTCCTGCTGCTGCAACTGCCGCTAGGACTACTGCTGTATGCGCTGGGAGGCTGGTCATTCGTTGTCTATGGGGTGTTTGTGCGAGTGGTGTTGCTCTGGCACACAACCTGGCTGATCAACTCAGCTACGCATTTGATTGGCGATCGCACTTTTGAAACTGAAGATGGGTCGCGTAATCTCTGGTGGGCAGCTTTACTCACGTTTGGAGAAGGGTGGCATAACAACCATCATGCTTACCCTAAAGTGGCAAAAGCTGGCTGGAAGTGGTGGCAGGTGGATATTACATGGTGGGCGATTCAAAGTTTGAAAGTACTGGGGTTAGCCCAAAAAGTAGTCATGCCTCCCCTACATGCAGAAACCACTAAGTAGACATAGAACGCACCTAAAGAAATTGATTCAATCTTTTCGTTCTTAAACGTTTGTTCAATTCCACTATCAATCGTTTGTTCCTTGCCCTGAAAGTGGAGAACTATTTGCGCGATCGCCTGAAGAAACTTCGCTCTAGAGGACAAGGGACAAAGGGTAAAAGATTGCACAAACAAAGGGGCGAGGTAAAAAGCTGTCGCTATCCATAGCTGTAACAAATCACTCAAATTGCTGCTTAGAATTACTTCATTCCTGCTCCTCAAGTTCTTTTTGAGGTAATAACAAAGCGGTTTCAATTTCCTGCCGCACAGCAGCGGTCACTTTACAATTGCTGTTGAGACAATCGATCAACAATTGATTGGCACCATAGTATTGCTGCAATACTTCTTGTTGTTCTGGGTTGAAGTGCCAGTCATGTTGAGCGCTGTGAGGGTGGGTGGCGCAGATGGAAGCAGACTGGGCAGTAAGAGATTGATAGCTTGCCCAGGTTAGAAATTTTTGCAGATATGGGTCTTGAGCTACGATTGCATCAATTTCTTGCTTCATCAACTGCACGAGAGAATCTGCACTTCGCAGCATCGCAACGGTCAACAAAAAGATTTCTCGCCAGCGCGGCTCAGCCACATGGCTAGCTAGCTGCTCTAATGCTCGATCGGACGCGTGCAGATTGTGACTGGCAACAATTTTTCGAGCCGTAAAATATTCTTGGAATATCTGATCACCAAAGGAGAAAATCCCCTGCACCCGTTCTGCCAACACTCCATGCTGTAACTCGATCGCCTTGAGTATCCCTTCACTGTCTAATTGCAATTCCTCTGGCTCGATTGCAGCATTGGGTAAATCACGGATGTAGTCCCCAATTTGTTGCTCAACGGCTTGTCGTTCAAAAAAGTAATGCCCTTGCTCAAACGTGACGGTTGCAACTTGGCTCAGCAGCTTGAGCTTTTGGGGCAATAGCAAGCCGTGATACATCTCGTCACGCTCAATGCCTTTTGTTTCGTCCCATTTGTTGAGCAAAAGCTCTAAACATTGTTTATAAAACTCTGCTCGTTTAGCGGGAAATTTACCCTGATGCTGGAAAACCCAGCAGGCAAGATGGAGGAACAGCGGGGTCACAGAAAGTCTACGGAAGGGTATATTTTCAGGCAAGCCTAGCTGCTGAACGAACTGAACGGCTTGTGTTTGCCCAGCTTGAAACGTGGTCTTCGTCAGCGCTGTAAACCACTTTTGAGCAAATGCCACAATCTGGTCTTGCGTAAATAGGGCTATTTCCACATCGGTGAAGCGTCTAAGGTTCGGAGCTCTAGCCGCTGTGCGGCAAGTCACGACAAACAGATTCTGTTGATACTTTTCAGAAAGTCGGCGAATTTCGTTGACAACCGCTTTCCGATCTTGCTCAAGCACTTCATCTAATCCATCTAGCAACAGCAACATCCTGCCCGCTTGCAGTAGAGTTTCAAGCACAGAAAGGTCTGAAATGCCCGACGTGCGAAAGTCGTCAAAAATAAAGCTGAGTAAGCTCAACTCATCTGCTGCTCTAGATTCGTCAGCAAAATCCCTCAAGCTGACAAAAATTGGAACTCGATTAGCCGCAAAGCTACCTTGGTTGCACCGAATCGCTAGATGTTGCAAGAAAGTAGTTTTACCTGCCCCCGGTTTTCCCAACACTCGCAGCTTCGAGTAGATTTCGACGGCTTTCACGCCTGCCATTTGAGTCTGAGACATTTCTCCTGGGTCAAGCTGAGTGCACTCTTGGGGCGTGATGCGTTGCAGGTCAGCCAACTCCAACCACTGCTGGCTGGGAATTTCCTCTAGAATGTTGACATTGATGTAAAGGTCGTCAATCTTGACAGGGTGGCTGAGGTTCAACAACTGCAAGGTACCGCACTGGTCTTGGACTTTATCCTGCCGTTGCAATTTTACCTGACGTACTAGGGTGTTAATGTCTGTAACTGGTGCAATCGTAACCTCTCTAAGTTCAGGAAATTCTGCGGGGGGATCGATCGCAATGTCTCGCCAGTCTAAGTCTAGAATCGAGCAAAGCTCTTGAAAGGTTTGCCGCTCAACAGGCTGCCCCGTAAAGAAACGCCAAACCGATTGGCGCGTCTTTAACCCTACTTCCCCTGCTAGATTTTCTTGAGTCCATCCTTTGTAAGTAAAAGCTCGCTTTGCTTGTTGCATCCCAGAAGACGAGGCCCGGAGAGATCTTTTGACCATGAGATCAAACTCCTGGTTTTCATCTCAAGAACTTATACAGTCATTCACACCTATAAATTTACAATCTTTTCTTGCGCCAATAATCTATCACGTGACACAAATCACGTAGATTTGGGTTGTGTCGCAAAAATGAGAAGGTAGGAAGGCTCAATTTTCTCTGACCTCCTTACCCTAAATGGCATCTCAATCCCTGTTCAAGTGGCGGCACTTCTTGCCAGAAATCATCGTGTTGAATGTGCGGTGGTATTGTCGCTATCCTCTGAGCTACCGGGATTTGGAAGAAATGATGGCAGAGCGAGGGGTCGAGGTCGATCATTCCACGATCCATCGGTGGGTATTGAGTTACGCTCCAGAACTAGACAAACGAGTTCGACCGCATCTGAATCTGACAAACGACTCGTGGCGGGTGGATGAAACTTATATCGAGGTCAAAGGGGAGTGGAAATATCTGTATCGAGCGGTGGATTCAATGGGCAACACGCTGAACTTTATGCTGAGTGCAAACCGGGATGGCAAGGCAGCGGCACGATTCTTCCACAACGTGTTGAAGGCGACTCACACTCAGACTCCACGGGTAATCACGGTCGATAAGAACGCTGCCTATCCAGTGGCAATTGAAGCGTTGAAAGCAGATGAAACGCTGGCAGCCCAGACCGAATTGCGGCAGAGTAAATACCTGAATAATGTGATCGAGCAGGATCATCGGAACACCAAGCGGCTGACGAAACCGATGATGGGATTCGGCTCATTCAACACGGCAAGACGAACACTCAGAGGAATTGAAGCAATGAGTATGATTCGCAAAGGACAGGTGAAGGGAATCAGTCAAGGGGACAGGTTCTGTCGCAAAAACTTTAGGAAACACTATTTGCAGAGTTGTATTATACATAATACAACTCTGCAAATAGTGTTAAAAAGATTTTTTGCGACAGAACCGTTGCATCTGGGCTTCTATTTGGGTAGGGTAGGGCTGCATCAATTCACTCGTTACTCACCTATCTCTCTAGCTTACAGATAGAGATAGTAGAATTACACGTTATTTAATCCTCGATCCTTAGGTTACGCAATGTTTCGCTGCAAGGCGTGCTATCGTACCTGCAATGAACGCACCGGTACCCCTTTCAATTTCATCGAGGTGCCCCCCAATATCGTGTTCCAAGTGCTGCTCTGTCGGTTCCGTTACAAGCTGAGCTTTAGAGACATTGCCGAATTCTTCCTACTGCGCGGGTTGGAGTTCACGCCTGAAACAGTACGAGAT
>NZ_JACJOV010000078.1:0-57893 GCF_014695745.1 Leptolyngbya sp. FACHB-671 | reverse complement strand
CTTTCTCTCTACTGTTTTATTAACTTTTGAATGAAGCTTTTGGCTACACAAAATCGTTTCGCCAATTCCCGTTGCGATATTTCTTCATTCTCATACACTTGGATTATTTTTTCTTCCCGCAAGTCCAGTGAGTAGGCTTTCATCTTTACACCCTCAACAGCTCCCCATTACTGTACCTCTGTTATTCGAGAAACGCTATAATACAGAATTTTTCCGTATAACCACCCTTTACAGGAGGATTATATGGAATTTTTTCGTGTATCCCTTGATGTTATATAGAAATTTTCCGTATAACATCCTTATTTAGGATATTACACGGAATTTTCTGCACAACTTCCAATGGAACAACGTCCAAAGAAACTCCTCAAACAGGTGCAAGATGTTATCAGGCTTAAGCATTATTTTTATCAAACAGAGAAAACCTATATCTCTTGGATTAGACGCTATATCCTTTTTCATAATAAGCGCCATCCCAAAGATATGGGAAGTCAGGAAATTGAAGAATTTTTAACACATCTTGCTGTCAATGAAAATGTGGCTGCATCAACGAAGAATCAAGCACTTTATGCTGTTTTTTTCTCTACAAAGAGGTATTAAAACAAGATTTAGATTTGAAAGTCGATGCAGTTCGTGCAAAGAAATCTAACTATTTACCAACCGTTTTGACAAAAGATGAAGTTTTAGCAATTATTCAAAAGTTATCCGGCGTATATCAACTTTTAATTAAGTTGCTTTATGACACTGGTTTACGCTGTGGCAATAATCTCGAATTTAGAGCGAGTGACTCTTGACCGTTCGCTGCATTTGGATAGTTAGGCTTCATTCTTTCTGATTAATGGCACCAAGTGCAGCATATAATCTCGTTTTCCAATTGGTACACCAGCCATGCGAAGAATATCGTAAGCTGTGACCAGATGAAAGTAAAAGTTTGGAATTAGAAATTCATTCACGTAAGCATTACCAGACAACTCCACGTAGAGGCTCTGACCCAAGTCAATGCGCGTCACCTCAGCTAGCTTTGCATCTTCAGCGTTAACACCCAAAAGAAGTTCCTTAGTGTTTGCTATGTGCTCGTATGCCTGTGTGAGATCTATGACGTCTGGATCTAGATTATTCGCAGGTTTGCCGTTACACCAGAGAGCAAAGTTATATGGTTGATTGCAGGTGAAAGCAATCTGTGTACCGAACGGAAGCATATCAGCCACAATGCGCTTTTGAAGGAACGACTCGTCATCATAAAAATGAGTCTGAGCTGACTCTAAAAGATGCTCAAGAGTCGCTAAGCGGCTTTGGAAGAGGGTTCGGATTAAATCTATATTCTGGCTTTGCATTTTGTGATCCCTCAAGTCTTTTCTATGAACCCTAGCTGTACTTAGAATAAATTTCAGCCGAACACTCTTGGCCAGCGGTTGCCAACACTTTATTTAACTCCACAAGTGGCCGCTGCGCTAGGGTTGTTATGCCGCGACCACTCCAACAGATATCAATCCTCAGTAGATTGCTTGCTGCTCCAAAAAAGTTGAAGCGCTGACTCATCAAATATATAGGCGGACTCACCATCTCTAATCACTCGTTTACCAAGCCGAGGAAAAACGCCAACATCTAAGCGTCCTGCTTCTCCACCTATCAGATATACAAGGTCTTCATCGAATGGATTACGAAGATGATGGGGTTGTTGAGGTAGCCCAAAGCCCATGAAGTCTCCTGGCCCGACTTCGCACTCCACATCTCCAATTTCCGCAATACCTCGACCCGACAAAATGTAAACCCATTCTTCTTCATTCTGGTGAGCGTGGAAAATGAAAGATTCCTTGCCTGATGGTACACGAGCAATTGTTATACCAATGCGTTTAAGACCGACAGCACGCCCAAGGAAGCGTAAATAAATTTCTGAATTGGGGTTAAGCGGATGATGAAACTCAAACGCATCCATTGAATTGATGTCTGATGCTTTCAGCAGGGAATGTTGTTCATCAGTCACGTTGATGTCCTCCTATCAAGTTGGCAAAGGGTCTGAGCACCACAATAAAGCCTAAACTGCTTCGCAGATACCCTTCACCTGCCGCCCTACCGCAACCTCAAAATAATTCAATCCTAAGCATCGACAAATAGCCTTTTGGTTGCCTCTTTACCGAAGACTAAGCTGCTTCATTGTTCATAAAGTCACAAATAGCAGCTAATTTGGTGACGGCTTCTCCGCCCAACTATTCTACGTGTTTTATGATGGAAAAATGCAAAACCTTACGATCTCCCGACCCGACGACTGGCATTTACATCTACGCGATGGTGCAGCGCTGAAAGCGGTTCTGCCCCATACGGTGCGTCAGTTTGCCCGCGCTATCATCATGCCGAACTTGAAGCCCCCAGTACGCACGGTAGCGGATGCTGCGGCCTATCGCGATCGCATCCTTGCAGCGATTCCGGCTGGTCAACGATTTGAGCCGCTGATGACGCTCTACCTCACCGACAACACCAGCCCCGAAGAAATTATCCGAGCTAAAGAATCCCAGTTTGTCAAAGCGGTAAAGTATTATCCAGCCGGTGCAACGACCAATTCAGACCTTGGCGTGACGGACATTCGTAAGTGCGATCGCGTCTTTGAAGCGATGCAGCAGGTAGATATGCCTTTACTCCTGCACGGGGAAGTGACCGATCCAGATGTGGATATGTTCGACCGCGAGAAAGCGTTTATCGAGCGACATTTGATCCCCCTCAAGCAGCGATTTCCCAACCTGCGCGTAGTGCTTGAACACGTCACCACCTCAGATGCTGTGCAGTATGTCCTGTCTGCCAACAATATCGCTGCAACGATTACACCACAACATTTATTGTTTAACCGCAATATCCTCTTTCAAGGTGGCATTCGTCCTCATTTTTACTGCCTGCCCATTTTGAAACGAGAGGAGCATCGTCTGGCGCTTTTGCAAGCAGCAACCTCTGGCAATCCTAAGTTTTTTCTTGGTACTGATAGCGCCCCGCATCCCCGCAATGGCAAAGAAAGTTCCTGTGGCTGTGCCGGTTGCTATTCGGCTCTGCATGCTATGGAGTTATATGCAGAAGCTTTTGAGAGCGTTGATGCACTCGATAAACTTGAAGCTTTCGCTAGCTTCTATGGGCCAGATTTTTATCAACTCCCGCGCAATACCGAACAGATTACCTTGACCAGAACGACTTGGCGCGTTCCCGATGAAGTTCCCTTTACTGAATCTGGACTTGTACCCCTACGGGCCGGTCAGGAGATGGCGTGGCAAATAGCTTGACATAAGCTAGAAGAAGCTAATTGATTTGGATAATCGTGTTATAGACACGATCTTGCTCAATTATTAATGGTTGAAGAATTGGCAAGGACTCTCTACGGTTTTTCCGTTTTGGGAGCAATCCAATACTTTTCCCTTACTGCAAATATCCGTTAAAACAGTTTTGTAGGTGTGTTCACCCGCTGTAAAGTACATCGCATGTGACCCTTGTGCCGAAAATATTATTGGGGAAAAATTCACGAATTCTACATCGTTCCAATCTCGTGAATTGCCTCCATCATGGGCTGAAACATATACATTATTTGGTACTATGACCCAGTGATTATTTATATTAAGTAGTTAAAGCCGGGTCATATTCTACCCGGACTGCTTCGGCATGACCTGTTATTCTGGCGCAGACATCGAGATAGCAGGGATTCGGAAAATGACCACCCGTATAACCGGCTGTGGTGGAGGTGACGCCTTTGACTTGACGAAAACAGATTGAGCGCTCGCGCCAGTTCGACAATCAGCCAGGAGTGAACCTCCGACCACAATGAGGGATTTTCCTGATAAAGGTTCAGCCCTGGAAAACTCGGTGCCATAATCGCAACAGAAGAAAGGAGAAAACGGACAATGAAAAAAGATGCACTTCATCCCTACTATATCTACACCTTTTTCAAAGCATAGGAAGGCAAACGTCCAGACCAAAAATCGAGGAGCAAGCGGTGAACGAGGTAGATATCCTGGGGATTGACTTAGGGACAACTAATTCAGCCATTGCCATCTGGGAACCAGACAAAGGACAGGCGATAGTTCTGCACAACCAGGACGGCAATCGTATAACTCCCTCCGTTGCAATGTTCGACCCCCAAACCCGTCACCCATTGGCGGTAAACCGACACTCTCCTGCATCACCAGCCCCAGCGTGGCTTGCAACACATGAATTGGTACCCCTCTATTCAAGCCGTGCAGTTGGCAGATGCCGACAAAGGATGGAAGATTATCCAAAAATGCTTCTCGGGAGTGCCTTGACCCGCCCAATCTAGCAAAGCGGTTCCCAGTTGCGGTCGCTTGAGCTGTGTTGACAACGTTCTCGGTCTAAACTCCAGTAAGTATGACAAGCACGGGAACCGTCGCGTTCAATCTATCAAATTAGTGAATTCGTTCAAAAACTCATGACAGAAGAACCTCTATCTGGGGGACGATATGCTCAATGAGCCAAATCAAGTAGAAATAGAATGCTAAATCTCATAAAGATTGTATTCAATGAAACTGAATAATTTTACGAAACGGCTTTCCATTGTAGGACGCTGGATAGCAACAACTCTGTTTTGTCTGTCAGCGATCACCTTCGTTTGGCAAGGTGCGTTTTTCTCGAACACCGCCGCAATGGCTGCTCCTGCTGCAAGCTTGATCGCATCGACAGACGCGGGCAATCAGGTTCAAGAAAAAGCAAGTGTTGATGCTGGCCGAGCCAAAAATTTCATCGAGGATACGAAAGATAAGGTTAAGGAAACTGCAAATAAAAATGCCGCTCGCGTTGATCAAGCAACGGATGACGATGGTAGTTTCGTTGAGCGCAAAGCCAAGAGAGATAGGGATCGAATTGAGCAAAGAGCAGAGGAAGATGCGGCTCGAACTAAAGAAGCAGTAGACAATACAAAGAATGCTGTTGAGCGCACTGTTGATAGCATCAAGGAGGTTTTTAAGAATTAAAAAATAGATATATAGATTGAAAAATCAATGTACATTGCTTTATTCATCGCATATAATTAAACCTGAATGAGCAATGTACATTGATTGACTTTTGTAATTCTTCCGGACCTGATTGGCGAAAATGTGGATTGAGGCGCTCTCTACCTGATTTCTTCTCTCCAAAACCTTTGGCCTTGGTGGAAATCGTGACAGCAGTAGTAGGAGCCATTAAGTCATCGGGTCGAATTTGGAGATAGAGTAGGGTTTGCAGCAGAATCTTTTCGATTTTAGAGCGATCACGTTCATCAACGTTTACGGGATAATCTCAGGAATTTTGCTACCGCAGGCGAGCGCATAGTTTAATTTTGTATATAGCCTTTCTCAATTGGATCAGGTAGAGTAGCAGCAATGAGTATACCAATTTTGAATGTCTTGAACCGTGACCTGTCTGAAGGCTTCTCTAATGGCTTCTTCCAAAGCTTGGTAGGTTCTCGCACCCAGACTTTTTAGAAGAGATTTAACTTTTGCCCAAAAGTTTTCATACGCCTTCGGCGGGGCGTAGCCCTACGGTGAAAAGTCAGGTGAATAGGGAGGTAAGTAAACAACCTTTGCCCCAACTTTATGGATGGCATTAATAATTTCGGGATTTTTATGGGATGTACAATTGTCTAAGACCACTGTTGCTCCTGGCCATAAATGGGGGATTAATTTTCTGATAATAAAAGCTTCAAACGTTACGGCATCAAGAAATCCCCATATCGAAGCCCAGGCAACGATACCCTCTAAGGAAATTGCTCCAATAAGCGTGACATTTTTCCCGCGTTTTTGGGGACGAGTTCCATAAGCTCGTTGACCACACAAAGCCCGCGCGTACAGTTGTACCATTGCCAGGTTAACTCCAGATTCGTCAAGAAAAATTAAGTCTTCAGGATTAAGATTTTTCAGCGTCTGCCAAAACTCGACTCTGAGATTTTGAACCCGTTCTGTGTTTCGCTCTGTTGCCTGTAGCGTTTTTTTTTGAACGTAAAATTTAAGCGCTGCATCATTCGCCCCATTGTGGCCCGAGATACCTTAACTGTGGTTCTCTCTTGGAGTAATTTACAAAGTTCTTCTAAAGTCGTATCGCTATTTTTAGAGACGATTTCTCCTAATATTTCTAATTGTTCCTCTGTCAACTTTAGCTTCTTTCCCCCACCATGTGGCCGGGGCTGAATATCTCCCGTGTTATCGTATTGTTTGATTAACTTCTGAACAAAACTTAAGGCAACCTTAAACCGAATAGCCAGTTGCCGCCCGGAAATTTTTTCTTTTGTATAAACCTCAATAATTTTCTGGCGCAGATCAAGACTGTAGGGTTTCATCGTTGTTGCCAATTCAAAGCCTTTTTACGTTTTCTGGCTTTCTACTATACCTCATTCAATCGAGAAACGCTATATCTGACTTAAATTACATATCTACGATGTTGCTGATTCAGGGTATGAACAGATAGCTTAAAGCTGTGAAAACTCGATTGGTATTTGGAAGAATCATACCTCCGAGCCATACCCTATTTGCTTATGTATCTACGTCGAACTACAGATATTTAACACTTTGATTTTATCAAATTAAACATCTCTCGAAAAACCTCAAAGCAATTAGGCTCTAGCTTTGGAACAACCTCTTTGGCAAATTTAACTGTCTCGGTATCCGATATGAAAACGATTTTAGAGGCACCAACACATGGTTCATTCTTGTAATAATTAACAGTAGCGCTCTTACCATAAAAAAGGTGTTCGATTTCGCAGCAAGATTCTCTACCAAAGGTTTTCCTGTTACTTTAGAGGGGATAGGAAGCGTGATAGCGTAAGACTCACCCTCTTTCCATTTCTTAACCATTCCTACAAATGGATTATCTTTAATCACATCACCATTCAAACCATTTCACTGGTCATAATTGTTCACCTCGATCTGGTCCCTGTCGGTTGAATTGGGTCGGGTCGTGGCAATTCCAAAAAACTTCTAGCAGCTCCTCATAGGTAATCAAAATCGGGTCATATTCCACCCGGACTGCTTCGGCGTGACCTGTTATTCTGGCACAGACATCGAGATAGCAGGGATTGGGAAAATGACCACCAGTATAACCGACTGCCGTAGAGGTAACGCTCTTGACTTGAACAGACTGGCAAGCTAACGGTCATCATTCAAGACAATGCTTCAGTCCATCGCTGCCAATTAACGCAACAGCACTGGCAGCGATGGCAGCAGCAGGGTTATGTTTATCTTCTTTTTACCACCCTATAGTCCGCCAATGAACCGCATTGAGGAGCAATGGCTACATCTGAAGCGCGATGAACTAGCTTGTCAAATTTTTAGCGATGAGTACGACTTAGCCCTTGCCATCATTTCCGGTATGGAAACCCGAGCTGCTCAAGGACAATATCTTGTTAAGCGTTTTCATTTTAACTAGGTGGAGCTACTTACTTTTCTTTAGCCCCAGCATCGGCAGTCGCTGCAGTTTGCAGCAATAGTTCAGAACGCGGGTATTAAATTCGAGATTATAGGCCAGCAAATATTTATTTAAAACAATAGCAATCTGCGGCAAAACTTGAGGAAGTACCGGCGCATCCTTCACCATCTCATTAATGAGGTATCCGATTTTAACTTAATTCTTCATTATGGTGAGCTACCCAGTTTTTCCCACCCTCTTAAAATCAGGGCGAAACTGGTTGCTCTTGAGTCGTAATTTTTGGTATGGTTTTGCAAACTAATTATGTCGCATTAATTTTTAATTGTCATTGGGATATCTCCACCATGTTTTTTAGGCTTGTCATAGCTGTTATCACCACAGTGTTGATTATTGCAACCTCAATTATGTTTCAGGGAATTACCGCAGAGAAAACGGCAAAACCTCAAGTACCGGGTGTCTATCAATTCGAGTTAGGCGATTTCACAATTACCGCCCTCAGCGATGGCACAGTGCCATTGGATCTGCATCCTATCCTGACCAATACGAACCAGGCAGAAATTGACCGCCTCCTGCATCACAGCTTCCTTAAAAACCCCGTTGAAACTTCGATCAATGTATTTCTCATCGACACTGGAGACAACCAGGTGTTGGTAGACACAGGTTCAGGGGAATTGTTTGGGGAACTCGGTGGCAAGCTACCGATGTCGTTGCAAGCAGCAGGTTATAGGGCCGACGAGATCGATATCGTTCTCATTACTCATATCCATACCGATCACAGCGGTGGTTTGGTTGTAGGTAGTCAACCCATGTTTCCTGCTGCTACGGTCTATGTTGGCAAACCCGATATTGATTTTTGGCTTAACCCTGCTAATGCAGAGCGATCGCCAGACTATCAAAGATATTTCAACGAAGCAGTTAAAACAGTCAAACCCTATCTCGATATGGGCAAGCTGAAGCCGTTTTCCAGCGAGACGGTGATTATACCTGGGATTACCGCACGCCCTACACCAGGACATACACCCGGACACAGTTTCTTCAGGGCGGAAAGCCAAGGCGAGAGTATCGAGTTTTGGGGCGATATTGTACACGTCGCCTCGGTTCAATTTCCGAAGCCCGAAATCACGATCGACTTTGACGTTGATCCTAATGCCGCAGCAGCGCAACGGGTGAAACAATTTGCCGATGCAGAAACATCTCGTCGTCTCGTCGCAGCCGCCCATGTCTCTTTTCCAGGAGTCGGTCATATTCGTGCACAGAATCAGGGCTATGCTTGGGTGCCTGTGGAGTATCGCTGGCGTGAACAATAAGCTTATGTTGCAAAAAGAATAAGACAAGCGATCAGCCTTGCTATGCCGTAGGCAATCGCTTTTCTGCAAGATGCGGTGAGAACGGTAGTGCTGTAAACAATCGCTTCACCGGGAAATTGCTCCTAATGCTCTTAATGTTGTTTTTTGAGCAGTTGTCAACCCTGTTGCGCCTTGAATATTCATGCCTTCATAGAGGCGATCACCCATCAACGTTTTGATGCAGCGACCAGTTGCAACATCCCACAGTTTTATGGTGCGATCAAAGCTTCCGCTCAATAGAATTTGACTATCTGCGCTAAAGATAACTGATACGATCCAACTGGTCTGTTTGTACATCACATGAAGGCATTCTCCCATCTTCAAATTCCAGAGGCGAACGGTTTGGTCATCACTACTACCGGCAAACAGGTGACTCATAGTGGCTGACTCGGTTCCCGCTGACATAAAGCCATTCTGCTTTGGAGATGCTGTCAACGAGACGGGACTAAAACTCAAGGAGTGTATCCCCAATTGCATCAGCGGAATCATTGGCTTTCCCACAGGCAAATCCGCAGCAGGATTAGGGTAACGCAGTTGATGCATCGGTGTTTTACGATCGTAAAACCAAACTAGCGCAACTGTGGCAGTGGGTAGTAGCCCAACGCTGTCGCGTGTTTGGGCTACTAGGGATCGAGGGCATTGGCAAAAGTACGATTGCCGTCAAAGCGGCGTTGCAAATGCAGGCAGAGTTTAAAATCGTGGTATGGCGGTCGCTGGCCAATGCACCCTCATTAGATAAACTCCTGACTAGCCGGCTAAAATTTCTGATGCCGATTCAGGGAGATGATCCGATTATCCCCGCTACGCTTGACGAAAAGCTTGTCTTATTAATGCAGTATTTGCGATGGCGCAGGGCAAGCTAAGAATTCCTCTGGCTCGATGCTTTCAGGCAATCAGGATAGGGAAAATTTTATCCCATAGTTCGTTGAAGCGATTTCAACAGCTTTTTCGATGTCGGCGGGACTAGGGGGGCGATTTTGATTGCGCTCTTGTTCAGGGTTCATTGGCACGTTCACTAGCTGACCTACTTCTGCAAAAAACTGCTCAGGTCCAGAAGGTGTAGCTATCACCAACACTTTAGCAGGCTTTGACCCGACGTTCTTGAAACCGTGGCGCAAACCTTTAGGAAAGGAGAGGTAGGTTCCTTGAGTTGCGACAGTAGTTTGTTCGTTAAACTGGTACTCAACCTCACCCTCAAGAATATAGTGGGATTCAGCCGCTTGGTCGTGACTGTGGGGTGGCGTAATGCTTTGGGGTTGCATCACTATCTCGTATAACGAATAGGTTCCGCCCGTATCTTCTCCCACAGCGAGAAAGGTGTATAAGTCACCCAGCACTAAATATGTGGAACCCTTACCTTGCTGAACTAATGTAGCTTGGGCATTGACAGAAATTGTTTCGTTCATGGCTTTTCTCCTAAATAGCTTATGCGTAAGCTCTTGCGACATGAACTCAGTTTGCAAAACTTTTCCAAATTGCACCACTCAAAATCTGCAAGATAAGCATTGAGTTAAGCTAACCAGCTTTGCTGTGCCTGGGCGATCATTATTTTGCAAGGTGTTGTAAGCACGGGAGAACTTAGCGTGAAATTGCTCCTAATGCTTTTAATGTTATTTTTTGAGCAGTTGTCAACCCTGTTGCGCCTTGAATATTCATGCCTTCATAGAGGCGATCGCCCCTCACCGTTTTGATACAGCGTCCTGTTGCAACGTCCCACATTTTAATCGTGCGATCAAAGCTCCCGCTCAATAGAATTTGACCGTCGGGGCTGAAGACAACCGATGCAATCCAGCTGGCGTGTCCATCCATCACATGAAGGCATTCCCCCGTCTTCAGATTCCAGAGGCGAACGGTTTGATCATCACTGCCACTGGCAACAGTTTGACCATCAGAGCTAATAGCAATGGTAAACGCGATGCTGGTATGCCCTTGTAATGTCCTTAGACAGGCTCCAGTTTGTACATCCCACAATCGAATCGTTTGGTCAAAGCTGCCGCTTGCTAGAATCGGCTCGGTTGGATGAAAGGCTAGCGTGTAAACCCCGCCTTTGTGTCCTTCTAGCACCCGCAGGCAATCCCCTGTCTGCACGTCCCATAACCGAATGGTTTGGTCATAACTGCCACTTGCCAGCATTTGCCCTTGAGGATTAAAGGCGATCGCCCGCATACTGCTCTGATGACCTTGTAGCACGTGTAAGCATTGGTGAGTTTGCACATCCCACAGACGCACTGTTCGATCATAGCTACTGGTTGCTAGGGTTTGCCCAACGGGGCTAAAACGTACCGCTAATACGGGAGCATCGTGAGCAATCCAGCGATCGCCCTGTCCTGTTTGCACATCCCATAGAAAAACGGAGCCACCTTGCCCATTGGTGGCAATGGTTTGACCATCCGGGCTAAAGCTTAAATTTGAAATTTGGCTTTGGCTGTTTTCTCTGTAGAGGGTTCTGTAGGGAGGCGAACTTAATGGCTCTCTATCAACCTGCCATTGCCATAAGTGAATCGTTTCCGTTTGACTACTACTACTGGCAAGCAGTTGATTCGGCGACCCAGTTCCCGCAGAGGCAGAATCATTCTGATCTTCATCTGCCGTACCTGTGACAGGACTAAAACTTAAGGAGTGTTCTCCATAAGTATAACCGCTTAATGTTTTGAGGCTTTGCCCACCCGGCATCTGCCACAGCCGCACGGTTCGATCTTGGTTGGCGCTGATCAAGACCTGACCAAACCCCTCCGGGGACGCTCCGCGAACGGTACTGATGGCAAGGGCAAGCGCCAGAGCCGATACCGTCTGCTCGCCCAGAATATTCGTACAGTGTCCGTCTTGCACATTCCAAAGCCGAAGGGAGCCATCATCACTGCCGCTTACTAAAGTGTCACCCTCTGGATTAAATACAATGTTCCGAACCCAATTGGTATGCCCGCGCAGCGATAATTCAGGATTAAATGAATGAGTTTTAGAATCAACCAGATGAATCCATAGTTGAATGCAGCCATCGAGGTCGCCACTTGCCAACCGTTGACCATCCGGGCTGTAGCGCACGCAGCGAACACCGGAAGAATGCCCTTGCAACACATTTAGGCATTTTCCAGTCTCAACATCCCAAATCCGAATCGAGGTATCCTTACTGCCGCTGGCTAAAATTGGATGATTGGGTGAGAAGTGAACGGAATAAACATTTTTGGTGTGTCCTTTCAAAACGTGCAAGCAGTCACCCCGTAAATTCCACACTCTTGCGGTTTCATCATCACTACCACTGGCTAACCATTGACGATTAGCGCTAAAGCTTAAAGACCAAATTCGACTCTTATGCCCTGTCAAAATCCACAAACACTGACCACTTTCCACATTCCACAATCGTACCGTTGCATCATTACCACCACTCGCTAGTGTTGTGCCATCGGGACTAAATGCGACCGCCCAAACCCCACCACAATGTCCTTCAAACGTCGCAATGAGTTGATGGGATGCAACATTCCACAAATACACAAAACCGTTGATATCGCCCACAGCAAAAACTTGGCCATCTGGACTAATATCAACCGATGTTGGCACCCCTAATGTCTCCGAAAAAAGGGAGGTCGCTAAATCAGAATTTTGAAAATTGACCCCTACCAAATTAACCTTCCGCAGGTCGGCTTGCCGCACCACGAGTTCAGAGAAGTCGGAACCCTGTAAATCTACTTTGAGCTGCACCAGCAGATTGATCAGATTCCCTGCCGCATATCCTGCTCCATATTCTGACCGTTGCCGCTGTTGTGCCAGGAGCAGCCTTGCTCTATCTTCAACTTCTGACACATTTCGATAAGACGATAAAAGCCATTCCATTACAGGCTGTACGATGAATCGTAATTGCATCTCTCGGATATAGTCTTTCGCCTGCACCCGAATTAAGGAGTGGCTTTGCCATACATCAAGCTGTTGGGTTGTAAATTCTGTACAGATCTGTTGAATCAATCGTTCCGTGGCATATTCCATGACCACAGGCTGCAAGAAAAATAATCCATCTGTTTTTTCGAGTAGGGACCGCCGGAACAGCGAATTTACTTGTTGGGGAACGCTTCGTTGTGGGGCTGAACCAATCACGTTTTGACGAATCTCTGCGATCGCCACCGGCTCTCGGTGAATAGCAAACCAGTAGAGAATTTTTTGTTCCTCTACCGATAGGCGATTGAATTGGCAATCGAGCAGATCGCGGATGTCTTCAAAGACAAAAACGCCCTGCTCTAGATAGGTTAAAACCTCTGCAACGCTGCCGTTGAAAACATCTTGCGTGGCGGCTGCCACCAACTTCAGCGCCAGAGGATTGCCGCCATAGTGATTGATCAGGGTTTGCCACTCGGCATCTGACCCTGTAAATGTTCCTTTTTGTCGAAAAATGGCGCGTCCATCATCGGGTGTGAGTCCACCCAGAAGCAGCGAGCGCACTACGCTCTGTTCGCCTTCCATCAACGCGATTTCCCGTGGCTTTTCGCGACTCGTCAACAAGCAACAGCTTTGATGGGGCGTTTCGCCCAGCGTTCTTAAAAATTGTCCATAAGCTTCATAGCCGAATCGCCACTGGCCAACTTGTTCACTATGCAAAAGGGTTTCAGCGTTATCTAAAATCAACAGACACCGCTGCGAGCGCAAATACTGCATCAACTTTGACAACTTTTCATCCAGTGTTGCCGGAATGATGGGATCGTCTCCTTGAAGTGGCATCAGAAATTTTAGCAAGCTGGTCAGAAGTTCATCTAACGAGGGTGCATTGGCCAGCGATCGCCATATCACAATCTCAAACTCAGACTGCGTCTGTAGCGCTGCTTTAACGGCAATCGTACTTTTGCCAATGCCCCCGATCCCCAACAACCCAACCACGCGGCAGCGTTGAGCTACTATCCACTGCCACAGTTGCGCCAGTTCGGTTTCACGACCGTAAAACATTGAGGCATCAACCGCGTTATCCCAATCCTGCTGCGGATTTGCCCGTTGGCTTTCCAACGATTCCCCTGATGCAATCGGGGATACATAATCAGTCTTCGTTAATTCCAGCCCTAATGCTTGAAAAAGGATCTCTAGCGACTGCCGATCCACTCCGAGTTCACGCTTAAAAATTCGGCCAAGGGTATTGAGTGAGAGTCCTGTGCGTTCGTTGAGATCTTCCTGGGTGAAACGCTTACCCCAGATTTCCTCCGATTCTGCCTGCTGTTTTGCCACTTGAAATCGCTGCCATCCATGCGGCGACAGAATGACTCCTCTGGCTCGTGCAGAGGCAACTCTACTGTGCTTGGATTTCTTGGCATTGGCATCCATAAGCAAGTTACCGGATTAAAGGGTAAAGCGAGTCTTTTTCCTAAGGGGCTGCATCCTTTTGTGCGAATTGCAAACCACTAAATCAAGGGCTTTTTCCCAGAAGGATACCACGCTTCACCATAAGTTGCAGCTTAACTCAAAGAACTGGCGTGGTCTAAATGGAATGCCTGGTGAAGAATGAGAACAACGAAGTAAATGTCGAGTCAGCGCCTTCGTTCGCCTTGAACTCAACCTATTACATTTATTCAAAAGGTGAAATCATGAAACTTCAATATCGCGGTGTGACTTACTCATACAATCCCCCAGAAGTTGAAACCACTTTAGGTGAAGTCGGTGGAAAGTACCGGGGATTAGATTGGAAATTCCGCAATTTGAAAAAGCCGCCAGTGCTGCAACCAACAGTTAGCCTGAAGTATCGCAGCGTTTACTATCAAACTGGCACAACCCTACCCCTAAAAGCACTCAGCCAATAAACACTCTGGATTTCTATACTCAACAGAAGCCGTGATCGCTAATGCAGAATTAGAAGCGGATGCTCAAAAATCGCCACCGATCCATGTTGTACTGTGCTGTGGCAGAATTTGGGTTGGCAATTCACCCTGCCTAGTAATCTGGCAGAGGAGCATCTCGTTTTTGTAAATCAGGGATCTAGGAGAAGTTGAATCTATTCTCTCGCCTGCTCCCCTGCTTTGAAAGGTTGTCGTGTGGTGGGTATAACTGGCTCTGAAGAGAAATGCCGCTGGCTTGTTGAAGAACTGGGGTTTGGTGCAGCGATTAACTATAAAACCGTAAACTTGGAAAGCGAGATCGTTCAACGGATAACAGTAATAGCGTCCCTTTATCTAAACTTAGATTTTGCACCAGTCGAATAGTCTCCAGCACATCCATGTCTTCTCCACTCAAAGCACTTTTGAAGAGCCAGAAAATTTCAGCAAAACTGGGGATGCGGTCAATAAACCAACATTGGTTGGTGCGGATCGTCCTCCGATCAATCTCCTACTTCCGTAGGGACTTATGGCTGATCATCGCGCTGTTGGTTCTGATCGGGGCATCGGTGGCTCTGAACCTTCTCAACGCCTGGCCTATGGCAATTCTAGTTGATACGGTTCTCTCACCAACCCCAAACCCCAACTGGATTCATAGGCTGTTTCTTGCCCCGTTCGGTGAAGGCAAGCTGAACCAAATTTTCGGAATGGCGCTCGTCGCGATGCTCATCAGGATACTGAGCGATACTGTCATAATGCTCCGTAAGATGTTGAACTATCGCATTCAGTACAACGGAACCTTGCGGGTTCGTACTGAACTTTACGACAAAATGCAGGCGCTTAGTCTTGGCTGGCACGGCTCCCGCTCGCAGGGCGACGCTATCTATCGGTTGAGCTACGACAGCCTCGGCCCTTGGGGGGTGATCGATACGCTCATCGGCTCCACTGCGGCATCAGTCACGCTGACGGCGATGATCTGGATCATGCTGTCGCGCCATGTCCTTCTCACCGTATTCGCACTTTCGTTCACGCCGCTTCTGTTACTCGCAAATTGGTACTTTGAGGGAAGGATTAGGCGTCGAGCGTTCGAGTCGAAGCAGACCGATGCGGTGATGACCTCAACCATGCAACAAGCGATAGAGTTGATTGGACTGATTCAGTCTTTCGGTCGAGAAGCGACGGAGTCACGGCGCTTTGCACGGGTGGTTGATCGCAGCGTCGGTGCCGCCATGCGACTCCATTGGCAAGAGAACCTCTATCCGCTCGCGGTTCAGGTAGTCTTCGCCCTGGGAAGCGGGGTAATCTTTGGCTACGGCGGATACCTGGTCTATCGCGACCAGTTTTTTCGTCCGGTGCCGAACGGCCTGACCCTTGGCGATCTGATCGTATTCCTGGCGTACCTCAATCAGTTCTGGGACCCGATCGGTTGGGTGTTGGGGTTCACTACGAAGATCCAGACGTTCGTAGCCTCATGTGATCGCGTCTTTACGGTCATGGACGAGCCGCCTGCGATTGCGGACGAGCCTGACGCGCGGTCGCTTCCCGTCCATCCCCGCACACTAACTCTTGCCGGTGTGAGCTTCGAGTACAACTCTGGGCAACCCGTCTTACACAACATCACTGCTAGTATCGAGCCGGGTCAGATGGTGGCGTTTTTGGGTCCTAGCGGGACAGGAAAGAGTACGCTGCTTAATCTTTTGCCGCGCTTCTACGACCCGACACAGGGGAGCGTCCTCCTCGACGGGGTTGACCTTCGCACCCTTAAGGTCTTTGACGTTCGCAAACACATGGCGCTCGTCTCGCAGGGTAGCCCACTCTTCCCTGGAACGATCGCAGAGAATATCGCCTACGGTCGCCCGGACGCTTTGTTCCACAAGATTCGGGAGGCGGCAGTCGAATCTGGGGCGGCTGAGTTCATCGAAACCTTGCCAGAGCAGTATGATACCTTGATCGCTGAGGGCGGTCAAAACCTTTCGGGCGGGCAGCGGCAGCGCCTAGCAATCGCACGGGCGATCGTCACTAAGGCTCCTATCCTCATCCTCGACGAACCCACGAACGCGCTCGACTTGAAACACGAGCAGTGGGTTATAGAGACTCTCCAGCGTCTACGCCGGTTGAGAACCATCATCTTGGTCACGCACCGGCTCGAAACCGCCGTAGACTGCGATCGAATTTTTGTGATGCAGGGGGGCGAGATCGTCGAAGACGGCACCCATACCGAGCTCCTTGCTCGACAGGGACTGTACTTCCGAATGTTGGGCTACCGTGTTTGAAAAAAACTGGTGAGGCTATGCAACTACTTATAAATAGGGCTACTCAAGGATAAAGCTATAAAAACAGGAATAAATCGGCAGTTACGCTTGGCATCTCGTCCTGTTGGTGACATCAAAGAAAGCGATTTTGAGTATCGGGAAGAACTAATCCGCAATCCTCAAGAAGGTGAGATATTGGTACGGACTATCTATCTTTCGCTAGACCCGACCAATCGCATTTGGATGAGCGACATGGAGCAGTATATGCCTCCCGTTGAAATCGGGGAAGTCATGCGCGGCGCTATTATCGGTGTGGTTAAAGAGTCTAAGAATCCAAACTTTAAACAGGGAGATTTGGTTTCGGGTCTGTTGGGTTGGCAAGATTATGCAATCGCTGAAGGGAACAGTGGCTTTTCTCTCACGCGACTACCTGACCCTTTGCCCTGTTCGCTCACCGCATTTATGGGACCCCTAGGACTTACGGGGTACACGGCTTATTTTGGGCTTTTGGATATTGGACAGGCTAAAGAAGGAGAAACTGTGGTCGTATCAGCAGCAGCAGGAGCAGTTGGCTCTATTGTTGGACAAATTGCCAAGATTAAAGGCTGTCGTGTGGTGGGTATAACTGGCTCTGATGAGAAATGCCGCTGGCTTGTTGAAGAACTTGGGTTTGATGCAGCGATTAACTATAAAACCGTTGACTTGGAAAGCGAGATCGCTCAAGCCTGTCCCGATGGGATTGATGTTTATTTCGATATTCGATAATGTTGGTGGTTCTATTCTTGATGCCGTGCTGACAATTAATCTGTATGCACGTATTCCTCTATGCGGTTTAATCTCAACTTATAATGCAACAGAGCCTGTTCCCGGCCCTTATAATTACAGCCAAATTCTAATAAAGCGTGTTCGTGTGCAGGGGTTTATTATCCTCGATTATATTCCCCGATGGCCTGAAGCAATAAGCGACCTTGGACAGTGGCTCAGTCAGGGAAAAATTAAATATGCTCTGGAGGTTATCGAGGGCTTGGAAAATGCACCGAAAGCAATCCTAAAACTTTTCGACGGTAACAAGAAGGGAAAACTGGTCGTTAAAGTCTCAGAGAAACCTAGCTAGTTAGGTTAGATTGGCTATGGACTTTTTCGAGTGTGGTAGGTGAGGTGCAATCGCACCTCTATTAAAGAATCCTTAGGCTAATAAAGAGCCTAATTATTGAGGTGGATACCAGAGTTAGCCAGCGGACTTCCAACCTGTATTTTGTTCAAGAAGCGCTACAGTGTTCAAGTTTTTTCGCTTAGACCTTGCCCCAGCAGCGGCTAGACTGATCCGGAAGCGATCACATAAATTTCGCTGGCTAATGCCCTTCTCTAGTGGTAAGACAAAGCGAGTTTTTTTTATAAGGGGCTGCATCCTTTTTTGCGAATTGCAAACCACTGAATCAGGGTCTTTTTTCCTGAAGAATACCACGCTTCACGATAAGTTGCAGCTTAACTCAAGGAACTTGCGTGGTCTAAATGGAATGTCTGTTGAAGAATATTGAAAGCTAGGTTAACTACCTTGGCGGCCAATCAACCATCAAGAAAACAAATAGGGCGGTATCTGGAAGCCCAAATCCGGAAGCCGGTCTTGCAAGAATCCATGAGTAAAGCAATCGCTTGAAGATGTGACCGAACCATACTAAAGGATTTCCAATGAAAGTATTAATTGCATCAACAGCCGCCCTAGGCCATTTGAATCCACTGCTAGCAGTTGCCAAAATTCTTATAAAACACAATCACGAGGTAGTTGTACAGACGGCACCTGAGTTGAGGTCGATGGTGGAGGCGGCAGGGGTGCCGTTTACTCCGGAACCTCAGGAAACCAGCAACTTCACCGATGCGATGGCTCTCTACTTGGAGCTGAAGCAGGCGAAGAATCCAAATCCAGGACTGGAGATGGCAGCCTTCGATATCGAATATTTCTTTGCGAAAAAGATCGGCGGGCAGGCAGCAGGACTCAAGCAGGCTCTGCAAGACTTTCCTGCGGATGTCATTCTGACAGATGCGACGTTCTTCGGTACGCTGCCGATGCTCCTGGGATCACGCGAGGAACGTCCCACGATTGTGCATCTAGGCATTTCGCTGCTGAATCTGTTCAGTGCGAAGAACAGTCCACCACAACTGGGCATGTCGGAGAAAGAGCAGCTTGCAGAACGTGAGAGACGAGAGCGTGTGTTTCATAAGCCAGCCCAGGCTGGGGTAGATAAGGCCCTAGCCGAACTTGGCTGCGGTCCGCTACCGTGTTCCCCCCTAGAGAGCATGTCTGTGCTGCCCGATCTTTATCTGCAACACGGAATCGAAAGTTTCCAGTATTCGGATGATTCGTCATCCTCGTCGCATGTACACTATATAGGTCTTCTACCGATGCCCCCAGGACAGCCTGCGCTGCCAACGTGGTGGCATGAACTTGATCGGACAAAGCGCCTGGTTCTTGTGACTCAGGGAACGCTCACGAACCGCAACCTCGGGCAACTCATTGGTCCAACGTTGACTGGCCTCGCCAAGGAAGAGGACGTGATCGTTCTGGCAACCACGGGCGGACAACCAATCGAGTCGATTCTTACCGAGATTCCGGCAAATGCCCATGTCGCGTCATTTCTGCCTTACGAATTGATTCTGCCGAGTGTGGATCTGCTGCTCACGAACGGAGGATATGGCACGGTAAATCTGGCGCTCGCGCATGGGATTCCAATAGTCTCGGCAGGGATGACGGAGGACAAGGAGGAGGTGTCAGCGCATGTGCAGTGGGCTGGTGTCGGAATCGACCTGAGAACCAATCAGGCAACGGCAGAGGACTTACGTGCAGCGGCGAGAAAAGTTCTCGACAACCCTGTCTATAGTGAGCGGGCGAAGGAGCTTGCGCTGGAGTTCGCGAGCCACAACACGGAGATAGAGGTGCTCAGACTGCTCGAAGCGTGTGTTCTTGAGCCATCGACCGTTTGAAAAATAGGGTTAATCTCAGTAGACCGAAAACTTCTGCGTTAGCGAAGCTCACCGTTGGCGGAGCCTCTCGTAGAGAAGATATCGCTCGGTGATGGGAACTCTCTCATCGTCTACTGCTTGTATTTTTTTTCGTGACTGACAGTTACTGCCGGTCTTTCCAAGGGAATTACACTGAGTCTAATTCCTCTCTCTTTTCTCTTTACACCAGGCGCGATTGGAGCGGGTTCAATAAATTTTATCCGCCGCTGAAAGGGTAACTCAAAGTTTCCCGGTAGGGTGGGCGGTTGAGGAAAAGGGCAAAGCGAATCTTTTTATAACGGGCTGCATCCTTTTGTGCGAATCGCAAACCACTGAATCAGGGTCTTTTTCCTGAAAAATACCACGCTTCACCATAAGTTACAGCTTAACTCAAAGAACTTGCGTGGTCTAAATGGAATGCCTGTTGAAGAATGAGAACAACAAGGTAAATGTCGAGTCAGCGCCTTCGTTCGCCTTGAACCCAACCCCTTACATTGATTCAAAAGGTAAAACCATGAAACTTTACTATCGCGGTGTTAGCTACGAATACGACCCCTCAAAGCTTAAAAGCCAAAACAGAAGACAGCCCTTTAAGCAAGTTCGTGACTCTAGTTCCACTTATAATTTGATTTACCGTGGGGTTCCCTATTGTATTGATCTGAATACAAAGCAGAGTGAAGTTCCTGTACAACTAGTAGCTTATAGATTGATGTATCGAGAAATCACCTACTTTGTGAATAAAACTGCACAGGGAGAAGTTAGCTTAGTTACTCAACCTGCAAGCACTTCAAAACTTTATAGATCAGAAGATATAAGAAGGCAGTACGTTTGATTTGTACAACTAAATGCTTTCTGATTCTTGAGTTTATTCTGCAATTCCTCATTACTAGTTACAGTTGCTGGCGGCTTTGCGGTCGCACTGGCTGACTTTTCGAGAATGACCTAGTTTTGCAATACACCCCAAATAGGTACCATGATGAATGTCTTAGTGATCGGAGCGGCGGGCAAGACGGGAAGACAGGTGGTGGAGCAGGCGGTTGCCGCCGGCCACAGTGTGACGGCCTTCATCCGTGATAGTGCTCAATACAATGCCCCGCCTAACGTTCGCGTTCTCACTGGGGATGCAAGCGACCCAGTGACGATGTCCCACGCGACAGCCGGCCAGGACGCTGTGATCGATACAGTCGGCGGCAAGACGCCGTGGCGGAAGACGGAAAGCGAACAACGGGTTGCCCGCGCCGTCGTCGCAGCCGCAAAGAAGCACGGCATAAGCCGGATCATCGCGATCTCGGCTCTGGGTGTAGGGGACAGCACGGCGCAAGCAACACTACTGTTCCGGCTGCTGCTGCTGCCCACATTCCTGCGCGGATCTACAGCGGATAAGGCCGGCATGGAACGGGAGATCGCACAGGCAGGAATCTCCTATGTGCTAGTTCGCCCCGCCGTGTTGAATGACCAGCCAGCTGTCGGCTCTGTGCGCGTGCTCGCAGGTGTAGAGAAGGGCCGGCAGGTAACCCGCGCCGATCTGGCCGCGTTCGTCATAGAGCAGTTGACCACGGACACGCATGTGAATCGAGCCGTTACGATTGCCAACAGTTAACATGGCGTGCTCATTAAGATATTCCCTCTTACCCGACTCGACTGAACTAATGTCAGTAGACCAAAAACTTCTGCGCTCGCTCTGTAATGAGAACTCTCCCATCTTCTACCGCTTGTATTTCTTTTCCTGACTGACAGTTACTGGCGGACTTCCCTAGGGAAGTCCACGGAGTCTAATTCCTCTCTCTTTTCTCTTTGCACCAGGCGCGATTGGAGCGGCTTCGATAAATTTTATCCACCCCTGAAAGGAGTAACTCGAAGTTTTCCGGTGCAGTGGGGGTTGAGGAAAAGGGCAAAGCGAATCTTTTTTATAACAGACTGCATCCTTTTGTGGGAATTACAAACCAATGAATCAGTGCCTTTTTTCCTGAAAAATACCACGCTTTACCATAAGTTGCAGCTTAACTCAATGAACTTGCGTGGTCTAAATGAAATACCTGTTGAAGAATGAGAACAACAAGGTAAATGTTGAATCAGCGCCTTGAACCCAAACCATACCAATTCAGGAGGAATCCCATGCCACAGTCAATCAACGCAGAACAACTTATCTTAGTCACCGGCGCTACAGGCAATCAGGGAAGCGCGATCGCCCGTCATCTTTTGCAACGCGGCAATTTCAAGGTTCGCGCCTTGGTGCGTGACCCAAACAAGCCTGCATCTCTTGCCCTCCAACAAGCCGGCGCAGAACTCGTAGTCGGAGATCTCAACGATCGCGCTTCCCTCGATCGCGCTTTGCAAGGTGCCTACGGTGTTTTTTCGCTACAGATCTTTCAAGATGGATTAGACACCGAAATCCGTCAGGGCAAAGCGGTTGCAGACGCGGCTTCATTGGCGGGCATCCAGCACTTGGTCTACAGTTCGGTGGGTAGCGCCGAACGCAACACGGGTATTCCGCATTTCGACAGCAAGTTTCAAGTCGAAGAATACATCCGAGCGAGCGAGTTGCCCTACACAATCCTGCGACCCGTTTTCTTTTTCTACAACTACAACATGATGCGCCCGATGGTTGAGACCGGAACGCTCTTTCAGCCATTGAGTCCTGAGACGAAGTTGCAGCAGCTTTCTGAAGAAGATTACGGGGAGATGGTCGCTGATGTATTCGATCACCCCGCAGACTTCATGAACCGCGAAATTGAACTTGCCAGTGTGGACATGACCATGCCGGAAATCGCTGCTGCGTTCAGCCGTGTTTTAGGAAAAACCGTCGAATACCAACAAATTCCGTTTGAAGCGTTTGAGCAGCAAATTGGAGAGGAATTGACCATCATGTATCGCTGGTTTGAGAACGTCGGCTACGCAGCGGATTTAGCACAGTTGAAACGTGATTTTCCTGCACCGACGGACTTTGAATCTTATTTGCGCGACCACGGCTGGCACAACCAACCAGAAGCGCATCCGATGTCGGGTCGATGATTCTTTAAAACCACTAAATATAAGAGACAGCCACTGAATCAGGGTCTTCTTCCTGAAAAATACTAAGCTTCACTATAAGTTGCAGCTTAACTCAAAGAACTTGCGTGGTGTAAATGGAATGTCTCTTGAAGAATGAGAACAACGAGGTAAATGTCGAGTCAGCGCCTTTGTTCGCCTTGAACCTAACCCATAGCGATTCAGGAGGAATTCCATGAGCACAATCACAACGCAAGATGGCACACAGATTTACTACAAAGATTGGGGTACAGGGCAACCCGTTGTCTTCAGCCACGGTTGGCCTTTGAATTCTGATAGTTGGGAAGCTCAAATGCTGTTTCTAGCAGACCACGGATTTCGGGCAATCGCTCACGATCGTCGGGGACACGGGCGATCGAGCCAACCCTGGAACGGAAACGAGATGGATACCTATGCCGACGACCTCGCGACGCTGATGGAAACGCTAGACCTGAGCGGAGCTACCTTAATTGGTTTCTCTACAGGCGGCGGTGAGGTTGCCCGCTACATCGATCGCCACGGCACAGCGCGAGTTGCAAAAGCCGCACTGATCTCCGCTGTTCCGCCGCTGATGCTGAAGACAGAGAATAATCCTGACGGACTGCCGATCGAGGTATTCGATGGGCTTCGCGCTGGCTCATTGACTGACCGATCACAACTCTATAAGGATCTCGCTAGCGGCCCCTTATTCGGCTTCAACCGTCCGGGTGCCAACGTCTCCCCCGGCATGATTGACTGGTTCTGGTTCCAAGGAATGCAGGCAGGACACAAGAACGCATTCGACTGCATCAAGGCATTTTCTGAAACAGATTTCACTGGTGATCTCAAAAAGTTCGACGTACCAACGCTGATCATTCATGGCGATGATGATCAGATCGTGCCAATCAGTGCCGCTGCTCTAGCCGCCGCCAAACTGGTGAAGAATGTCACTCTGAAAATCTATCCAGGCGCACCCCACGGTTTAACCGATACGCACAAGGAACAACTCAACAACGATCTTCTATCGTTCCTCAAGGACTGACACTAGACGTTGCTGTGAGACATCTTTCTCAGAGGGATGAACCCCGGTGTAAGCATTAGCAATTATTCGCCGCAAGCATTGGGGATTGTATTCAACAAAGAGATTCAGCGAGCGTCACGAGAAACTGGAATGTTTAATCTGCACTCGTATCAACTTTAAAGCAGAGGTAAGAATGATCACACTTGAGAACAAAGTCGCTTTAGTCACTGGAGCCACGTCAGGAATTGGTAAAGCGACTGCTCTTGCACTAGGAACCGCAGGTGCAAAAGTTGTTTTTTCAGGCAGACGCGACACAGAAGGAGAGGCAACCGCTGCAATGATTCGTCATGCTGGCGCTGAATGTTTATTTGTACGTTCAGATGTATCGAGTGAGGAAGAAGTCAAAGCATTAGTGCAGAAGACAATTGACACTTACGGACGTCTCGATTGTGCCTTCAATAATGCAGGGATTGATCTACCTCCAAAACCCCTGCATGAACAATTGATCGAAGACTTTGACAAACTCATGGCAATCAATGTGCGGGGACTCTTTCTTTGTATGAAACATGAGATTCAGCAAATGCTGTCTCAAGGCTCTGGAGTGATTGTCAACAACTCCTCAGTCGGAGGTTTAGTTTCCTTTCCAGGGGTATCTATTTACAGCGCGAGTAAACATACGGTCATGGGGCTGACACGAGGGGCAGCGCTCGACTATGCCAAACACGGTATTCGGATCAATGCGATTAATCCTGGCTTGATTGCGACTGAGATGACGGATCGCTTCACTGACAAGTTGGGCAGCACGGCAGATGGTTTAGCGTCTATGGTGCCAATGGGACGCATGGGTCAGGCAGAAGAAATCGCTCAAGCCGTGGTTTTTCTCTGCTCTGATGCTGCCAGCTACATTACTGGCCAACCTCTGGTCGTAGATGGTGGATTCACAGCGAGCTGATCGAGACAATCAAAATCACGGCTACTATCTCGTCGAGGAGGCGTGGAGCAGTTTCCGCCAAATGCGTTGACGAAAACCCTGAAACTGCCAACAACTAATCCTCTCGCTAGCGACAGTCGGAGTGAAGCATTCCATCCTAAAAGTGTATCCAGGCGCACCCCACGGTTTTACAGATACGCACAAGGAACAACTCACCAACGACCTTCTATCGTTCCTCAAGGACTGACACTAGACGTTGCTGTGAGACATCTTTCTCAGAGGGATGAACCCCGGTTTAAGCATTGGCAATTATTCGCCGCAAGCATTGTGGACTGTATTCAAAGGAATTCAATTTTAGGAGTAGAACCCATGAAATTAAAGCCTATCAGTCAGCAAGTAGTCGCCATCGTTGGCGCTTCTAGTGGAATTGGCAGAGAGACAGCCCTGCGGTTTGCCAAAAGAGGCGCAAAGGTTGTTGTTGCTGCTCGTAGCGAGTCTGGGTTGGCAACGTTGGTGGAGGAGATTAAACAGTTGGGTGGAGAAGCGATCGCTGTCATTGCCGATGTCAGCGAATTTGAACAGGTGAAAGCGATCGCCGATCAGACCATTGCCACTTACGGACGACTCGATACCTGGGTACATCTATCTGGAACCAGCATCGTTGCACCGTTTGACCAAATCACACCGGAGGAATTTAGAAGAGTCATTGATGTCAACCTGAATGGACAGGCCTATGGCGCAATGGTGGCTCTACCGCACCTCAAAAAAGAGGGAGGTGGCGCACTCATTCATGTTTCCTCATTAGCAGCAAGAGTTCCGTTTCCATTACAAAGTCCCTATGCAGCTTCCAAGCA
Source organism: Leptolyngbya sp. FACHB-671 (assembly GCF_014695745.1). NCBI lineage: Bacteria > Bacillati > Cyanobacteriota > Cyanophyceae > Leptolyngbyales > Leptolyngbyaceae > Leptolyngbya > Leptolyngbya sp. FACHB-671. The sequence goes on along the minus strand of NZ_JACJOV010000078.1, from coordinate 32,326 downwards.
CGGCGTAGCAGGCTTTTTAGATTCCATGAGAATTGAATTGCAGTACCAGAAACAGCCGATCAGCGTCACTAATGTGATGCCCGCCATCACAAATACCCCCATTTTCAACAAAATTCGGACGAAGTTGGGAGTAGCGCCGGCTGGATTACCGCCTTACAACAAACCCAGCACCGTTGCCGATGCCATTTTATATGTCGCTGAACATCCTACCCGTGACTTTGTTGTGGGTGATATGGGGCGAGTATTAGAGATGCTGCAACGCATTGCCCCGTCAATTATTGATCGCTTATTTCTCCAGGTTGGCTTTACCGCTCAACTGACAGGTGAGCCAAAATCGGCAGATGCACCGGATAACCTATATGCCCCAATCTCTGGTTACGACACTGTAGAGGGCGACTTTGGCAAGTTGAGTGTACCCAGCTTCACGGATTGGCTAGATAGAAACCCGCCGTTTAAGTGGGGCGCGCTCACAGTAGTTGCTGCCTGCGGATTGATTGCCATGCTGGGGGGTATTTCAGGCTAAAAACCCTGTTGTTATGGTGTCGCAACTGAACATGGCATGACCATCGGTTCCACGCTGATTGACTTCTGTAGCGTTGGCTTCCTGCGGTTGCGATCGCCTAACCCACTCGATGATAGGTTTCAATTTTTTCTTACTGCTAACTTAATGCCAACAACATTAGAACAGGGTATGAACGTTAACTCAGGGACTGATGTTTTTGATGTGATTATCGTCGGTGGCGGCCCAGCAGGTTTGACTGCTGCCTTGATGCTCGGACGAGCCTGCAAACGGGTCTTGGTCTGCGATGCTGGAAAGCCACGCAATCAATTTGCTCATGCTGCTCATGGTTTCTTGTCTAGAGATGGAATTTCACCTGCACAACTGCTGCAAATTGGACGAGAGCAATTGCAACCGTATGAGGATGTTGAAATTCAAGTGGGTGAAGTGGTCGATGCTCAAAAATTGGGCGATCGCTTTCAAGTGACCCTGAGTGATGGCAACCAATTTGTCGGTCGCAAACTACTGTTAGCCACGGGTATGAAAGATTCACTTCCGGCAATTGATGGATTCGCAAAACTCTGGGGTAGCAGCATTTTCCACTGTCCTTACTGTCATGGTTGGGAAGTGCGAGATCAACCTTTAGCGATTTATGGCAGAGGTGAGGTAGGACTTGAAATGACATTCAAGCTGACCGGCTGGAGCCGCGATTTAGTGTTGTGTTCAGATGGTTCTGCCGAATTAACTCATGAGCAACGACAGCAATTATCAAATTGGGGGGTTCAGCTACGCGAAGAAAAAATTGCTCGACTCGAATATCAAGACGACAAACTAACAGGGATCGTCTTTACGAACAATGAGGTGCTACCGCGTCGCGGTATATTGCTGCGCCCTCGATCGTATCAGCACAGCCCTCTAGCCGCAAAGTTAGGTTGTAAACTTGGCAGCGATGACATTGTACAAGTGGATGATAGTAAGCAAACCTCGATTCCTGGACTCTATGCGGTGGGCGATGTGTCTAGCCCTTATTCACAGATCGCCGTAGCAGTCGCGAGTGGGACGCTCGCTGCTGTTTCCATCAATCACACTTTGACTAAAGAAAATCTGGTTCAGCTTAGGTAATCCAAAACGGTTAGAGCGGGGATTACAGTAAATCTAGACAGGAATTCAAGATAAACAATTTAAACCTGTTGTTGAACGCACGTTCCTGTTTGAGCAAATCGTCGAAGCCTATCGCTACATGGAATCCAATCAACAAATGAGTACAGAACGACAACCTTCCGTTGCGCTCTGCTTTTTGACTCGATGAAGCACTGCATAATGGCGATCGCGGCGGATAGCGATCTGGCGAATGTTTACCATCCTCTGTTGGGTTATTCGTTTTCTGTCCAGTCACATTCAGGAGCTTGAACGCCGACAGGAGCAGCCGCAATTAGCTGCACAGTAACAGTATTGGAGGTGACGACCTAGAGTCAAATAACAGACTGAGTTTACTGGCGTTTTTACTATTAGTTTTAATCGGCTACAAGCCTTATGGAACAATGCTTTTCTCCTCATAATTCTGATTATTTTATAAATAAGCTTCCAGCTACTTATAATCTCAGGAAAATTTGATTTATGCGTATGAGCTAATCTTTTACTACGCTGAGCAAAATAGAAAATTAATCCCAGATTCCAACCACGGGTCTGGTTAAAACTACTGAAAATTAGCTCTTGCTGAGTAGCTATTGCTTGTAAGGCAGCGGCTTCTGGATTTTGTATTTGACAGTCAAAATGCAGTCGTGTAGCTTTGGACAGAAAAAGATTCATAGTGCAATCAGTAAGACTAATAAAGGGCTAGCTTGTCAAAAATATTGGGCTTCCGACTAATGGTTACTTTGGGTTGGTAGTTGAGCTGGTAAATGCTCCAGTCTTCTAGCAAATTGCTCAACAACTTCTGAGCGAGAAATCCCGTGTATTTTGGCATAAGAATCCAGTCTGTTGACGGCTGTTGGGGTAAGACTAAGGGTGAACGGTTGTTTGGTTTCGTCGTACATCTCTGGCTGATTTCGCATACTTTTATGTTTGGGTTTAGCCATGTCAGAATCTCTTTTCTGATTCGGTGAACAAACTTTCAATTGAATTCGACGTAAAAATAGACAAAAAAAAAGGAGTTCGGGAGAACTCCTTGTAAAGGTTGCCATTTTATTTAATTATTGGTTGTTAAGCGTTGAATAAATCAAGCACTCGCCAGACCAGGTGTGTGTCGAAACTATAGAGAAAGTTATGAGTGATAAGTTTGAATAGTAGTGCTTGCTTCTTTTGGTGCAGCGTTAGCTGAAACTTATAAGCTTGTCCCTACTGCTAAGCAGTATAACACTAATCATCAAATTTAACCACGCTTTTAAAATTGTAAAAAATGCTGTGCTTTGGTTTTTAAGTATCTGCTAGATTGCCTTTAGCTCTTAATAAGAGCAAGGTAGTGCTTGAACGTTTAACCTTTAAGTTTCAGTCTGCTTTTCACCCTATCCACTTTACCTCAATTTTCTTTTCAGTGGCGAGAGCGTCTGATTCAAGCCAGCCTTATAACTCCAGCCGATATAGCCGGCATAAATCACTCTGCCATCGGGTTTGTCGGTTTAATGGCTACGTGCGATGCGCCCAATCTTGCCAGCATCTATTCATGAGTACCAACGCTACACAACAAAGGATAGCAATATGATGGGACTTATTGAGTTTCGGACGTAGAACTTAAGAACATTTCCAGAATCTTAGAACCTAATGACCACCAATTTTATGACACGAATATTATAACATTATGATTCCTAGACTGCTTTTTAATGAGGAGATTCTAGAATGGCAGCAATCAGTGATCCTGAAGGCGAAAACAACAAAATTCAATGGGCAGCTCAGCAAACAGATGTATCACAGTTGATTCAAGCTTATCAACATTGGTATAACTGGGCTGATGCTGATGAATGGGCAAGTGGGGCAGCATTCCTGAGACAAATAGGCAATCTGGGTGTGGGAAATGTTGAAGCGATAAAATTTTTAACTCAACAGATAACGTACTACCACAACAGTCGCTTAAAGTCTTCGATATATCTTTACAACGCAGCTAGAGATGCACTGTTGCAGCTCGTAAATCAAGGTGATGTTTTGGCTACTGAAGCATGGCAGGACATTCAAATTTAAACTTTTACTCACCAATCTCGCAAGTGAGCGCTAATTCAGACTTGAAACTAAAGACAGGAGGAAATAAGATGATTGACTACTACGACCCTAACTTTTTCAAACGACCTGTGTATAACCGGCTGTAGTGGAGGTGACGCCTTTAACTTGACGAAAAGCATTTTCAACGCCCTAGAAACAGCCGGCTGCAAAAGTTGCTTGTTCCATTTATCCTTCGCTTTTTTCATAGAGGTTGGTCACAGTCTAATTGAATTGGGAATGCTGGAGTACAGCAGCATTAAGAAGAGGGGTAGTGTCCAAGATGTAATGATGGAGAAGTAAATTCTCTTGCTGTTTTTCTCCTATGCCTGTTTGCCCTATTTGTGCTTCTTGCCAAACGGTCAAAAATGGTCACATCCACAACGGTAAACAACGGTTCAAATGCCAGGACTGCGGACGGCAGTTTGTTGAACAACCAACTAAAAAAGTGATTGACCAAGCGACACGGGAAGTGATTGATCGCTTGCTGCTAGAACGTATTTCTCTTGCTGGCATTGCCCGTGTTCTTCAGGTTTCAGAACAATGGTTGCAAACCTATGTCAATGAGAAATATGCCCCCGTGCCTCGAAGCGTGCAGGTGACACCTAAAAAAAGGGGAGGCTAATGATTCAATGCGATGAGTTATGGTCATTTGTGGACAACCGAGGTAATAAGCAATGGGTCTGGTTAGCGCTTGAAGCAGACACCCGTGAGATTGTGGGGGTTTACATTGCTGCACGCGATGAAGGCGCAGCCCGCAAATTATGGCAATCATTGCCTCCTGTCTATCGGCAATGTGCAGTCACTTATTCCGACTTTTGGGCAGCGTATGGGGCAGTTCTGCCGAGTAAACGACATCGAGCTGTCGGCAAAGAAACCGGAAAAACCAACAAAATCGAGCGCTTCAACAATACATTGAGACAACGTGTATCTCGATTAGTCCGAAAGACCTTGTCCTTTTCCAAATCGTTGGAAAATCACATTGGTGCAATCTGGTATTTCATCCATCACTACAATGCATCATTACTTGTGTAGCACTACCAGAAGAGGATTTCGATGAAATATCAGCTAATTATTGCATTGCTACTACTTGCCGGCGTCTTTAGACAAGTTTAGTTGCTTAGGTTCCACTGGTTGATGATACTTGCCGGCACAGGGAATTTCACTACTGACCACCAATCAAAGGTAAAGCCGGCAGTGAGGCGAGTTGTCGGTGATCTAAGTTGTGAAATTTTCACAGGTTAGGAAAGGCTTGCTTGATTATCGAGTTCCGCAAGCTCTCCACCTTTAGTGCCGACTTACATCACAACAGACAGTTCATTAGTCACTTCAATCCGACCTCGACGTCGAGAGTATAGCAGCCGGTCAATGTGAGCTGTCTTGTGCAGGGTATTTCGATGTTGGCCACTCCCCTTAGCAATAGCGCTACTACTCAATGCATTGTCCTGTTTCAGCCGGTAAAGCACTTCCAATTGTTTTTTGGTGCTTAGGGCTTTGGCTAGAGATTACTGCTCGGTTAGATATTCCAAACATTTCGTGCACTTGAATTAAAGTCACACCAATCCCCACGAGGGAGCGCTAAACCACTTCTCTCACTCTAATTCATCTACCTTTAATTTAATTTCAATAGGTATTACTAAGACCCAAATAGCAAATTCAATTAACCATACTGTATGGTATCGATTTATACAAATTCTCCCAATCAAAGCTGAAAATGCTGGATTAATGACAAATACCGTGAATGCAAACGGCATTTGTCAAAGCGGCTTAGGATGTGGTGTCAAAGTAGCTAAAGGAATTAAAGATATAGCAATTTTCTGTGATTGGTTAATGCTCATTAGCCCAAAAGCTTGGAGTGCAAGCATCTTACCGGCTATAAATCTTAATATTTAAGATTTCTATAGAATCCATTGCTATCCTGAATGCAAACTGATGCTAGACCCCGACCGCAATGCAGCGATCCATAGGAGTTAAACTGAATCCCCAAAAAAAAGAGCTTTTGGATCGTTCACCTGAACAATCGTAATCAACTGCTATATGCAATTAACTACTCAAGCGTGTTCGCTAAAAATCTCAAATAGGTTTTATAGTTTAAGGTATCTCCTACCGGACTCATCCAGAGAAGCTCTATGGTTGCTCTACCGGGTATTGCTATTCTAAGCAAAATTTACGAAAGTTCCAATTCTCTAGTGTATCGGGGCATCAGTGTCCAATACGAGCGAGCGCTCGTCATAAAAATGCTCAAACAAGATTATCCATCTCCTCAAGAACTAACCCGCTACAGACAGGAATATAAAATTACCCGTTTCCTCAAAAAGGAAGGAGTTGTTAAGGCATACAGCCAGCAGGAATATCAACGCACGCTCGTTATTTTCTTAGAAGACTTTGGCGGAGAGTCCCTAGAGAAATGGAGACACAAACGCTCAGACTTCTGCCCCATGTCTTTATCGACGTTTCTACGTCTTGCCATCGACATCACAGATATTCTGGGCAAAATCCATGCCGCCAATGTCATTCATAAGGATATCAACCCTGGAAACATTGTTTTCAATCCAGATACTGGTGTTGTTAAAATTATTGATTTCGGAATTGCTACCCAATTTAATCGCACGAATCCAACGTTCAAAAGCCCTCATGTTCTAGAAGGAACCCTCGCCTACCTCTCTCCTGAGCAAACCGGGCGTATGAACCGTTTCCTCGATTACCGCACGGACTTTTACTCGCTCGGTGTGACGTTCTACGAGCTTTTAACTGGACATCTGCCGTTTCCCACAACAGACACCCTTGAGCTAGTCCATTGTCATATTGCCAAACAGCCTATTCCACCTCACGAACTGAAGGTAACGATTCCCAAAACCGTTTCAGATATTATTTTGAAACTGATGGCAAAAAATGCTGAAGAGCGTTATCAGAGTGCTTGGGGAATCAAAGCCGATTTAGAAATCTGTCTTCGTCAGTTCACAGAAATAGGTCAAATTGACACCATTCAACTGGCGCTTCAAGACGTTTCGGAGCAGTTTCAAATTCCCCAAAAACTATATGGAAGAGAGCAGGAAGTTGCACTGTTATTATCGGCTTTCAGTCGCGTAGGATATCCAGAGTACAATGGCGTCGCTGCTTTACCCAACAATACAGAAACAAAATTCAATGTCGAAATGATGTTGGTGTCTGGCTATGCTGGAATTGGCAAATCAGCGTTAGTGCAGGAAATCTATAAACCAATCACTCAAAAGCGCGGCTATTTCATCTCTGGTAAATTCGATCAATTTGGGCGCAATATTCCCTACAGTGCGATTGCCCATGCCCTACAAAAATTGGTGCAACAACTGCTGGGTGAACCCGACGAGCATTTGCAACAGTGGCGATCTAGTCTTCTAACAGCTTTGGGAAGTAACGGACAAATCATCATTGATGTGATCCCTGAAGTTGAATTGATTATTGGCAAGCAACCGCCCGTTCCAGAAGTTGGAGCAACGGAAGCTCAAAACCGCTTCAATCGAGTCTTTGGGCAGTTCATTCGGGTATTTGGTTCAGCAGAACATCTCTTAGTGATCTTTCTGGATGATCTTCAGTGGGTAGACTCAGCAACACTCAAGTTAATTGAGTTGATGATGACGGATACCCAGACGCAATATCTGTTTCTGATTGGAGCCTATCGAGATAATGAGGTGAACTACTCACATCCACTAGCGATAATGCTGGAGGGACTCAGAAAAGAGGGAGCAACTATCAGCCAAATTACGTTAGCACCATTGGGACTAAACGTGATCGCACAAATGATTGCAGACACATTACACAGTGACATCAGTACAATCATCTCGCTGGCAGAATTAGTATTGCGAAAAACCGGCGGAAATCCCTTTTTTGTCAATGAGTTTCTGAAAACGCTCTATGCAGAGAACTTGTTAAGCTTCGACCTGGAAAATCTCAGTTGGCGATGGGATATCACTCACATTGAAGCCAAGAACATCACCGATAATGTAGTGGAGTTGATGCTTAGCAAACTGAAAAAACTGCCTCAAGCAACCCAGCAAGTTTTACAATTCGCCGCTTGTGTTGGCGCTGATTTTGATTTAAGCACCCTCTCTATCATTTGTAAAAGCTCATCTAGGGAAATTTTCCCGCAGCTAATAGCAGCGGCTCAGTCAGGTTTAATTGTGCCGACATCTGAGTTAGATGAACAACTCTTGGTTCAGGATTACAAATTCTTGCACGATCGCGTCCAGCAAGCGGCATATGTCTTAATCGATCGGGCGCAGAGACAGGCAATTCATCTTCAAATTGGGCGCAATTTACTTGAGAAGACTGAATCGGAATCGCTATCAGACTGGCTATTTGAAATTGTCGATCATCTCAATCATGGGATCGAACTGGTTACCGAGCGAGCAGAACGTGATGAAATTGCCAAGTTGAATCTGCTGGCAGGTCAGAAGGCAAAGGCTGCGATCGCCTATGGTGTGGCAAACAAATATTTAGCTACCGGGAGAGATTGGCTAGCAGCTTCAAGCTGGCAAATAAACTATGATTTAACATTAAGGTTATATACAGAAACCATAGAAGTCGCGTATTTGTGTGGCGATTTTGAGCAGGTAAAATACTGGGCAGCAATCGTTCTGCAAGAAGCTGAAACGGTTCTCGATACCGTAAAAGTTTACGAAGTTAAAATTCAAACATTCATGGCGCAGAGTCTGCCATTGAAAGCAATCAATACTGCATTGCAAGTTTTGCAGCAGATGGGGATTAGTTTTCCCGAAACCCCAAGTCAGTTAGATATTCGCTTTGAACTAAACACAATTACATCGCTCTTTAGTGAGAAACAGATCGCGAACTTGCTCTATTTGTCCCAAATGACCGAGCCGAACCATCTTGCAGCGATACGAATCCTGTCAAGCATCACAATTGCTGCCTATATTGCTGATTCCGATCTGATGCCTCTGCTTATGTCTAAACAAGTCAACTTGTTAATGCAGTATGGCAATACATTTATGTCTCCCTTTGTATATGCCAACTTTGGGTGGCTTTGTGGGATAAGCGGAGATATCGAGTCTGGCTACCAATTTGGACAGGTTGCTTTGGGTTTGTTGTCGCAGTCGAATACCCATTCACTGAGAGCTAGGACCTTGGCCATTGTGAATCAGTGTATCAATCCTTGGAAAAAACATATTGGAGAGTCACTAAAGCTATTACTAGAAGGCTATCAAAGCGGATTAGAAACTGGGGATTTAGAGTATGCCGCCTATTGCGCTCACGCCTACTGTCTCCAATTTTTTATCCTTGGAAAGGAACTCGTAGAGGTTGAACGCGAGATGACAACATACAGCGAAGCAATCCGTCAAATTAGGCAAGAAACAGTACTCGCTTGGAATCGAGTATGGCAGCAAGCTGTTTTAAATTTGATGGGATACTCGGCCAATCCATGCTGTCTCATTGGCGAATCCTACAATGAGGAAATTGGATTGCCACAACACAAAGCAGCAAATGATAGAAGCTCAATCTTTATCGTCTATTTCAACAAACTTTTCCTATGCTATCTGCTCTATAAGTATTCTCAGGCAGTTGAAAACTCAATCATAGCTGAACGTTATTTAATCCACATGACGGCGAGCCCTGGCGAACCTTTGTACTACCTCTATGACTCTCTAGCAAGACTCGCTACATATTCTGAAAGCAGCACTCAAGTGCAGGAAGAAATCCTTAAAAAAGTTGTCTTTGGCCAGGAGAAAATGAAATCCTGGGCACATCATGCGCCAATGAATTACTTGCATAAGTATCATTTGCTTGAGGCAGAAAAAGCGCGAGTTTTGGGTCAGTTGCTGGAGGCAGAAGGGCTTTATGAGCAAGCAATTCGAGGAGCTAGAGAAAACGGATATATTCAAGAAGAAGCGTTAGCTTATGAATTAGCTGCCAGGCATTATTTGGCACGAGATTTGGAAAAATTTGCTCAGATCTACATGAAAGAGGCTCACTATTGCTATGAGCGATGGGGAGCAGTTGCAAAAGTCAAAGATTTAGAAATGCGCTATCCACAGTTCTTTCCTCAACAGATGAATGTGGTTCCCACACCAGTTCGCACCACTGGTGGAAGTACTTCTATCACCTCACATATTGCTTTCGATTTAGCAACAGTGATAAGAGCATTACAAGCCATCTCTCGGGAAATTGAACTAGAGCAGTTGCTTCGTTCATTGATGCAAATCTTAATTGAGAATGCTGGCGCACAAATTGGATTTCTAATTCTAGAAAAATCAGGAAAATGGACGATTGAAGCGAACTGTGAACTGGCGGAAGGTGAAAGTGTTGCCACGACACAAGTGCTGCAATCAATTCCAACAGCAAATTGCTTACCTGAGTCAATTATTCAATATGTAATTCGGACTCATGAATCAGTCATCCTCAATAATGCAACTCATGAAGGCAATTTTATTAATGATTCCTACATTCAACGTTATCAACCACAATCAGTCCTGTGTTTACCACTACTGAATCTAAGCAAGCTAGTAGGTGTGTTGTATCTTGAAAATCAATTAGCGGCTGGGGCATTTACACCAGAGCGAGCGCAAGTTTTACATCTATTATCAACTCAAGCCGCCACTGCGATCGAAAATGCTAGGCTCTACTCAAAGCTACTTGAGAGCGAAAGTAAAATGACTCAATTTATGGAAGCAATGCCAGTCGGTGTTGCAGTTGCAAATACATCGGGTCGCCTTTTCTATTTTAACCATCGAGCAACTCAACTATTGGGTAAAGATTTTGATCTTTCTGTGACACCCAATCAAATTGCAGAAGAGTATCAACTTTATATAGCTGGAACGGATCAAAAATATTTAGCTGAGAGAATACCAATTATCCGAGCGCTAAGAGGTGAACGCATTAGAGTTGATGATATGGAAATTCACCGCAACAACGCCACAATCCCCATTGAGGTATGGGCAACTCCTGTCTTTGACGAGCAGGGCAATGTGAGTTATGCGATAGCCACCTTTGAAGACATTACCGAGCGAAAACAAGCCGAGAAATTGTTAGCCGATTACAATCGTACCTTAGAGCAGCAGGTTGCCCAACGAACAGCAGCTTTACAGAAAAGCGAAGCCCAATTGCGCGATGTCTACGACGAGCTTCGCTTACGAGAACAGGAATTACGAGTGATTACGGACGCTATACCTGTTTGTATCACATATATAGATGCCAACCAGCGTTATCGGTTCGCCAACCGCACCTATGAGGAATGGTTTGGTTGTAGCCGAGGTGAGATTCGGGGCAAGCACATTTGCGAAAACTTGGGTGAGGCGGCTTATCAAGTTGTACAACCGTACATCAATCAAGCACTAGCAGGGCAAGTCATAACCTATGAGTCAGAAATTTCCTGTGTGTCTGGCAAGAAATATATCAGTAATTTCCTCATTCCTGATTTCGATGGCAATGGTCAAGTGAAAGGATACTATGGGTTAATCACAGACATCAGCGATCGCAAACGTGCCGAAGAAGCCTCAATTTTAGAAGAACGCAACCGCATGGCACGGGAAATTCATGATACGCTAGCTCAAGCATTTACAGGCATTTTGGTTCAAGTTGGTGCAGCCATCCAAGTCCTAGAAGATGATTCAGAAGCAACACAGACACATCTGGATATAATCGATGAATTGGCACGAATCGGGCTGAGTGAAGCTCGTCGCTCAGTCACAGCACTCCGCCCTCAGTTGTTAGAGGAAGGTGATTTATCTAGCGCCCTCAATCGTCTTGTAATGCAAATGAGATCTGCTACCGACGATACTGTTTTGATCTACGAAATCCAGGGTACAGCCTACTCTTTACCCGCCGAAGTAGAGAATAATTTACTGCGAATTGGACAGGAAGCATTGACCAATGCAATTAAATATGCAAAAGCTGACGAAATTCGCCTTGAGTTAGTGTATGCAGATACGCTAACTACATTGTGCATCAAAGACAATGGACAAGGCTTTGGCGTAGGTAGTACTTCCTCGGTTGGCGGATTTGGATTGCTAGGAATGAGCGAACGAGCAGAGCGAATTGGAGCGCAATTGAGAATAGAAAGCCAACTAGGACAAGGAACAGAAATTATTGTCATCGTCAATCGAGGATGAGAACTATGAGCGACCAATCCAGTACAATTCGCGTTTTAATTGTTGACGATCACTCCATTCTAAGACAAGGATTGGCAACCATCATTAACCGCGATCCTGAAATGACGGTAATTGCTCAAGCAGAAGATGGACAACAGGCGATCGCTTGCTTTCGCGAACATCAACCAGATGTCACTTTGATGGATTTGCGAATGCCGCAGATGGGAGGAGTGGAAGCCATTACTGCGATTTGTACCCAATTTAAACTTGCCCGAATTATTGTGCTAACAACCTATGATGGCGATGAAGATATCTATCGCGGATTGCAAGCAGGCGCGAAAGGCTATCTGCTCAAGGATACAAAACCCAACGAACTTCTCAACGCCATTCGCATGATTAATCGCGGTCAGCAGTACATTCCACCCCTAGTGGGGGCAAAGCTAGTGCAGCGCATGAGTAATCCAGAATTGAGCGATCGAGAGCTAGAGGTACTGGGTTTAATGGGGCAAGGAATGAGTAATTCAGATATTTCAACTGCTCTAACTATTGGAGAAAGCACTGTCAAATCCCATGTCAATCGCATTCTCAGTAAATTGGGAGTAAGCGATCGCACTCAAGCCGTAATTATTGCGTTTAAACGCGGGATTGTTAGTTTGTAAGCTGTGCTTTCGGTTAACTTTCGATTCCAACTTTAGTTGGAGATAGTCTTCCATTGTGAGATGGGTTATGCGCTCATCCATGCGACTAAATAAAAGTGTCAACTGTGGGTGGATGACAACCAAAAGTCAATTGCATATATTAATTTTATGCAAACACACCTAGCAATCGGATTCCAAAATTTGAGTTTTTTTTTTACAGAGATTGCGGAAAAATAGTTGTAAGCGGTCGCTTACGATGAGCATACTTTTCAAAGGAGATATCAGTGAGCGATACGCGTGACTCCAGTTTGTTATTCGTTCCAGCTTCAATCCAGTACCGCATTCAAGGAGTGCTTAGGGTGCTGGTGATGTATAGAGACTATCAATGTTTTCAATGTCAGTAGACAGAAAACTTTTGAGATCACATCCTAAAGACGAATAAAATGTAGCTGGTGATACAAAGTTTTCGCTAACTGCTCATACATTTTACCCCACCATCCCTGAAGACTCATAGAATTGGGTACACCCTGCTTAACTTGCATATTGACTTGGGAAACTTGACTGTTCTCAATCGAATAAAAGTTAAAGAATGAAGACAACTGATTTAAAGCTAGGTGAACTACCTTTGTAACAAATAATATTTTTAAGAAAGAATAATCAAAAACTCTCCTGAGTTGAAATGTAAGTTAAGTCGCTTTAAGGTAAGCTACATCTTCAATTATCCAAAGTTTAATCAATCCATGCCAGAGGATTTAATTTAGGAGAACGCCGATGAGATTTCGGTTGAGACGACGACGGTTCGGTCAGCTCATGCTGCTCGGCGCAATTCTTGCGGCACTGGAAGACTGGGCGGCTAAAGCCTTTGCCCAAACTCGTCCGCAATCTTCTCCATCAGTTAGCACTATCCCAGGAACAGACACGGTTAATGTGACACTGCGGGTGAATGGGACAGCACGCGCCATGAAAATAGAACCGCGTGTCACGTTGCTCGATGCCTTGCGCGAGTACATTGGGCTTACCGGGAGCAAGAAGGGTTGCGACCACGGACAGTGCGGCGCTTGTACGGTACTGGTTAACGGACGGCGCATCAATTCCTGCCTCACCCTAGCGCTGATGCATGAAGGTGATGAGATCACCACAATTGAGGGTCTCGCTAAGGGAGACGAGCTGCATCCAGTGCAAGCGGCGTTTATTAAGCATGACGGCTTTCAGTGCGGCTACTGCACGCCCGGTCAGATTTGCTCGGCTGTAGCGCTATTGGATGAAGTAGCAGCAGGTACAGCAAGTGCGGTAACGGTTGATGTTAGGCAAACCGGAGGCGTGGAGCTAACGGATGCGGAAATACGCGAACGCATGAGTGGTAACATCTGTCGCTGCGGCGCATACCCTGGCATCGTCGCGGCTGTCCGCGAAGCAAGCGGAAATCCCTAAGCTTAGAGGAGTGTGACATCATGAAACCCTTTGCTTACACGCGCACGACAGAGCAAGGCGCAGCCATCCAGACTGTTGGCAGCGACCAAACAGCTAAGTTCATTGCTGGCGGCACAAACCTTCTAGATTTAATGAAGGACAACGTGGAACAGCCTGATCGCCTTGTGGATATCTCGCGGCTGGAACTGGCTGGCATTGAAGAACGCGATGGTAGCTTGCGTCTCGGTGCTTTGGCACGCAACAGCGATACTGCAAATCACCCACTGGTGCGCCAGCGCTACCCGCTTATCTCTCAATCTATCCTGGCTGGAGCCAGCGCCCAATTGCGAAACATGGCAACCAACGGCGGGAACCTGATGCAAAGAACGCGCTGCTACTACTTCTACGACACAGCAATGCCGTGCAACAAGCGAGAACCCGGTACGGGTTGTGGTGCTCTGGAAGGCTACAACCGCATTCATGCTATTTTCGGCAGCAGCGAACAGTGCATTGCCACCCATCCATCGGATATGTGCGTTGCATTGGTGGCGCTGGATGCGATCGTGCAAGTTGAGGGGCCGCAAGGGCAAAGAAGTATTCCCATGTCGGAGTTTCACCGCTTGCCTGGGGATACGCCACAGGTAGATACGAATCTCCGACGCGACGAACTGATTACTGCGATCTACTTACCCCCTGCATCTGCCGTTTTCGCGCCACGCTCGTACTATCTAAAATTGCGTGATCGCACCTCTTATGCATTTGCTCTTGTCTCCGTTGCTGCCGCGTTGGACATCCGGGGCGGCAAAATCCGCCAAGCACGGGTAGCGATGGGGGGAGTGGCACACAAGCCGTGGCGTGCAGTGGAAGCAGAAAAGATACTGACAGGTGCACCGGCGACGGCAGCGACATTCCAGCAAGCCGCCGAAGCAACGATGCGCGAAGCACGGGGTTACGAACACAACGCCTTCAAGATCGAGATGGGCAAGCGGGCGATCGTGCAGGCGCTGACCACAGTAGCCGAGGGAGGTGCGGCATGAGCCAGGGGAAAAATGCTGCTGTTGGCAAGCCGATGGATCGCGTTGATGGGCGCTTGAAAGTGACTGGGGCAGCACGCTATTCGGCAGAAGTCGAAGTACCCGACCTCGTACACGCCGTACTGGTCATGAGTACGATCGCTAAAGGGCGCATCCGGCAAATCGACACCCAAGCCACAGAACGTGCTCCCGGAGTAGTTACCGTTATTACCCATCTCAACGCGCCAAAGCTGAACTTTGACAAACCAGAGCAGCGGGCGATTATCGATCCCAAAGTGGGGCAACACTTTCCCGTCCTCCAAAGCGACACCATCTACTTCAACAGTCAGCCCATTGCAGTTGTGGTCGCGGATACCCTGGAGCGTGCCCAGTATGCCGCTTCGCTGGTGCAGGTTCGTTACGAAGAGCAAACTCCAGCGACAACTGTAGAAGCAGCAATGGCGCAAGCCTTCCCGCCTACCGAATCTAGCCAAAGAGGACGACCTTCCGATGTGGTACGCGGCAATCCCGATGCTCTGGCGAGTGCTGAGGTGCGGGTTGAGGGCAGCTACACAATTCCCATCGAACACCACAACCCGATGGAGCCACACGCCACGATCGCAACTTGGCAAGGCGACAAACTGACACTTTACGACAAAACTCAATGGGTGTACAACACCCGGAAGCACGTCGCCCTAACCTTTGGAATGCCTGAAGAGAACGTGCGAGTTATCTCGCCCTTCGTTGGCGGAGGATTTGGATCGGGTCTGCGGAGTTGGCCCCACGTCACTGTAGCCGCGATCGCTGCCCGTCAGGTGGGGCGTCCCGTCAAGCTGGTGCTCACCCGCCAGCAGATGTACACTTCAGTGGGATTTCGACCTTACACGGTGCAACGGGTGGCACTGGGGGCGTCAAAGAGTGGCAAGCTTACTGCGATCGTCCACGAGGCAACGGCGGGAACCTCCATGTACGAAGAGTATACTGAAGCTACGCTTAATGCGACTCGGATGCTTTATGCCTGCTCAAACCTGGTAACGCGATACCGTCTCGTCCGACTCAACACCAGTACGCCCACCTTTATGCGGGGACCGGGGGAAATTTCTGGCGTGTATGCCCTCGAATGCTGTCTAGATGAACTTGCCTATACCCTCAAGCTCGATCCGCTCGAATTGAGGATGCGGAACTATGCCGAAGTCAATCCCGAAGATGGGCTGCCTTGGTCGAGCAAATTTCTCAAGGAATGCTACCAGGTCGGAGCAGAAAAGTTTGGCTGGTCGCGCCGCAAACTGGAAGCAAGATCGATGCGTGACGGTCGCTACTTGGTTGGCATGGGCATGGCAACTGCTACTTACCCGATGAATCGCTTGCGAGCCGTTGCCAAAGCGCGTCTCCTGGCTGACGGCACGGCGGTGGTGAAAAGTGCAGGGAGCGACATTGGCACGGGAACTTATGTGATTATGACCCAGATTGCGGCAGATGCTCTGGGTTTGCCACCCGAGCGAGTGCGGTTTGAGTTGGGGGATACAAATTTCCCCTACTCCCCCGTGCAAGGCGGCTCGATGCTCACGGCTAGTCTGGGTTCTGCGGTGCAAGCGGCGTGTCTAGCAGTCCGCGAACAAGCACTGTCTCTAGCAAGTACTCAGCCGAATTCACTATTGTCCAACGTCAAGGCAGATGAGGTAGAGGTGGAAGACGGACGCCTGTTTTTAAAGCAGGATGCGTCGAAGGGCGAGAGCTATACAGACATCCTGAAACGCGCTAACAGAGACTACATTGAAACCGAAAAGGATTCTGAACCGGGGGACGAGAAGCAGCGCTTCTCCATGCACTCCTTTGGCGCACACTTTGCTGAGGTGCATATCGATCCGGACTTTGGACTGGTGAGAGTATCGCGGGTTGTCTCAGTCTGCGATATCGGGCGGGTGATTAATACCAAAACGGCAAGCAGTCAGGTGATTGGTGCGGTTGTGGGCGGCATTGGCAAGGCGCTGATGGAGTACACCCAAATAGACCCACGTAATGGGCGTTTTGTCAATGCCAATTTCGGTGAGTATCACGTACCCGTGAATGCCGACGTTACCGCGATCGAAACGTACTTTGTGGGAGAGCCAGACCTCAAGGCAAATCCGCTAGGGGCAAGAGGCGTTGGGGAAATTGGCATAGTGGGCGTATCGGCAGCGATCGCCAACGCCATCTTCCACGCCACTGGCAAGCGCATCCGCGATTTACCGATTACACCCGATAAGCTCCTCTGAACAGAATAAGGACAACGCTTACCTATGCAGTTTTCAGCTCAAAGTAACGCTGACAAGCCAACGAACTCAGCGATTGGCAAGCCGATGGATCGAACTGACGGGCGGCTCAAGGTTACGGGAGCAGCACGTTACGCGGCTGAGTTCCCAATGAAGAACTTAGCTCATGCCGTCGTGGTACGGAGTACGATCGCCCGTGGACGCATCCAGAGCATCGACACCAGCGCAGCAGAAAAATCTCCCGGAGTCATTGCCGTTATTACCCACCTCAACGCGCCCAAGCTTGCAACCACTGACCCGCCCGAAGTCAGCGATCGCTACCTCAAAGTGATTCCAGTGCTGCAAGACGACCGGATTAACCACTATGGGCAGCACGTCGGCTTGGTTGTTGCCAAGACATTCGAGCAAGCTCAATATGCCGCAACACTCGTGCGCGTTGCATATACACAAGAACGTCCGGCACTGGAGTTTGCAGCAAATCTCAACCGCGCTTATGCACCGGAAAGGATAAATGCAGGCTACCCGACAGATACTCAGCAAGGTGATTTGGAACGGGGCTTGAGTGCAGCGGATGTCCGCATTGATGTAACGTACACGACACCGATCGAACACAACAACCCAATCGAACCGCACGCCACGATTGCTGTGTGGGAAGGCGATCGCCTGACGCTCTACAACTCCACCCAACACGTTGATGCCAACCAGACAAGCGTTGCCAGCACGCTCCGCATCCCCAAGCAAAACGTGCGGGTGGTTTGTCCGTATGTGGGAGGAGGTTTCGGCAGCAAAGTACCCACACGCGAACACGTTATTTTAGCCGCAATCGCTGCTAAACAAATCGGTCGCCCCGTGAAAGTCGCTCTGTCGCGAGCGCAGATGTTTACCTGCGTAGGACACCGCCCCCACTCGCAGCAGCGCATGCGACTCGGAGCGAAGCGCGATGGTCGCCTCACCGCCTTTGCCCATGAAAGCATTATGGAAACGGCTGTGTTTGACGAGTTCGCCGAGCAAAATGGCGTTATGTCGCGCATGATGTACGAGTGTCCGAACAGCTTGGTGACGCACCGAATTGTTCCTCTTAACCTCGAGCGAGCGATGATTATGCGGGCACCGGGGGAAGCTCCGGGTTCATTTGCCTTGGAGTCGGCAATGGATGAGTTGGCTTACGCGCTGAAGATCGACCCGATCGAACTGCGCGTGCGTAACGAACCTCCGCGTGACCCAGAAAGCGGTTTACCGTGGTCAAGTCGCTCTCTAGTACAGTGTTTTCGCGAAGGGGCAAAGCGCTTTGGGTGGGAGAAACGCCTAGCCGAACCCGGTTCGATGCGCGAGGGTCGCTACCTCATTGGTTATGGTGTGGCGAGTGCAACTTTCCCAGCACGCCGCCGTCCATCGTCAGCTATCGTGCGAGTTTTACCGGATGGTCGCGTGCAGGTACACACTGGCGCTACCGACCTGGGTACTGGCACTTACACGGTATTGACGCAAGTGGCGGCAGATGCACTGGGAGTGCCACCGGAGCGAGTGCAGGTGGAAATCGGCGACAGTAACTTTCCGCCAACTCCAGCGTCGGGCGGTTCATTTGGTGCAGCAAGCTTCTGTACGGCGGTGCAGGAAGCGTGTGTTGCACTGCGACAGCGCCTCGCTGCCTTGGTGCGTGACGATGCCAACTCCCCACTCCGGGGCGCAAACGAGGAGGCGATCACAGCCGCTGACGGACGGCTCTTTACCAAAGGGCAACCCGCACGGGGAGAGTCCTACGTCGCCATCATGCAACGGCACAACTTGGCACAAGGCGTGGAAGTGCGGGTTGACTCGAAGCCCGATGACGCAGCACAGAAGTTTTCCATGCACGCCTTCGGCGCACACTTTGTCCAAGTGAGCGTTGACCCAGACACAGGCGTAATAAGGATTCCGCGTTTCCTCTGCGTTATTGCCGCAGGTCGCATCCTGAATCCCAAGACAGCGCGATCGCAAATCGTCGGTGGTGTCGTTTGGGGCATTAGCATGGCGCTTCATGAAGAAACGCTACTAGATGCACGTTACGGCAACTATGTCAATGGCAATCTTGGAGAGTACCACGTTGCCGTTAACGCTGACATCCCCGACATCGATGCAGTCTTTGTTGAAGAGAACGACCCGCACGTTAATCCTTTAGGAATCAAGGGTATCGGCGAGATCGGCATCGTCGGCGCAGCAGCAGCAGTTGCTAACGCCATCTTCCACGCTACGGGTAAGCGCATCCGCGATTTGCCTATCACACCTGACAAGCTCCTGTGAACAGCACAACTAAAATCAGGTCATAACAGCTATGAGAGAATTCCAAGACATCATTAAAGCCTTTAAGCAGATAGCAAATGATGGTAGGTGTTGTGCCCTTGCTACGGTCGTGAAAACCAAAGGCTCAGTCTATCGCCGGCCTGGGGCACGGATGTTGCTCGTAGAGGACGGTCAAACCATCGGTTCCATCAGTGGCGGATGTCTTGAAGGTGATGTCTTTGAGCGATCGCAACCTCTGATGTTTTACTCCGGCAAACCAGTTGTGGTGCAGTACGATACCACTTCTAGCGAAGATATTGTGTGGGGATTGGGCTTGGGTTGCAATGGTGTGGTAGACGTGCTAATTGAGTCCCTGAACGATGCGTCTGCAAGAAGTCAGATTGAGTTCATCGCAGACTGTCTGCATCAGGGCAAACCCGGAGCGGTCGCAACGGTATTCCGCGTCGAGGGAGAAACCCGTGCTAGCATTGCCTCCCGCCTCCTGTTGAAACCGGATGGTACTGTGGTTAATGGTATTGAAGACCGTCAGCTTGCTCACAGCGTGCTACAAGATGCCCGTCGGGTGCTGGGCGAGGCGCAATTGTCCGACGGAAAGGCTACGCTATCACAGGTAGGATCCTATACGTTAGCCAACGGTACAGCAGAAGTCTTCATCGAAGTGATTCAACCCCTCGTCCCCCTGCTAGTATTTGGAGCGGGTCACGATGCAATTCCTGTTGTTGAGTTTGCCAAACAACTCGGTTGGCACGTTACGGTAATTGATAGCCGACCAGGTTACACCACACGAGATCGCGTTCCGTTGGCAGACGAAATTATTTGCAGTGAACCGGAGAACATTCAGGCACATCTCACCTTTAATCCGCGCATGGTTGCAGTCGTGATGACCCACAACTACCTGCGCGATCAAGCGCTGCTGCGATCACTGCTTCCATCACCGCTTCGTTATGTGGGCATCTTAGGGCCGAAAAGTCGCACTCAACGATTGCTTCAGGACTTGCAAGCCGACGGATTCATCCCCACAGCCGCTCAACTGCATCGCCTTTACAGTCCAATCGGTCTTGATATCGGTGCTAATGCACCAGAAGCAATTGCCCTAGCGATTGTCGCAGAAATTCAAGCCGTTCTTGCCAATCGTTCTGGCGGTGCATTGAGAGAACGAATTGGCTCCATTCATAGCGAGGAAGTAAAGAAGGGAGATGGCAGGTGGCAGATGGCAGAAGCGAAGAGTATGGATGGGGTCTTAACCCTGCTCAATTCTTAGCAACCCAATTAAAGATTTTGGTGGGAGAGTCAAACTCTTGCTCCCTTTCGGTCGAAAAACCGCTCATGTATGAGAGAAAAAGTAAGCCATCTGCCACCTGCCATCAGCCTTCTACCTTTCATTTTTAAATTAGCTTATGTCTGCTGTCGGTCTGATCGTGTTAGCCGCAGGCGCATCCACTCGGATGGGAATGCCGAAGCAACTGCTACATTTCGGACAGAGGAGCCTCATTGGTCATGTTGTCGAAGTTGCGATCGTCTCAGTTTGCAATCCAATTATTGTTGTGCTGGGGGCAAGTGGCGATCGCATTAAACCGGAAGTTGAGCCACTCGATGCACGAGTCGTCGAAAACCCGCACTGGGCAGAGGGAATGAGTACCTCAATTCGCACTGGTATAGAAGCTCTTAATGCAATCAACTCAGAGGTAGAAGCTGTGGTGCTGATGCTTTGCGATCAGCCTTTCGTCTCCACTCAAATTATTGATAGGTTGGTTGCAGCTTACCGAGTTACGGGTAAGCCAATTATTGCATCTGAATATGCAGAAATATTGGGTGTACCTGCACTATTCAGCCGCGCTTTGTTCTCGGAACTGAGCGCACTCAGCGGCGATGTAGGTGCAAGACAGATCATCAAACAGCACGCCCAAGCCATTTTTGGAGTTCCTTTCCCAGAAGGTGCTATCGATCTCGATACACCAAAAAACTACGAGGCGTTTCAGGCACAAGTAGCCCCTTAAGCGAATCAATTTTCAGGGGGGCGGCAATAAAGCTAAAGAGTTTGCTGGATCAGAGTTATAGCTCTCAAATCTTGTTGATAAAATAATTTTTTTTGAATATAGTTAAGCATTTGCTCGACTAATAATTGACAAGAGTAGAAAGCGATTAATCAACTTTCTTCATAAAGACCAAACCAAAATTTACTATATCTCCTTCTAGTTTTACAGGCTTTTATCATATGAAAAACATATTTTTTTTGTCTTGCATCTTAGTTTTTTTTAACCTTATAGCTAAACAAAATTTATTACCAAAATAATTAATAAGATCAAGCTAATTAATCTATTAAGTGATACTTTAGAAGCTTCGAGATTATAACCGCCAGTTAAACAATCTTAAAACATGGTTTCCATGACCTAACGTTGACTATAAACACGAATTATCGTGTTTTGTCTGGGAGATTAGTCAATAAATACCAAGGCTCTGACTCTTGTTTACTTTTATATTTTCGATTCCAAAAAACTGCTAAATTAAACCGATCAAAACCCTTCTTTTGCATGAAACTAATATACTGGTAGAATAAATGAATACTTGGTTGAATCGGGATAGTGCTTAAAAATTGAAATGGCTGTCTCTTTTGGCGAAAAGGTGTGGTGGATTTTTAGCGATACAGAACCAAGATGCTGATGTGTAACTATTGCACCAGTTCTATACTCTGAAACTCTCTATCCCCAATAATCAATAATTTATACTTACTTAATAATCAGATAACTGGACATACTACTTAGTTTTATTCTGTGAAATTACAAGCTCCTTTTTTATCCAACAACCTCCAAAATAGGGGAAAGACTCTTTTTTGATGAATTGAACTTACCATTAAGAAACTATTTTCTTAATGGTGAGTTCTTCCCAAGAGGATAATCAGTTGACTCCCCGGCTCAATTTGATGAAAACTCACTTCTTTAATAATCGGAAGCCACAGTGCCAATACGCTTCATTTACTTAGAGCTAAAAACCGTTGAATATGACGACGGCTATTTTCTAAAATTGGTAACGGCAAGCTTGTTGCCAATCTTTCAATTCTTACCTGCTTTTGGGGCTGTAATAACCACACCACCATCTTTTAGGTAATCAACTGTGCTGGTTTCAGATATCCTTCCAGATATTTTAGTAGAATGAGGGCATCATTTTGTTAATGGTCCTGCGAGATTAACTCGACCTTTACTTATTTATTACAATTCGTATTTTTTCTCTACAAAGAGCCTGCTGCCAATAAGCAGGGATTTTTCGACCGGGTTTGTGCCACGAACCCCTTTATCTATATTGGTGCTTGCTTGTCGCCGTCTGAAGCTAACAACCTATAATGGCGATAAAGATATCTATCGCGGATTGCAAGCAGGTGCGAAAGGCTATCCGCTCAAGGATGCAAGACCCAACGAACTTCTCAATGCCATTCGCATGATTAATCACGGTCAGCAGTACATTCCGCCCCTAGTGGGGGCAAAGCTAGTGCAGCGCATGAGTAACCCAGAACTGAGCGTTCGAGAGCTAGAGGTACTGGGTTTAATGGGGCAAGGAATGAGTAATTCAGATATTGCAACTGCTTTAACTATTGGAGAAAGCACTGTCAAATCCCATGTCAATCGCATTCTCAGTAAATTGGGAGTAAGTGATCGTACTCAAGCCGTAATTATTGCGTTCAAACGCGGAATTATTAGTTTGTAGGCTATGCTTTTGGTTAACTTTCGATTCCAACTTTAGTTGGAGTTAGTCTTCCATTGTGAGATGGGTTATGCACTCGTCTATGCGACTAAATAAAAGTACCAACTCTGAGTGGACGACAATCCAGAGTCAATTGCATATATTAATTTTATGCAAACACACCTAGCAATCGGGTTACAAGATTCAAGGTTGCTGAATACAGATGACACACAGAGGAATGTAGGCGTAGTCTAACCCAGGTATCACTTGCGGTCAATATGCTCATCCTCAAAAGCACTGTTAATTATTTGTTTCATCTTCAACCCAAGATTGAAAACAGAGTTGATGGCAGCAATTATCGCTGTAAGTAATGATGTGCTTTGATCCTCAATCCCACAATTATCAGACATAAAATAATGATGAACACCGCATTGAGTAAAAACAAAGTTGCAATTGTCAGCCGGAGCGAAGACCTCAATTGGTTCGAGACAATGCCTGGTGAGCAAATGGCTATCCACGTACATAGCAAAGATGTCGGCGGGGCTTTCACAATCCTCGAAGTGCGTACCCCACCGTTCTCAGGCCCGCCACTTCACTATCATAAAGAGAGAGAGGAGATATTTGAAGTAATTGAAGGCAGATTTCGCTTTCACTGCGCGGGTGAAGAGTTCGAGGTCGGGCCTGGAACATCAGTTGTTGTACCCCGTAACAGCGTGCATGGATGGGTGAATCTTGGACCCGGAGTGGCTCGGATGCTTTTCCTCTTTGTACCCGGCGATATTGAGGAATTCTTCCCCCAAATAGGTCAAACGCCTCCTGAAGGTTGGACTGAGCTTTCATCTCAGCATGACACTTGGATTGTTGGAGAACCCCTCTCCGTTTAAGCTCCATCTTCCAACGCTGTTACTGAACCCGCACTGAATTACAACAAAGCAAATATTTGAATAACGTGATTGAGCAGGATCATCGAGCGATCAAGCGAATTATGAAGCCAATGACGGGATTCAAAACATTCAGTTGTGCCAAACGAACCTTTAGTGGAATCGAAGCAATGAATGTGATGCGGCAACGGCAAATGCAAGACATCTAACAAGGGGACAAATGTCTCTCAAGCCAGATTTATCGAAGCAATCTTTGGAGTGACTGCTTAAAAGAACGCAAACGATCAAGTTGGTTGGTTATTAAAGGATTTTTGCAACACACCCAATATATCGTTCATCCGACAAACAGGTAGGGAGACACACCATGCGAGCAGCGCGAATGCACGGTTACGAGCAACCCCTTGTCCTCGAAGATATCCCGATCCCAGACTTCAGGGCCGATGAGGTGCTACTCAAAGTCACGGCTGCGGGTATGTGCCGAACCGACGTGCAATTGGTGGATGGCTACTTTCGGCAGTATGCTGAGCTAGCCTTTCCCACGACACCCGGTCACGAAATCGCGGGTGAGGTGCAGAAGGTCGGAAGTAGGGTGCCCAAGTCGTCTGGACTTCAGGAAGGCGACCAAGTGGTTATTGTAGGCGGTTGGGGCGACGGGACGTGCCGGCACTGCCAGCAGGGCAATACGCAAATCTGTGCACATAGAAATTGGCCTGGGTTCGGTCCGTATGGCGGTTATGCAGAATACGTGCCCGTGCCCCCCAGGTACATCATCAAGGTGGACAAGCGCTTCGGACTGAAAGCCGAGGAACTCGCTCCGCTCACCGACGCTGGACTAACGCCATACCGCGGCATCAAGAAATTGCGCGATGCCGGTGCCCTCGGACCGAACCGTATCTTGGCAGTCTTTGGAATCGGCGGACTCGGTTGCTACGCTGTTCAGTACGCGAAGTTACTCGGTGGCGGCGCGACGGTTGTTGCTTTCGCCCGCAATGAAGAGAAACTTGCCGTAGCCAAGGACTTCGGGGCTGATCATGCCATCAGTACGAGGGGCAAGTCGCTCGATGACATTCGCAAGGAGTTGAGCAAAGCCACAGGTCAAGGTGAGGTCGATGCAGTCATTGATTGCGCTGGGGTCGAAGAAATGATCCGGTTGGGATTCGAGCTGCTTTCCATTTCCGGTCATTACTCGTCTGTGGGACTTGTTGGAGACAAGATCAGCCTGCCGCTCTTTCCCTTCGTCGGTCGCGAGCACACCTATCACGGCTCATTCTGGGGCAACTATAACGACCTCAGCGAGGTGATTTCACTGGCGCAGCAGGGCAAGATCCGGCATGCCGTCAAGACTATTCGCTTCGACGACATCAATGAAAACATCGACCTCCTGCGGACGGGTGACATTGTAGGTCGGGCCGTTATCAAATACTGACTGGCTCTGCTGCCCTGCGAGCGCAAATGCTCGCAGGGCAGGATCTCGAAGTAGTGTTGGCGTTTGAGCAATCAAGGCAATCCGAACCAAGCGCTGCATCCGACCCAGCCGATAGGTTTTTCGGAGTTCGTGGCTCATCGAGGGTTCGGGCAGGTGAGCTTGGCCGTTAATAGATCTGTTGCTTTATAAGGGAAAAAATCGCTGGAAATCCCACGGGGCAAGGATTACAGCCTTGGCCAAAAAAATTCCCAAAAGCCTTATTACGGTTAGGTTTCATAACTTTTTCAAGCTTATAACGCAACAGATCTGATGATTACGAGCGATTCTACTCGTAAGCTGTCAGCAGGAAAACAATCTTTGAACTAAGCAAAAAAGGAGCCTGTATACAGATGGGTAAAGGGAGGTTAGAAACATTTAGCGATGGTGTGATCGCCATTATTATCACCATTATGGTGTTGGAATTGAGAGCGCCCCATGAAGCCAATTTAGCTGCGCTGCGTCCCCTAATCCTGGTGTTTTTGAGCTACGTGCTGAGTTTTATTTATCTCGGCATCTATTGGACCAATCATCATCATTTATTACAAGCATCTCGGCGTGTGAGTGGTAGCGTCTTGTGGGCAAATCTGCATCTGCTGTTCTGGCTGTCGCTTATTCCCTTCGTCACGGCATGGGCAGGCGAGAATCTCTTCGCCGCCTTGCCAGTTGCCTTTTATGGTACAGTGCTGTTGTTTTCGGCGATCGCTTACTTCATTCTTACTCGCACCCTCATTGCTTGCCACGGTCAAGATTCCGCTCTTGCTGTTGCGCTAGGTCGAGATTTTAAGGGCAAGATATCAGTGGCGATTTATGCCCTAGCAATTCTGCTTTCCTTTGTAAACCCAGAACTGGCTTGTCTGCTGTATGTCCTAGTTGCAATCATGTGGCTTATCCCCGATCGCCGTATTGAAAGAGCTTTAGCTTCGTAAAGAACGCAGATCTCAAGGAAAGCGATCGCTAGTTAGTTACTACTTCACTAAACCGAAGCAAAGTTAATTGATGTTGAGTCGCAATTGACACCTGCAAGCGTCACCGATATTGCGGCTCCGGCTGTAACGTCTCAACGTCTTTGTCGATAACGCGAGCGCAATGGGCTATGACGATAATCCTGACTTCAACGGTTGTCAATAAGAAGGGGCAGGGCTTTATCAGTTAACCCTCAAAGATGGGAAGCGCCATAGTGCAGATGCGGTATTCCTTCTACCGATTCTCCAGCGTCCTCGTTTGACAATAACGACAGGTGCATTATTGACTCAGTTGTTGTTTGAGGGCACTCGCACCGTTGGCGTGGAGGTATTCCACGCCAACGGTGCACCAGATTCGGGTCAACCAGGAAGTGATCGTCAGTGCAGGGGCATTCGACTCGCCCAAACTATTGTTGCTCTCGGGTATTGGTGGTGCCGAACACCTGCAATCATTGGGCATTCCGGTCGTAGTCGATCTACCTGGAGTGAGTCAAAATCTCCAAGACCATGTTCTTGCTCCCATCACCATTAAGATCTTTATTTCTCCTCTTTATTACTATCTCACCGGAAAGATGTCGTGCAATGTATACAACGTATTTACAAGGGTTTCAAGTAACACACATTCAATTTTTGGAGATGCCTAATGTAAGCGTAGCCCACTGCAGGTATTACTTGCGGTAAACATACTTCCCCTCGGAGGTTTCAGTGAATAATGACCCTAAACACCGTTTATTATTTGTCCCACCTTCAGCCCAGGATCATCAACAGGGTATGTTAAGAGCAACCGTGATACTGGTGATGTATGGAGATTATCAATGTCAAGAAAGTGCGGGTGTTTATCGGTTACTGAAAGTCATTGGGCGACAACTAAGTATTGCGCTGGGAGAGGATTATTTGTGCTTTATTTTCCGTCATTTTCCGCAGATACAATTTCATTCTCAAGCTTTACGTGCTGCTGAAGCAGCTGAAGCTGCTGCTGTCCAAGGTCAGTTTTGGCAAATACATGATATTTTGTTCATCCATCAACAACAGTTAGGAGATGGTTATTTAGTAGAGTATGCCAACGATCTAGGACTCGATATCTCCCAATTTCTACAAGACATGTTTAAGCATATACATCTTGAGCGCATCAATCAAGACATTGAAAGTGGTATCCACAGCGGAATAACGGCTACCCCAGCTTTGTTTATTAATGGAATTCGATATAGCGGTCACTGGAACTTTAATCCTTTGATAACAGCCATTACTACTGCAAGTAATTCACCTCAAGCATGAGGCAGCAAGAACAATAAATTGCTGAAGGAGAACTAAACATGGTGCAATGTCTTGAAAAAACACAATTGCTCAGTGTTCTCAATATCAGTCATCAACTTGCTTAGGAATTTGTCAAAGCGCCGCAAAGCGCGACCACAATAGTGACAACCGTCCATATAGATGGCGATATGACAAAGGTTTGAAGCGGGCTAAAAGTGGATATATCGGGCAATAGCAAAGCATATAAGGAACTCATTTCAAAACAGAACCAATCTTCAACAAATTTACTAACTCCCACATCAGCTATGCAAAGAAGAACCAGCTTTGAAAGTAAAGATCTAAAGTGTTCCGTCACCTTTTATACTCCGGATAAAATCGGATCTGGCGATCGCTATCCCGCAATTGTTATGGCTCATGGAATTGGCTTGACCAAAGAGATGGGGCTACCTCAGTTCGCTGAGTTATTTGTTCAAGCTGGGTTCGTTGTCACGCTGTTCGATTATCGCTACCTTGGTGCTAGTGAGGGAGAACCTCGTGGGCAAATTATCCCTACCGAGCAGCATGAAGACTACCGCAATGCCATCACTTGGACTCAGCTACAAAGCGAAGTTGACCCGGAGCGCATAGGTGTTTGGGGCTTTTCTTATAGCGGCGGTCACGCGCTGCATTTAGCCGCATTTGATCGGCGTGTGAAAGCGATCGTGGCACAGATGCCTACAGTGAGTGGGTTTCTTAACTCCCGCCGCCAGACCTCCCCACTTGAACTCGAAGAACTCACAAAACTGCTTTCACAAGACCGGGTAAAACGGTATCAAACCGGAGAAGTGGGCTACTTCCCGTTAGTTGCTCCACCCGGTAAACCCAGCTTGCTACCAACACCCGACGCTTTCGATTGGGTTGAATCGGCTAAGAGTGCCGGCGACGGAAGATGGGAGAATCGGCTCACCTTTGAATCGGTTGAACACTGTCTTTATTACGAACCGATTCCTTACATAGAGGCAATCTTTCCCACCCCGCTATGCCTGATTGTTGGCGAGAAGGACTTTCTTGCACCTGCCGACTTAGCCGCAGCTGTCTATACGCGAGCGATGGAGCCAAAGTCTCTCACAATCTTGAAGGGCGGACACTTTGATGCCTTCCAGGGCGCGAGCTTCGAGATTGCCAGTACGACTGCCTTGAGATGGTTCGAGAAATATTTGAAATAAACCTGAAGCACCTGTTTTGTAACTAAGTTGTGCCTTCGGATGAATGTAGATTCCAACTAAAGTTGGAATCACCCTACCATTTTTAGATTGGCTAATTCATCACTCATTCTATTGTCTAAAACTTTCAACCTTCAGGGGACGACAAGTTCAAGTCAATTTCCTATATTGAATTTATGCAAATGCCAATAGCAAATCAGTTACAAAATTCAACTTTTCTGGATACAAGATATTGCATATCGAAGCTTTGCTACTAACCCTAAGAATTTTCAGAAGATAAATCATGACTCAGAGAACATGGCTCATTACTGGTGCTTCACGGGGCTTGGGTGCCGAGATTGCGAAAGCAGTTTTGGCAGCAGGTGACAGATTAATTGCCACTGCCCGCAATCAGGCTGATTTACAACAGTTTAATACCAACAAAGATGTATTAGTGCTGAGCATGGATGTCACCGATGAGGCTCAGGTAAAAGCAGCGATCACCACAAGTCTAGAAAAATTTGGACAAATCGATGTGTTGGTCAACAATGCTGGATTCGGTTTGTTAGGATCTGTCGAAGAGTGCAGTGCCGAAGAGGTTGAGAGTGTTTATCGTACCAATGTCTTCGGGCTACTGAATGTCACCCGTGCTGTGCTGCCCAGTATGCGTCAGCACCGCTCTGGACACATCATTAATATCTCGTCGATCGGAGGTTATCGCTTTTCCCCAGGATGGGGCATCTATGGCTCAACCAAGTTTGCCGTCGAAGGCATTACCGAAGCCCTGCATGGCGAGTTAGCCCCGTTGGGGATTCATGCGACGGTGGTTGAGCCAGGATACTTCCGCACTGGTTTTCTCGATAACAGTTCGCTACGTCCGAGTGCAGTGCAAATCCCTGATTATGCCCAGACGGTCGGGAAAATCCGTGACGTAGCGGCTGGACTTAACTACCAACAGCCAGGAGATCCCACTAAGCTCGCCCCAGCTATTCTTCAGATTGTCAACTCAGAGGAACCACCTCTGCGGTTACCTCTAGGCACAGATACACTTCAGACAATAGCCGAGAAGAATGCTTACGTCGAGCAAGAGACGGCAAAATGGCGAACTCTAGCTGAGTCTACCGATTTCAGATAAGGAGTGGAAGACTCAGCCATGAAAAGGCAGCCCTATCTCTGGTGTTTTTGATTGCATGGGAAATACTGATAGATCAGGCAGCCTGACGTTTCGATTCGATAACAAAGACAAAATAGCGTTTTCTACACAGGCTTAATCCAGAAAGAGGATTTATGAAAAAATACACCACCGCCCCCCACCGTAAATTACTAATTAGCTTTGGATTAATTGGCTTTGGTTTGATGATAGCCACCGCAGCACCTGTGTCCAGTACTAAAGCCGAGCCAAAGCAAGCAGAGATTCGCAAAATTGTGCAATCTAATGAGAGCCAGAATAAAGAAATAGTACGCGAAGGCTTTGCTAAATGGGCTAATAACACTGGTAGTTTCTTTGATCTGCTGGCTGATGATGTGGAATGGACGATTACAGGCAGAAGTCCAATTTCCAAAACCTATACCAGCCGCAAGCAGTTTTTGGAGGAAGCCATAGTACCAATCAATGAGCGATTGAGCGAGAGAATAGTACCCAGTGTCCGAGGCATTTATACCGAGGGCGATATGGTAATCGCCTTATGGGATGGAACAGCTACAGCCAAAGACGGCAAACCCTATACCAACACCTATTCCTGGTATATGACCATGAAAAACGGGCGTATTGTCAAGGTAATAGCATTCTTCGATACTATTGAGCTTACAGAGCTGTGGAAACGCATTCCTGCAAGTAAGTAGAGCTTATGGTGATTAGGGGTATTGCTTTCTAATCTAGGAAGTGTAGAGATTCAACTCACTCACACATTCTTAATAAACTTAACGGCACTAATCAGGGGTAATCAACATGGCTACAATCATTGGGACATCTGAATACGACTATCTGTCTGGAACTGATCGTAAAGATAGCATCATTGGGTTAGCCGGCAACGACATCCTTGATGGAGATAAGGGTGCTGACATAATGGACGGCGGCATGGGTAATGACATTTATCGCGTAGACCACAACCGTGATGTGATTATTGAAGGCGTTGATGCCGGCACAGATGTTGTCCTCTCTGTTACCAACAATTACACCTTAAGCCCAAACGTAGAAAACCTCGAGCTACTCGGTAGTGCTAATTCCGGAGGTGGCAATGCACTCGACAACTATATCAGTGGCAATAATAGCAATAACTACCTCTGGGGCGGTGCAGGAAATGACACCATTTTTGGAGGTGACACAAATTTTGGAGCTGTCACCAACGACAGTGACACAATGCTAGGTGGTGACGGTAACGACTTCCTTATTGGAGGTATTGGCAGCGATGTCTTGACTGGAGGTGCCGGTGCAGATTACTTTTACATCTCATCCGACAGTAATGGTATTGATAGGATTATCGACTTTAACAGGGCAGAAGGAGATAAATTTGCGATTTCAGGCCCAGTTTTTGGGGGCAACATAACCACCGAAACAGGAGCTGCAAATGGACCTCTGCTTTCTTCTCAGTTTGTTACCGGCGTTGGGGCAACTAATTCCGATCATCGCTTTATCTACAACTCATCAAACGGCGCACTCTTCTTTGATTCAGATGGTACAGGAGCAAGCGCACAAGTACAAATTGCTAGCTTCTCAACAGGTTTAGCTCTGATTAGCAGCGACATCCAGGTTATTTAGCAGCGACTTCCAAGTTATTGCATAGAATCTTTAGCCTTTTGCTCAAAAAGTAAAGCAATTATAGCGTTTCTCGGTTACGTGAGGTACATTTTCAAAGCTGGAAAGCTTGATAATACTGAATCTTTGATACCTCACTCGTGTAAGAAACGCTATATAGCGGGCTACATCCTTTTGTGCAAATTGCAAACCACTGAATCAGGGTCTTTTTTCCTGAAGAATACCACGCTTCACGATAAGTTGCAGCTTAATTCAAAGAACTTGCGTGGTCTAAACGGAATGTCTGGTGAAGAATGAGAACAACAAGGTAGATGTCGAGTCAGCACCTTCTTTCGCCTTGAAATCAACCAATTACATTCATTCAAAAGGTAAAACCATGAAACTTTACTATCGCGGTGTTAGCTACGAATACGACCCCTCAAAGCTTGAAAGCCAGAATACAAGACAGCCCTCTCAGCAAGTTCGTGGCTCTGGTCCCGCTTATAATTTGATTTACCGTGGGTTTACCTATCGATTCGATCCGAATACAGAGCAGAGTGAAGTTCCTGTACAACCACTAGCTTATAAATTGATCTATCGAGGAATCGCCTACTTTGTGAATAAAACTGCACAGGGAGAAGTTAGCGTAGTTACTCAACCTGCAAGCACTTCAAAATTTATAGGTCAGAAGATACAGCACTTTTGAGAGATATGAGGTACACTCAAGGGAACATTAAGGGTATTGAGGACCATAATGAAACCGTACTCAGTAGATTTGCGAGAAAAAATAGTCAATGCTTACGACAGAGGCA
>NZ_JACJOV010000077.1:0-10922 GCF_014695745.1 Leptolyngbya sp. FACHB-671 | reverse complement strand
AGCAAGGAGCGCATTCATTCTCCTTTTCCTCACAATGTCACCTTTAATCAATGAGTGAACCTGAATCGCATCATGCTCTATCAAGTTCTCAAGCTGGAGTGGCTGAAATTATGCGTTCTTCTATAAAGAAACATAAATCTGATGACGGCTAAACTTCGATCGGCTGTGTTAATGTTTCGTCTTTGTTGATGCTCAATCCATGCTGGTTGTTATCCACATAATCACTCTTGAAAAGGCAATTCTGATGCGTCGCTTCGGTTGGCAAACTGCGATCGTAAACGGCATCGTCCTCAGTACGATTGTGCTGGGATGGACAACTGTGGCAGTGGCACAACGCCGTCCGATCGCCGATAACACGCTGGGAGTGGAAAGCTCAACTGTCATTCCGCTCGACCCACAGAGCTCAAGCGATCGCATCGAAGGCGGAGCGCAGCGCGGCAATAACCTCTTCCACAGCTTTCGAGAATTTCATGTTGATGAAGGACGCAGTGTCTACTTTGCTGATCCGGGGGTAGACAACATTCTCGCTCGTGTCACGGGTGGCGGGCAGTCACAAATACTGGGCGTACTCGGTGTGCTGGGCGATGCCAACTTGTTCTTACTTAACCCCAGCGGCATCCTCTTTGGTGACGACGCCCGCTTAGATGTGCGCGGTTCCTTTGTGGCAACTACTGCCAATGCGATCGCCTTTCCTAACGGTGATGTGTTTAGCGCCACCAACGCCACTGCACCAACGCCACTGCTCAACGTCAATCCCAACGCTTTACTGTTCAATCAGCTTAATCCGCAACCGATTATCAATCGATCGATTGCGGATACAACCGGACTCACCACTGCCCCCGGTCAAAGTCTCGCCTTAGTGGGTGGCGATGTGCGGCTCGAAAATGGGCGGTTAACGGCTTTAGGCGGACGAGTGGAACTGGGAGGACTCTCAGAACCGGGGACGATCGGATTGACGATGAATGGTAATAGTCCCAGCCTGGAGTTTCCAACCAATGTTGCTCGATCGAATGTGTCGCTTGCGAATAATTCTCAAATCAATGTTGCGGCGAGCGATGGAGGAAGTGTCGTGGTCACCGCCCGAAACTTGAGCCTCAGTAACAGTTCAATTTTGGCTGGAATTGCAGCAGGGTTGGGAGGCGTTGACAGCCAAGCTGGGGACGTTGATCTCAACGCAACGGGGTCGATCGCGCTAGTTGATAGCGAAATTTCTAACCAGGTGGAGTTTGAATCCACAGGACAGGGGGGAAGCATCCGCATCACCACCGGGTCGCTTTCCCTCACCAATGATGCTCAGTTGAATACCAGGACTGATGGAGAGGGGGATGCTGGAGACATCATCATTGATGCCCGTGATACCGTCTCCTTCGATGGCGCAGGTGTCTTCTTTGTCTCTAATGGTGCTTCCAGTGTGGTAGGCGGGGATGGCATCGGGCAGGGAGGAAACATCCGCATCACCACCGGGTCGCTTTCCCTCACCAATGGTGCTCTGTTGGATTCCAGGACTTTTGGACAGGGGGATGCTGGAGACATCACCATTGATGCCCGGGATACCGTCTCCTTCGATGGCCCAGGTGACCGATTCTTCCCTAATGGTGCTTTCAGTTTGGTAGGGGCGGCTGCCATCGGGCGGGGAGGAAACATCCGCATCACCACTGGGTCGCTTTCTGTCACCAATGGTGCTGCGTTGGGTGCCGATACTGCTGGAGAGGGGGATGCTGGAGACATCATCATTGATGCCCGTGATACCGTCTCCTTTGATGGCACAAGTGACTTTCGCTTTTCTAGTGGTGCTTCTAGTGAGGTAAGGGAGTTTGGCATTGGGCGGGGAGGAAACATCCGCATCACTACCGGGTCGCTTTTCCTGACTAATGATGCTCAGTTGAGTACCAGGACTAATGGAGAGGGGGATGCTGGAGACATCATCATTGATGCCCGTGATACCGTCTCTTTCAATGGCGCAGGTGTCCTCTTATTCCCTCGTGGTGCTCTCAGTGAGGTAGGGGAGGATGGCATCGGGCGGGGAGGAAACATCCGCATCACCACTGGGACGCTTTCTGTCACCAGTGGTGCTCTATTGAGTGCCAGTACTGCTGGAGAGGGGGATGCTGGAGACATCATCATTGATGCCCGTGATACCGCCTCCTTCGATGGCACAAGTGACGATGGTCGCTTTTCTAGTGGTGTTTTTAGTGCGGTAAGGGAGAGTGGCATTGGGCGGGGAGGAAACATCCGCATCACCACCGGGTCGCTTTTTCTCACCAATAGTGCTCTATTAGATACCACTACGTTTGGACGGGGTGATGCAGGCAACGTAACTATTAATGCTGGCGATCGCGCCACATTCAACGGCAGCTCGATTGTCAGTAGCGTTGGGTCAGGTGCTGTAGGCAATGGTGGTAATATTCGCATCACCACAGGCTTGCTCTCACTTACCAACAGAACAGCATTTGGTGCCGAAACTCGTGGACAAGGCGACGCGGGCAACATAATTTTCAACACCTCCGCGCTGTCGCTCAATGAGGCACAGCTACAGGTGCTCACCTTCGGACGCGGCAATGCAGGCAATGTAGTTTTCAACGTCCGCGATCGCGCTAGTTTGAGCGACAGTGCGATTTTCAGTAGCGTTAGGCCGAATGCTGCGGGTGACGGAGGCGATATTCGCATCACCACAGGCTCCCTTTCCCTGACCAATTCAGAACTCGACGCTGAAACGGGTGGACAAGGCGATGCCGGTAGTGTGATTACCGATGTCGGCGATCGCGCCACATTCGACAACAGCTCGATTTTCAGTAGCGTTAGACCAGGTGCTGTGGGTGACGGAGGCGATATTCGCCTCCGGGCAGGCTCCCTTTTTCTGACTAACGAGGCACAATTTGCTGCCAGCACTGCGGGACGCGGCAATGCGGGCAACGTCACGATTCGCGCCCGCGATCGCATGAGTTTGAACAATAGTGCAATTTTGAGCAGCGTGAATCCGGATAGAGTGAGCACGGAGGCTGTGGGTACGGGCGGTAATATCCGCATTACCATAGGCTCGCTTTTGCTCACCAATCGATCGCAACTCGCTGCGGACACTGCTGGACAAGGCAATGCAGGCAACGTGATTGTCGAGGCTCGCGATCGCGTAAGTTTGAACAATAGTGCAATTTTGAGTAGCGTGAACCCCGGTGCGGTGGGCGATGGCCGCAACATTGAGATTACAGCTTCCTCGCTCTCACTCACGGAGGGCGCACGACTAACGGCTAGCACTGCTGGACAGGGCGATGCGGGTAACGTAATTATTGCTGGCGATCGCGTTTCCCTAGAAGGATCAAGACGGCAAGGATCTCGACTATTTGGGAGTGGCATCTTTACCACGACAGAGGCAGGCGCACGAGGAAGCGGCGGCAATGTGAGGATTGCGACGGATGCGGTTCGTATTGCGGATGGTGCTTCAATCTCGACCGAAACTGAGAATGCCTTTTCAGGCGGAACGGTTAGCTTCAACGCCAATACCTTTGAGGCGATCGATGGCGGGCAGGTGATTACCTCAACTGGTGGCAGCGGACAGGCGGGCAGCATCACCCTGAATGCTGGTGATCAAATCACGCTCTCTGGGGCGAGCCCATTCAACATCAGCGGCAATCAAGGAACCGCCAGTGGTTTGTTTGCCAATACCGCGCCTAACTCTGCGGGTCAAGGAGGCATTGTCCAACTGAGAACGGGGCAGTTGCAGGTGTTCGATCGCGCCAGGATTGCCGTAGACTCTCAGGGCAACGGCATCGCGGGCGGCATCGACATCACTGCCGCTGGTGTGCAGTTAGATAACCAAGCTCGCCTCACAGCTGAAACGGCGGCAACCAACGGCGGCAATATCACCCTGCGCGATGTCGGGGTATTGCTGCTTCGCAACGGTAGCCTCATCTCGACTACTGCAGGAACCGAGCGCGCTGGAGGTGACGGCGGCAACATTGCCATTGATGCAGATTTCATTGTTGCCGTCCCGAACGAAAATAGTGACATCCGCGCCAATGCATTTAGCGGTAGTGGTGGCAATGTCCGGATCACCACTGAAGGGCTGTTTGGCATTGCCCCGCAGCCGCGAGATAATCCGCTTACCAATGACATCACTGCCAGTTCAGAGCTAGGCGTGCAAGGAACGGTTGATATCACTCCCCCTGATGTTGACCTCAGACGCGGGCTTCCCGAACTGCCTGCTGAGGTGGTAGATGCCTCCGACCAGATTGCTCAAACCTGTTCTGGTGCAGGAGTGGGGCAAAGGGAAAGTGAGTTTATCGTGACAGGACGAGGCGGCTTGCCAACTGCCCCGACTGATTCGCTGGTTGGGGAAGAATCTCTTACCGGTTGGTCTACGTTAGATGAACCAGAAACTGCGGTTACTTCACAAATTCCCGAAGGGGCAATCGCTCCCCCTAATCAAGCAACAGATAGAGCAGGGGCGATCGTAGAAGCACAAGAGTGGATTGTCGAAAATGGGACGGTGAGATTGATTGTGGCAGCCCCCGCCCATATGGTTCAACCTTCCCTATGTAACCAAACTGAGAACCCGTGATCCGAAGATGCTTGCGATCGCGAACGCTAAAATTTTGCCTTCAGGGAAAAAAGGATGGATATGATGCCACACATCAAGATTCATTGAACAACACTAGTGGGTTAATCGGGCAATAAAGAGAACTTCTACGAACACTCAAACCCTTCGGACGAAGAAGTTGCGAACTATATTCATCAGCTTCATTGATATACCTATGGAGCAGTAAGTTAGGCAATTGGAAGCACTGAGATTTACATAAGCTATGGAAGAGTGCAGTTTTACCCTAAAAAAGCAAACCATGCAACTTTACTTTCTAGGTGTTTCATACGAGTACTACGAGTATCATCTGTCTCAGCGCGAGGTTACTCCTCAATCGGTACAGATGTTGCGGTATCGAGGTGTGCCCTACATGCAAGTAAGTCATCTTGCCCCAGACGAACTAGCGCTGAAGTAGTGCCTTCACCAAATGACAGCATGCAGTTAGATGTAGGACAAGAGGAATGTGGGATGCAGCCTCAGTGCATGGGCTTTTCCCACGTACTACAGTTCCATTTTGGAGAGATTGCAAATGGTCACAATTCGTTTTTCAGCGTCACCTGAAGTTCTCGTAGAAGAAGCCGGAACCGCGATCGCCCTTCGCTTTCAGCTTGACCAAGCTCCGCCTGGGGGTGAACTTACGGCGACGGTAAAAGGTAATGTGCTGCAGTCATTAATTGGATACACGGTCAATCCGATCAACAGCGCGGTCTTACAGTCTGCCGATCGCCGCTCCGACATCCTCACGGGCACAAGCCAGAGCGATCGCATGGTCAGCGACGGACAGGACGATCGGCTAGGACTGATCGGCAAGCGGCAGTTTGGCGGTCCAGGCAACGATGTGTTGAGGGGCGGCGATGGGCGCGATGCGCTAATCGGCGACGCAGGCAACGATCGGCTGGTCGGCGGTGCTGGTAGAGATGTGCTGAGCGGCGATGATGGCGACGATGTGCTGAGCGGCGGTGCTGGCAACGATGTGCTGAGCGGCGGCCCAGGCAACAATCAGCTGATTGGTAGTGCAGGCAACGATCTGTTCAACATTGAAGCAGGCCCAGGAGTTGATACGATCGTGGACTTTAGAAACAACCGAGACACCTTCGCTATTAGCGTCAGCTTTGAACAGCTAGACATTGTGCAGCAGGGACGCAATACCTTAATTCGACAGGGAGGCGATGTGCTCGCCGTGTTGCGGAACGTCGACGCCAATCAAACCAATGCAGCGGATTTCGTTACCGTGTAACTCATGCCAGAAGTGCTGTCAGACTGTCGGTTTTTGTGAATGAGCAGAAAATATGGCGCAATTTGCAGATGAGTGGTGTAAACCTGCAGAGCTGAATCTGTCAGTATTTCATTCACAACACGACACTCTATTTAACGGTAGCAACCACATTTCAAGGAGTTAATAGATATGAGCCAGTCCCCCCAAATTTTGACACGACGTCAATTAATTCAATTAATGGGAGGAGTTGCAGGGGGTCTAACTCTTCACGCCTGTACTTCTCAGCTCCAAGCAACATCACCAGATACTTCGACCACCATCTCTCCTGCTGGGTCGGCATCTCCGACTGAGCTGGTCAAAAGTGCATATGGCAGCACACTTTGGATTGGCTACGCCCCACTTTACGTCGCTATTGAAAAAGGATTCTTTAAAGAAGGTGGGTTAGATCTGGAGCAAAAAGTCTTTGGCACTACGGGTGAAGGCAACGCAGCATTTGCTGCTGAGCACATTCAATGCATCAGCATCGTTACAACGGAAACAGTGGCATTTGCTGCTCAAGGGCAAGATTTTCGCATTGTTCAGATTGCGGATTCATCAACCGGAGGTGACGGTATCTTGGCGCGCAACAGCGTGAAAGATGTTGCAGACTTTAAGGGCCGAGAGATTGCGGTAGAGTTAGGCAGCGTCAGCCATTTCTTCCTACTGCAAGTGCTAGAAGAGGCAGGCTTAACGGGTGATGATATCAAGATCACTAACGTTACACCCGATGCTGCTGCCGCTGCTTACACGTCTGGACGAGTTGATGTTGCAGTAACCTACTCCCCATTTTTGAAGCAGTCCAACAATGCTCAGAAGGATGGACGCATTATTTACGATTCATCCAAAATGCCAACTGCCATTACGGATGTGTACATTTTCAGCACTCAATTTGTTGAAGAAAACCCTCAAGCCATTCAAGGCTTTGTGAATGGCATCTTTAAAGCACACGAATTTATTGAGACAAATCCTGACGAAGCATATGTGATTACTGGAAAGCAATTGGAATTACAACCCGAAGAAGTTGCAGAAGAACTGAAAGGAGTCAGTTTAACTAGCTTGGAAGACAACATCAAGCTGATGGATGACACTACCAGCGATGTTTATCTTGGTAAACACATGGAATCTTTGGCAACTTTCCTGAAAGACCAGAACCAAATTTCAGAAGCCCCTACATTAGAGCAGTTGTCAGCACTCATTGACCCAGCTTTTGTGAAGGCAGCTCAAGGTTAGGTGAGAAGAGAGTCGCTAAGTACGGGACAAAAGCTTGCAAAGACTGAGGGCAGTGCGTCAGGTTAATGTGGGATTGGTAGAGCCGAGAGGAGGCTCAACTGGAAGCACTCAGTACACCTCAGATGAATAAACTAGGAGAACTCAATGCTTCAAAAGGTTGTAATTATTGGAGCGGGTCCGGCTGGACTTTTACTTGCTCACTATCTACTGCGTCGAGAGAAATATCGCGTTGAGCTGTATGAGCAGCGTTCTGACCCGCGTTTGGTGGATGTATCGCGAGACCGCACGTTTCCAATCACGCTTCAGGAGCGAGGGAGAAAAGCACTTCGCCAGATTTCAGGATTAGAGGAAGCGATCGCCGCCGCTGGTGTATTCTGCAACGGATCAAAAGTTCATCGTCAAAAAGGTAAAGCGCGTGAGATTCCGCGAACAGTTCCGCTGCTCACAATTGACCGCAATCGCCTTGTAATGATTCTCTTGCAGCACTTAACTCAAACCTACAATTCAGAACAACTTAGTCTTCAGTTTGGCTGTCAGTGTACTGGAGTAGATAGAAAAGCGAAAACCGTGACGTTGCAGCCAGAGCAAGATGAGGCGTTCACCCTGGCATACGATCGCTTGGTGGCAGCCGATGGAGCACGATCGCCCGTTCGCGACTATTTAGCTGAGGAGGCAGGCTTGCAGTGTGAGCAAACCTATGTGCCAGATGCCTATAAATCGGTGTTTCTCCCTCGCCTAGCTCCAACCCTAGAATTGGAGCTAGAACCGGACAAGATTCATGGATGGAATCAAGGCGCTCAGACGCGGATGGTAATGGTGCCTCAACCCGGCGATCGACTGAATGGGGTGATTGCTTTTGATGCTCAGCACAATCCGCTCTCAAACTTGACAACCAAAGAGGAAGTCTTGACCTTTTTCCAAGAGAACTTTCCTGTGATTGGGCAGTTGATGTCACCAGAGGAAGCAGAAGCGTTCTGGCAGCGTCCAGTGGGGCAGGCGTTAACGGTACAGTGCGATCGCTTCCATGAGGGTGATAGTATTCTGCTGATTGGAGATGCCGCTCATGCCGTCTCACCGTCATTGGGGCAGGGATGCAATGCTTCACTAGAGGATGTCCTGATTCTTGAGCGGTTGTTGGAGCAGTATGAGGATGATTGGGCGCTAGTCTTACCCGCCTTTTCTGAGCAAAGAGTTACCGATGCTCATGCACTCAGAGAATTGTCGAATTACTCGTTTCCGCGCCAGAAGCGGTTATTCGTTGAGTATTTGTTGCGATCGAAGATCAGTCGATTCCTACATCGATGGTTTCCACAGTGGGTGAAGCCGTTTGTGTTCGATCTAGTGGTTGATTACGATTTGCCCTACTCCCAGGTGTTGAGCCTGCACCGAGGCTGGATTAACAAGGTGAAGCGATCGTCGCCTCATCCCTCATGAAACATAACTGTCGTAGATTGACACAGCATTACGCATATATGGTCTTTCAAAAGACAAGCAAATTGCAGTAATGAGGAACTAACGGTGAAAACAAATTTAGAAATCATTCGGGAATTTTATGAAACGCTCAATTTTGAACTCGTTGCTCCCGATGTAGATTGGAAAGTTTCCGATAGCTTCCCCGCAGATAGTCATTATCAGGGACGAAAGAGAGTACAGGAATGGGCTGCTGAATTAGCTGTGCAGTTTCATGACTGGAAAAATGTACCCGAACAACTCTTAGATACAGGTGATGCAATCATTGCTCTGGGGCATTACCAGGGCCGCTCTAAAGTAACCGGAAAACCTTGCAATGTTCCGTTTTCCCACATCTGGTTTATGAAGGATGGACGCATCATCAAATTGAATCACCATATCAATACGTTAATGCCGCATCGTGCGATCGCTCCAAACGAAGTGCTTAAAAATTAGTGCAAATTTCAGAATTCCGGTAGTAAACCCATTTATCCAAAAATTTACCATGTTGACGCAATTTAAACTGTTTCGCCTAGTATCCCCGATCCCATTAATTTCACTTATCGCAGGTTTAGCTTCCTGCTCTACCCAAACGGCTCCTTCTGTTTCCCTTAACGGTGCAGGAGCCAGCTTTCCGACTCCTCTTTATGAATTGTGGTTTGACCGATATCATCAACAAAATCCTCAGGTTGAAGTGAGTTATAAATCGGTAGGCAGCGGTGCAGGAATTGAAAAGTTCCTCAGTCAAGAAGTTGACTTTAGCAGCACCGATGTACCCTTAACAGCTCAGCAAATTGCTCAATTTCCAGATGAACGAGGCGAGCTAATTCAAGTGCCAATCGCCAGCAGCGCTATTGTATTAGCGTATAACTTGCAAGATGTAGAAGAACTGCGGCTCTCACGTGAGGCATACTGCGGCATTGCAACAGGTGAAATCACAAACTGGAATGACGCTGCGATCGCCAGAGATAACCCAGAGATGTCACTTCCTGATCTACCAATCACATTTGTGCATCGTTCGGATAACAGCGGTACCACATTCAATTTTACTAATCACCTGGATCAGGTTTGTCCTGACTGGACAGCAGGTGTAGGGCAGACAGTCGACTGGACTGTAGGCAATGCGGCTCCAGGTAATGCAGGCGTTGCAGCAACAATTGAACAAACGCAAGGGGCGATCGGCTACACCGGATTTGCCTATGCCGAGCGCAGCCATATACCAATGGCAACGCTAGAAAATAAAGCTGGTTTCTTTATTGAACCTTTGCCCAATGCAGCCGAAGATGCCACAGAAAATATTGAAACAACTCATGATCTAGTTACTCTTTTGCCTGATCCAGAAAGTGCAGATGCCTATCCGATCATTGGTTTGACGTATCTTTTGCTCTATGAAAATTATCCCGACCCAGCTCAAAAAGAGGCACTGCAAGACCTGATCGAATGGGCACTCATGGAAGATGGCAGAATGCTTGCTGATGCAACAGGATACGCGCCGCTGTCTCGCCCTCTTGCTGCCAAGGTGATTGACCTGGTTAATACAAAAGCCTTGTCGGAGCGTAAGTGAGAAGGGGGCAGTGACAAGGGTTGTGTCGCAAAAACCAGCTAATGGTAGGGTAAGCAGGACTACATTCTCCTCCTTGCCCTCTGATGCCTAAGGCTTCTCTGTTCAAGGTTCAAGTGGCGGCACGTTCTACGGCTTTGCCTTGATCAACAAAAGTTATTTACACGCGAATCGCCTCAATTACACTTACCGGAGGTGCGACGGGAATAATTTTTGTCAATGAGAAGCCTGACGTTTTTAACAGCGTTTGATATTCAGCCTCAGTGCGTTCACATCCGCCGTAATTCAAGAGCATTTGCAAGTCGAGGAGTTTGCCATAAAACGGTTCGTTGCCTGAAGGAATAACCATTTCAACGAGCAACAGCTTGCCGTTCGGTTGCATTGCCTGATAGCAGTTTTTCAGAATGGCGATCGCTCGTTCATCATCCCAATCGTGAATGATATATCTCAGCAGGTAAGCGTCTCCCCCTGGGGGACTGATTCAAAGAAGTTTCCTCCCACCAATGACAACGATTTAGCAGTCCCAGCGCTTCAATCAGCGGTCTAGCCTCTTCAACCACATAAGGTAGATCAAATAGAGTTGCCTCCATTGACAGGTTCGCCCTGAGAATAGAAGCAATCAGAGTACCACGTCCCCCTGCAACTTCAACTAAGTTACGGACTGATGAGAAGTCGTAACCCACTGCGATCGCAGCATCTTTTTATCCGAAAAACTGCTGATTGCCTGATTGTAGATTTTGGCAGCAGCGGGGTCGTCAGCTAAGTAATCAAATATCTCTACACCAAAGATAGTCTTGAATACAGGCTTTCCAGTCTTTACACTTTCAAGCAAATGACCCCAGGGTTGCCATTCC
>NZ_JACJOV010000076.1:0-9344 GCF_014695745.1 Leptolyngbya sp. FACHB-671 | reverse complement strand
TTACCAGCATTGAAATTGCCGAAACGCTTTGGTTAGCGATGCACATGGAACCATCGGCTAAGGTTATCCCTGATGAACCTCAACCCTCTAACTCACTGCCTTCCCCGATCCTGTCCGCTTCACTAGACATAGATCCCCAACCTGACTCACCACCACCGCTTCCTCCAGAACCCCCAGCCAGAGTAAATATTGCCGCCCCTACTCCACAGGCAGGGATATTACCGCCTCAGGTTTTACCTGTATGGTTGGCAGACCCCGCTATGCTGACAGACTCCCTGGAAGTCATTCGGGCCTTAAAACCCTTGTTTCAAAAAGTTGAAGCTGGTACCGGGAGACAGTTGGATGAACCCGCCACAGTAGACAATATTGCCCGCACTCGGCTGTGTTTACCCATTCTGAAACTGGAACAAGAGCCGTGGTTTGACATCATCTTGGTTGCGGACCACGGCTCATCCATGCATATTTGGCAGCGTTTGGTGAAGGATGTGGTGCGGATTTTGCAGCACTATGGCGCTTTTCGGGATGTGCGGGTGTTTGACCTGGTTGTGCAGGCAGGTCAGCTTACTGACGATGCTGTACGGCTCATTTCCAAGCCAGAGCGTCCTGGTCATCGTCCCAGCGAATTGATTGACCAGCGGGGACGACGCATTGCCATTGTTTTAAGTGATTGTGCTGGGGCGTATTGGTGGGATGGAACGCTGCTGCCCATGTTACAGGGGTGGGGTAAAATCATGCCCACAGTGGTGTGGCAGATGCTGCCTGCTTGGATGTGGAAGCGTACCGCCTTGGGACGCGGAACTGCTGTTGCAATCAGTAATGACATCCCTGGTGTGGCAAACCAGCGGTTAAAGATACGGGTACAAGAGCGCGATGAACCTGAGGATGCCCGTCAACGCATCCCGGTGCCAGTGGTGACCAGCGAAGTTCAGGATCTGGCACGGTGGAGTTTGATGTTGGCTGGCGATCGCCGTGAAGTAACTCCAGGCTTCTTGCTCCCCCAGCTGGGTGGCTCGGTACCCAGATCCAAGAGAATTGAAGAGATTGCCCGCGATCGTATTCAGCAAGTCCTCGACAAAGAAAGTGACACTGATTCAGACGTTACATTCAACGAAACCTTGGAAATCATTGCCCACGAACGAGTCGATCGCTTTCTAGAGTTGGCATCACCCCAGGCTCAACGATTAATTATGCTGCTGGCGGCGGCTCCGGTGATTACACTACCTGTGGTGCGACTGATTCGAGATGCCATGCTATATGATGCCCAGTCCCCGTTGCCGGTGGCAGAAGTGTTTTTAAGTGGCTTATTACTTCGCCTGCCAAGGCAGGAAGATCATGAGTTAGAGCGGGTGTTAGAAGAACAGAGCGAACAAGCGCAGGCAGCATTGACACAGCAAGAAGCGAGCGAACTAGAGTTTGTTCAGTTGAATAGGCAAGATCTTGTCCAGTACGACTTTGCCCCTAAAGTTCGGAACGTTTTGTTGGAGGTGTTACCAGCAGCAGACACCATTGAGGTTATTAACACTGTATCGGTGGCAGTGGAGAAGCGGTGGAATCAGTTTTCTGATCAGAACTTTCGCTCCTTCCTGATGAACCCGACGATCGCAGCACCAGAGGGATTTGAAGGGCTGCGCTCCTTTGCCAGCGTCACGGCAGAGATTCTGGAACAGCTAGGTGGTGA
This sequence comes from Leptolyngbya sp. FACHB-671, assembly GCF_014695745.1. Classification (NCBI taxonomy): domain Bacteria; kingdom Bacillati; phylum Cyanobacteriota; class Cyanophyceae; order Leptolyngbyales; family Leptolyngbyaceae; genus Leptolyngbya; species Leptolyngbya sp. FACHB-671. Next base: position 7,666 of record NZ_JACJOV010000076.1, on the reverse strand, counting down.
ATATGCCAAATTTGCGCAACAACTACGCCAAGGATCAGGTGAGCAAACTCCATCAGATCAGCCAAACGCTGTTAACTTCCCTGACCTGGAACCGTTCGAGTTCATAGATGCACGATTGGATGATGGGAGCACTATCATCAACAAACCTGTTCCCAATCCTTATGTGGTTGGCGAGCCAGTGAAGGGCGATTTGTTTGTCGGACGCGAAGATGTGTTGCGGCAGCTCGAGGAATTGTGGGTGTTGGGTAACCAACTGTCATCCGTTGTCCTGTTTGGTCCTTACCACGTGGGCAAGACCTCTATTCTGCTCAACGTCACCACGTTGTTAGGGGCGGGGATAAAGGTTGCCTATGTAAACCTGCTTCTGTTAGCCCAGGACCAAAGTATCGGTGATGTGTTTATGGCAATCTGCAACGAGGTCGCCCAAGTCATGCACTTACCTCCTCCCAACGATGCAGACTTGCTGCACGCCCCCTACCGCGCCTTTGAACGCTATCTCAAACGCGCAGAAGCAAGATTAGGTAAAGCGGAAGGACTCATTATTGCCATCGATGAATTCGAGAAACTTGAGGACTTGATTCAAGCCGGGCGGATAAACTCAGACCTGCCGTCATTTCTGCGCGGATGCATACAAATGAGTTCTAAGCTTGCCTTTGCCTTTGCTGGGCTACATTCCCTGATGGAAATGACTGAAGATCATTTCCATGCGCTCCATAGCGTGTTTATCCCCATCAGGGTCAGCTTCCTATCTTCCAGAGCAGCCCGTCAGTTGCTTGCTAATCCCCATCCAGATTTTCAGCTGGACTATACAGCAGACGCTTTTGAGGAAATCTGGACCCTCACTGCCGGGCAACCTTACCTGACTCAATTGATTGGGTTCCAACTCGTCCGTCACTACAACGATCAAGCCTTTGAACAGGGACAAAAGCGCAATCCAGAGTTCACAGTTGAAGATGTTCGAGCAGTAGTGGGCACTCCTGACTTCTTCAGTCATGGACGCTACTACTTCATGGGTGTTTGGGAACAAGCCGGAAGAGACATTCGAGCGCGACAACGAGTCTTGAAAGCGTTAGCCCGCCACCGGACTGGTTTGAGCCTTGACCTCTTATCTCAGATAACCAGACTTACGCCGGAAACGTTGCAGCAAGCCCTCAAGATTCTGGAGCGCTACGAAGTTGTTCAAGAAACGGAAGGGCAATGGTCGATTATCGTGGAGCTATTTCGCCGTTGGGTATTAGGACAGCAATAGCTTATTTTTCTGAGAAAACTATTTCAATGACAGCATAATTCTGTACTCACTTTTTCCGCCTCACTGATTATTTGTCTTGGCTCCCGTCAGGGGAGTACGTAGAACATACCTGTTGTATTAGCACTACATCTTTCTTCTTTGGTGGGCTGACTACAACTAACCCAATAAAATACCGGATACTATTGGCAGCGCCTAGTTAACCAATAACGAAAATGCAGCTCGTGTTCATTGTGGCGGCTCCTGGCTCTATGACTAGGGGTTGCCGTTCCGCTTACCGACTCTACGACCTTCCCACCGACCGCTTCAGCGGTATTGGTTTTCGGGTTTGTTGCTCCGGTTTCAGCATTCTTCTACAGCCAGCAATAGCCGGTCAGAACTGGCAGGTGGGAAGCTATCAGGCGTGTTACAGTGAAGCCCAGACTCACTCCGGCGATATCCATCGAGGTATCCAAAAATAAAACCGAGCCAGCTAGCTTGGTAAGGCAACCGAAGAATTAGCTGGCTCACTCAGGTTTTGAAGACAATAGCGGAGAACCTAGATAAGCTGCTATGGCTGAACCAATGAAGTTACTCGTTAGCGATCGTCGTCAACTGCGCGAAGCTTTGATATCAGCGTTTCCTAAGCAAACTGATTTAGAGTTGATGCTTGAGGACGAGTTAGAGGAAGACCTCAACCGCATTACTGAAAGCAAAGCCAACTATGAGTTAGTTGTTTATTCATTGGTGAAATGGGCAGAAGCAAAAGGTAAATTGACCGATCTGGTGATCGGAGCTTCTCGTAGAAATCCTGGGAATCTAGCATTGAAAGTTCTTCTAGACAAGTTTCTAGGTTCTAGGCTTACGATTCGTCGCACTCCCCGAACACGGCAAGGCTACATCGAACCTCTTCTTGATGTTGGCACTGCCCTTCCCCTCCACATGGTTCTTATCCCCAGCAGTACGTTCACGATGGGGTCACCCGATGATGAGCTTGAACGGAATGGCGATCGCGAAGAACCCCAACATGACGTAACTGTTTCTCAATTTTTTATGGGACGTTATCCTGTCACCCAGGCGCAATGGCGAACTGTCGCTCACTTGTCTCGGGTAAAGCAATTACTAGACCCTGAGCCTTCTTACTTCAAAGGCAAGGATAACCATCCTGTCGAACAAGTCTCTTGGTACGATGCGGTTGAATTTTGTGCCCGTCTCGAAAAACACACCAACCGCCCCTACCGCCTGCCCTCCGAAGCGGAATGGGAATATACTTGTCGAGCTGGAACAAGTACACCCTTTTACTTCGGTAAAACTCTAACCGACAAGTTGGCTAATTACGATGGCTCAGTCACTTATGCTGATGGTCCTAAAGGTAAACATCGCAAGGGAACAACCGCTGTGGCTTACTTTGGCATTGCTAATGCTTTTGGGCTGTGTGATATGCATGGGAATGTTTGTGAATGGTGCCAGGATCATTGGTACGGCAATTACAAAGGCGCACCAACGGATGGTAGTGTCTGGCTAACCGATGACGGAAATGAATCCCGTGTTCATCGCGGCGGATCCTGGGACAACTTCCCGAGGGATTGCCGTTCCGCTTACCGCTCCTATGGTGACTCCTACATCCGCCTCAACTATGTTGGTTTTCGGGTTTGTTGCTCTGGACCCAGGACTCCATAGCCCTTTTCTCTTTTGTCCTCTTGCTTTTTACACTTCTTTACTTTTTCTTCTTTAACGCAGAGATCCCCGAAATTTCTTGCTTTTCTGACCGTCCTATTCTGTAGGGGTGTAATCAGGATACGCGTAATTTAGTGCCACGAAAGATGAAAATGCTTGCCCTGTAAGCGGTACAGAAGATGGTTCTATTAAGCTGTACAGATTTGACTAGCTGCTGCGGGGCGCAACTACTCAACAAAAGAATCAGGGGTTCAGTCTCCTAAAATCTTCAAAAGTAGGCGATGTACTACCCATTTCTGAGTAGTACTTAGTCCTCAACTAGTTCAAACCTGTACTATCAAGGATTTCAGAAGTACGAGGTACAATCTTGATCTCTAGACATCAAATGCAATGAGCCTTCTGGCGTTTCGTGGCACTAAATTACACCTATCCTGATTACACCCCAATGTTCACATGCGTTTGATCCGTTTATGGGCATACATCAATTGATCTGCCTGGGACATCATCTGCTCCAATGTGGTGGCTATATCGACCTGGCAGACTGCTAGACCAATACTCATTGACAAATGATAAGGACATTGTCCTGCCTGGTTAAAGAGGGTTATGCTCTCTTGCAAACGAGCGACTACATCATCTTCTGCCGCACAGCCGGGCACGAGTACGGCAAATTCGTCTCCGCCTAGTCGAGCTATCACATCTGATTGACGAAAAGTTTGTTTCAGTACTTGGGCTGCATCCGCAATCAATTGATCTCCCATGTCATGCCCTAGTCCATCATTAACCTGTTTCAATCCATCCAAATCGATGAATAGCAGACAGACAGATGTATTCACTCGACGGGCTAGTTTAAGTTGCTGCTCCGCCAGTAAGAGAAAACCACGTCGATTATGTAGTCCTGTTAATTCATCCGTGATCGACAATTGCTGAACGGTCGCTTCTGCCTTTTTTCGTTCTTTTACCTCTTCATGCAGTTGAGCATTGGCAAACTCTAATTCAAGGGTGCGGTCTTGCACCCGTTGCTCAAGTTCGGTGTGGATCTGAACATTTTCCAACGCAACAGCCGTTGTGTCTGCCAATGCTTGAAGTAGCTCAACCTCTTGCGAAGTAGGTTGGTGATGTTGTGCCCAGTACACTCCAATTGCCCCAATCGGGTCGAGTGTCCGGATGGGTACCATCACTAAACTCTTGACAAAGGTGGGCTGGTAGGCAGCAAAGGGAATTCGTTCATCGCTGTAAATGTTTTCAATAACAGCAGGTCGTCGATTTCGCATCGTCCAGCCTCCAATGCAGATCTTCATCGGAAAGCGTTGCCCTTTCCACAATGGGGCGATCGAATCCTCATCGGCATAAAAACATTGGTCTTGATCCTGTAAGACAAAGCTTGCACCATCGGCATGAACCAGTTCTCGTGCGGCTACTCCCACGATTGCCATGATGTTTTCTAAGCTACGGGCCAGAGAAAGTTCCTGCACAACCGTAATTAGCCGTCTCATAGCTTTTAAGTGAGACAGTGGCACCAGTTCAAGGTCAGGGGGATTGGTAGTTTGAATAAAAGAAACCATTACAGGGATCTGCTCACTCAGGATTAACAGGGGGAGGGAAATAGCCAAAAGCAGGAGAACAGAATTTCTCGCCGCTCCTCTTTAGATAGTCTTTACAGGTGGATCATAAAAACTTTGTCAAAAACGATGAATGCGGAATTCACGGAGTTTTAAGTAAAGATTTCTATCAAAATTGCCCATATTTTAGTTTTGGGTCGTGCATTCAATCAGGGGGGGTATGTAAAGCAGAAAGGACATCAGCTTTCAAGCACGATCTCGGGGGAATTGGATCGCTGCCGCAACAAGGAGTAATAACCCAAACCCCTTGTCCTAAACTAAACGGTACTGAACGTTGATGTTTTACAGGTGCCTCTGTTCTATGCGGTGGTCAATCGAGAAGCAAATCAGCACTGGCTTTGCGGTCGCGCTTTTAGTGCTTGGTGTAATGGGTGGATTAGGATTTTGGAGTACGATTCAACTAATTGATACAGCTCATTGGGTAGAGCATACCCATGTGGTGATCGCTGACTTGGAATCTCTATTTGCTCATCTATCCAGTGCCGAGGCAGGGCAACGCGGCTACATCATCACGGGCAACGAGCAGCATCTAGCACCCTACTACCTGGCAACCAGTTCGATTAACGAGGTGGTCAACGAGATCCGGCAACTGACGAGCGACAATACCTCCCAACAGCAACGGCTACAAACGCTAGAGCCTGCCCTCGAAAGACGATTAGTGCTCCTAAAAGAAGCCCTCGATGCTCGACGGCAAAGCGGGCTTGCAGCCGCACAAAATTTGATTGAGCAGGATGTAGGTAGACAACTCACGAGCGAGATTACTCAGGGGATTAATGCCATGCTTGTGGAGGAGCAGCGGTTGCTCCAATTGCGCTCAGAGCGATCACGAACGGTGGCATGGACCACGATGGCTATCGTTGGGATTGGAGGATTACTTACCTTTGGTTTAGTGCCTTTTGCCGGTTTAACAATTAACCGAGATATTACCCGTCGCCGTCAGGCAGAAGCCAAACTGCAAGAGAGCGAACAGAACTTGAAGCAGTGGGTGGGTGAATTAGAGCAACGCCGCAGTGAGATTTCGCAATTGAGTGAGTTAAGCGATGTGCTGCAGGCGTGTTTCACCCTGGACGAGGCGTACACCGTGCTTGGAGAACTGGTGCAACGCTTATTCCCAAATACCGTCGGTGGAGTTTGGATGATCAGTGAGTCCAAAACGTTGGTGGAAGCGGTGGCAACGTGGGGAGAGCATCCCGCTCGTGCAGCCCTATTTGAACCGACCCAATGTTGGTCACTCAGACGCGGACGACCTTACTTCTTACCGGATGGACAAAGCCAGTTGCGCTGCCAGCATATCCACCCGCCGTTTCCTGCCCAAACGCTTTGTGTACCAATGATGGCGCAGGGCGAAGCATTAGGAATCGTGCATCTGATTGCGACTGAACCGGGACAGATTACTCAAACTAAACAGCTACTCGCCACGACGGTCGCTGAGCATATTGCGATCTCGCTTGCCAACTTGAAATTGCGAGAAACGTTGAAGAACCAGAGCATTCGAGATCCACTCACCGGGCTATTCAACCGTCGCTATATGGAAGAATCCTTGGAACGAGAACTACGGCGGGCGGAACGGAGTGAGCAACCCTTGGGCATCATTATGCTGGATGTGGATCACTTCAAGCAGTTCAATGACACCTTTGGACATGAGGCAGGAGATGTCGTGTTGCGGGAGTTAGGGCAGTTTTTGAAGAGCATGATTCGTAGCTCTGACATTGGCTGTCGCTATGGTGGGGAGGAGTTTATGCTGCTCCTGCCAGAGGCATCGAGCGAAATCACCCGGCAACGAGCCGAGCAAATCTGCTCTGGAATCAAGCATTTGATGTTGGAGTATCGCCGCCAATCCTTAGGAGTCGTGACGTTATCGTTAGGCGTGGCAGAATTCCCTAAACATGGCAATACCGCCCAAGCGGTGATTCGAGCCGCAGATGCCGCTCTGTATCGGGCAAAGCATGGGGGACGTGATCAAGTCGTTGTTGCAGCGTGAAATTCCTGCTTTCACAAAGGATGTGAAAGCGATCTTACTAACAGCTAATTCCAGAGAACCAGATCGAGAGCAGCTACGTAGGCTAGCGGACTCAGGCTGAGGAAAAATATGACGAGCGATCGCGCTATTCACTCTGGGCATACTGATCCTGGTCTTTAAGTGCCTGCTATGAAACCCCGTTGGCGGCAAATCACGATTCCCATAGAAATTCTTGTTGCCCTAATTGCTGCTCTAATCCTCCTCCTCCCCATGCTGCATCCTCTCAGAGTTTGGGTGGCTGGTGGCGTGTGGTGCGCCCAGTCAGTCCCAGACGGTGGACTGAAAGTACTGTATGGCTCTAAGGCTTGCAGTTCTTCAGAAGCAGCGCAGCCGGAGTAGAGGCAAAATTAAAAACCCAGCTCTCCTGCGTCTAAACACAATCTCTAACTCAGCATTCTCCTTATCTCCGTCAAATGAGAGAGATAAGGAGAATGCTTTATCAGCGTTGATAAAAGCAATTGTGTTCGCTGCTACCACTATGCAAAATATAGAAGACAAATCTTCTTTTCAAAAGTCCTTGTTGTCCGGGCTGACAGTTCTTTTGGTCGAGAATGAGCCCGGACTGGCAGAACTGCTCACGTTCATTCTTGAGGGGAACGGAGCCAGAATCATTCCAGCAAGTTCTGCTATTGAAGCACTAAATCAGTTGGAACAGCGGCAACCAGACGTTTTGGTCAGCAACGTTAGGCTACCTGATGAGGACGGAAGCTGGTTGATTGAGCGAATAAGGCAGGTAGAGGGAGCATGTCGCGAACTCCCAGCTATTGGTGTAACTTCCTACCTTGGAGAAGTTGATGCCCAAGGAGCGTTGAGAGCCGGATTTCATCACTTTTTGTCCAAGCCGCTAGACCCAGATGAGTTGGTTCAAGAGGTACTTAAGCTTACTGGGCAACAATGACGGAATTGTGGGAATATCAAATTTTCCTACAAATTCCGTCAAGGTTCCTGATTCATGTCCCCCAATACTGATCTCAGTCTGGATAGTTTGAAGGTGCTGGTCGTAGATGATGATGGTGACAATCTCCAGTTTCTCGCCTTCCTATTCGAGACTTACAGTGCAGAGGTAGCAGCAGTTAGCTCTGCTGATTACGCATTCCAGGCAGTTTTGGAGTGGCGACCAGACAT
>NZ_JACJOV010000075.1:0-1556 GCF_014695745.1 Leptolyngbya sp. FACHB-671 | reverse complement strand
GAAGAGTGTTCCGTTACCTCTCAACCCCAGCTTAGGTACACGAATCAGTTTCTAAGAGGGCTGAAATTCAAGGTTCAGTTGACTGGCGATGGATACTACGATGCCCTTGTTCCGCAGTTCCCCTAAAGCTTTGTAGAGGTTGCCATCACTCAGTTCCCATCTTTCACAAAAGGCTTCGACATCAACGGAGGGGTTGAGCTTCCCAGGAAAGTCAATTTGCAGCGCGAAAAAGACATAATCGCGATCGCTGGTTAGCAGCTTCAAGCTCCGGATACGAATTAGCTCTTCTCGGTCGAGCAGATAGCCAGCAGAGGGTGAGACAAGTGTAGATTGAGCCATAGGATAAGTACTTTTGTACTAAAGCATTGCACAAGGACTTTACTGCTGGCAAGTAAAAGTAAAGATTGACATGAGTTGGAGAAGGGTGGTTCAGTCTTATTCCAAATAATTTACAGATCTAAATGGCTTGGAATAACGGCAAACCATGTCTATTGATGATATTGGAGTAAATCTAGTTCCCTTCACATCCAAGTGTCGGGTTCAGGGGTACTGTTTCTGCGCGTTCAGAAGTTGACGTTCTAAAATCCGAGTTGGGGTATTAAACATCAAGAGTTTCGCTGTTGCCCGACCAGCTGATGTCATGCCCTCGATCCTGCCATTATTTAGCTTGAAGTGCTCTACCCAGGTTTGTTTCCGGGGATGGAAGAGTGAAGTGATTTTGTTAGTGGCAGGATCAAATGTAGCTATATCTGTTCCTTTATGCCGATTGCAAGAGAGGCAGGACAAAGCCAAGTTATCAGCCGTTGTTGGACCGCCATGCTTCTGAGCAATGATGTGGTCTACCTCATGGGTATAAATGGAGAAATCTTGATGGAGCAGGCAATACTCGCACCGTCCTTGAGCGCGATCGCTTACCACTTGGCGCAGGTCAGCAGGAATTTTGGCTGATGTCATTGATCTGCAGCAATTCTTCCAGAATTTTGCTGCGCGCCAAGTGCACGAGCCTTCATCAGGATCATGAGGTGTTCAAGTTGCTCGTAGACATCAAGCTCAGCAACCTCAGAAACAGTCAGAGTGTTCTCCCGATTCTTGTCCAAAAGGAGTCGCAAGCGCTCTTGAGCTTCAGGTGAGACCTTGAAAGCAATAATGTCCTGTGGAGTTGGGCTAGTAATGAGGAAATCGAGAACTTCGATGTAGGCTTGAGGAATTTCTTGCAAGTTGGCTGTGGCGATCGCCAGTGGCTCAGCAGATGGGTTGGTTGACACCAGAAGTTGGCTGAGCAGCTCAGGCAACCGACTCCGCAAAGGCTCTAACTTGATTGCCAATTCGTCGGGGATTTGAATCGTAAGTTCAGCCATCAAAACAACCTCCGACCAGTTCTTTCAACCATTCTACTCCTCACCTACAGAAGTCCGATCTGACTTGTGAAATGGTTTGTGTCCTCACAAACCATTTAGATTAGTTTAGAAGGGACCAGATTTCTCCCACCATCTCTTGCTGCAGCGGGGATGCCACATAGTTTAATAGATTTCGGGTATCGTCACAGGCAAAGGTTA
>NZ_JACJOV010000074.1:0-91236 GCF_014695745.1 Leptolyngbya sp. FACHB-671 | reverse complement strand
AGCTCCTTGGCTTGGGCAGGTCACTTGATCCACGTTGCCATCCCTGAGTCTCGCGGACAGCATGTGGGCTGGGACAACTTCCTGTCTACTCCTCCCCACCCCGCTGGTCTAAAACCATTCTTTACGGGCAATTGGGGCGTGTATGCTCAGAATCCTGACACCCCTGATCACCTTTTCAGCACCTCTCAAGGTGCTGGAGATGCAATTCTGACCTTCTTGGGTGGTTTTCATCCTCAGACTCAGTCTCTGTGGTTGACGGATATGGCGCATCACCACTTGGCGATCGCCGTGATCTTCATCATTGCGGGACATATGTACCGCACCAACTTTGGGATTGGTCACAACATCAAGGAGATGTTGAACGCCAAGAACTTCTTCGGCATCAAAACTGAAGGGCAGTTTAACTTGCCTCACCAGGGTTTGTACGATACCTACAACAACTCCCTGCACTTCCAGCTAGGCATTCACCTGGCGGCGCTGGGCGTTGTCACGTCTCTGGTGGCTCAGCACATGTACTCCATGCCACCCTATGCTTTCATGGGCAGGGATTTCACCACTCAGGCAGCGCTCTATACTCATCACCAGTACATTGCGGGCTTCCTAATGATTGGTGCGTTTGCTCATGGTGCGATCTTCTGGGTGCGGGACTATGACCCCGTTCAGAACCAGGGCAACGTGCTAGCTCGCGTCTTGGAGCACAAAGAGGCAATCATCTCTCACCTAAGCTGGGTATCGCTATTTCTGGGCTTCCATACGCTGGCATTGTATGTTCACAATGACGTGGTGGTTGCCTTTGGAACGCCTGAGAAGCAAATCTTGATTGAGCCTGTGTTTGCTCAGTTCATTCAAGCTGCTCATGGTAAAGCACTGTATGGCTTTGACACACTTCTGTCTAACCCAGACAGCCTTGCTTTTACAGCTTGGCCAAATCACGGCAACGTCTGGCTACCTGGTTGGCTAGGAGGTATCAACAGTGGTACCAATTCTCTTTTCCTAACCATTGGACCTGGCGATTTTCTGGTTCACCATGCGATCGCCCTAGGTCTGCACACCACCACCTTGATCTGTGTGAAGGGTGCCCTGGATGCACGTGGAACCAAGCTATTTCCTGACAAAAAGGACTTTGGCTTCTCCTTCCCCTGCGATGGTCCTGGACGGGGCGGCACCTGTCAGTCTTCTGCGTGGCAGCAATCTTTCTACCTAGCGATGTTCTGGATGCTGAATACGTTGGGCTGGGTTACTTTTTACTTCCACTGGAAACACCTGGGCATTTGGTCGGGCAACGTTGCTCAGTTCAATGAAAGTTCGACCTACTTGATGGGCTGGCTACGGGATTATCTGTGGCTCTATTCTGCGCCAATCATCAATGGCTACAACTCCTACGGCATGAACAACATTGCGGTATGGGATTGGATGTTCCTATTTGGACACTTAGTTTGGGCGACGGGTTTCATGTTCCTGATTACCTGGAGAGGTTACTGGCAAGAGTTAATTGAAACTCTTGTTTGGGCCCATGAACGCACACCTTTGGCGAACTTGGTTCGCTGGAAGGATAAGCCTGTTGCTCTGTCCATTGTTCAGGGATGGTTGATCGGTCTAATTCACTTTACGGTTGGCTACATTCTCACTTATGCAGCCTTCCTGATAGCCTCAACCGCCAGTAGATTTGCTTAAGTCGCTAACTCCTCATCGTTAACCATTGATAAGTGCCCAACCCGGAGATCTTTTGGATTGGGCGCTTGTTTCTTTTCAAGCGAACTCTTCATATCCCACCACGGGTTAAAGTGGCAAGCGAACAATGAGTTATTCAAAAGAGAGAACAAAAGAATCTACGAGCGAAGCTCTCGACCGTAGTTATTCCGCTCAAATACACGTTTTAGGAACATCAACCATACCCTTAGAACAGATCCAAGTGGATCGGGGAAACGTTAACAAAGCTTCTGCTTATTCACTAGGTTTTAGGGTTGTTGTAGGACTTTTTCTGGCATCGCTTCTTTTTATCGCAGCGATTTATTACGGTCTGATTGATCCTTAGTCTAGCCAGTAGGTCTAGCCAGTAGGGTGCCCTAATTCCGCCCACCCCAGTCCTTCTCCCGTAGGAGAGGAACTGGATTGGGCGCAGTTGTTCTTGTTTCTTGTTCCTCCCGAACTTCAACAACCGTTAGGTCCGCAGTGGGCCACGAGTTGAGGCTGTTCGGAGGGGGGTGTCCACTGCCCTGATACGACATCAGGGCTGAAGCCTCTACCATGAGTGGCAGCGGCGATCGCCTCTAATGCGAACTTAGGAGTGCGATCGGCGTAGAGCAGCCCGTTTGCTTCCTGGAAAGTGTCGGTCAGCTGGGTATAGCAGAAACCGCTAAAGATCTCAACCTGATTTATTACTCTCAACAAGTCTGCGTACTGCTGATAAAACTCAGAAGCGTTGTCAGATCGGGCATAGCCCCAGGTTTTGTGGGCCTCATCCGGGGGTGTGTAGGCGATACCACCAAACTCGGTGAGCATAATCGGCTGTCCCTGGTGAGGGTAGCCATCTAAGGTGAGAATACGCCCGCCCGGACGCTGGCGATCGAACAGGTCAGACAGCTTAACTTCAGGACCATAACGGTTTGCTAACCGTTGCGGATGACTGTCATAATCGTGGATTGCCAAAATATCGGTGGCTGTACTTTCCCAACCATCGTTACCAATTACAGGGCGAGTCGGGTCAAGCGTCTTGGTCAGGTGGTAAAGCGCTTGAACGTAGTTGCGGTGGGCGGGAGTCGCGGTCAGGTCAGGCACACCCCACGACTCATTAAACGGCACCCAAACAACAATGCAGGGGTGACTGGCATCTCGCTCGATCACTTCTGCCCATTCTCGGGTCATGCGTTCAACGGCTTTAGGGGTAAACCGATAAGCACTGGGCATTTCTTCCCAAACGAGTAGCCCTAGTACATCTGCCCAATACAAAAAGCGAGGATCTTCGATTTTCTGGTGCTTTCTGACGCCATTGAAGCCCATTTGCTTCACTAGCTCTACATCTCTCCGCAGGGCTTCGTCGGAGGGAGGGGTCATGAGTGTTTCTTCCCAGTAACCCTGGTCTAGCACCAAACGCAGGTAGTAGGGATGTCCGTTGAGCATGAAGCGATCGCGCTGAATTCCCACAGTTCGCATAGCGGTGTAGGACTGCACCTGATCTAAAAGCTGCCCGTCCTGCCAAAGCTGAATCTCAGCATGGATGAGGGTTGGCTTCTCAGGACTCCAGAGCAATTCATTCCGGTAATCGTCAATACCGGGGTCAGACAGCGCGATGCGGCGATGAATTTCTCCATTGAGTACAGCATAGGTGTCATTGACAAGAAGCTGTTGCCCTACGGTTAGCCGCACTTTAACCTGAAGGTCGCCCTGCTCTTCCCCATTGACAAAGGCTTCAAAGCCAATTTCCCAGCGCTCAAAATGGGGAGTCCAGCGCAGACGGTCGATATAGGTTTCTGGCACCTGTTCCACCCAGACGGTTTGCCAAATGCCGCTAGTGCGTGGATACCAAATGCTATGGGGTTGAAGCTGCCAATCTTGCTTGCCGCGCGGTTTTGCTAAATCGTGAGGGTCGTCCTGTGCCCAAACGGTAACCCGTTGCACTCCATCAGCATTCAGGACAGGCGTGATGTCCATGCTAAACGGGGTGTGTCCGCCTACGTGTTCTGCCATGAACTGACCGTTGACCCAAACCCGTGTTTGGTAGTCTACTGCACCGAAATGCAACAGTACTCGTCCTTCTTTAGCTGGCAAGAGAAATTCTCGCTCGTACCAGCAGTTGGGGTGGAAGCCATGATCATCAATCCCACTTTGGGTAGATTCCGGTGCAAAGGGAACCTCGATAGTATGACTCCAACTGGATATCTGGTCGGGCTTGGTGTACTGCCCTTCATCATCAAACATAAACTTCCACTGCCCGTTGAGAGAAAGCCAGTGCAATCGCTGCAACTGTGGGCGCGGATACCCCTGTAGAGGCGTTTGTAGAACGTCGTCAGTCCCAATGGGGCAAGGATAGCGGTCTTCGAGGCACTTACCGAATGTTTTCATTAAAGTTCAACCCTAGCTGCTCAAGAAAGGGTGCCCTTATTGATTTATGATTTAACCTTTGTTAGCAGACTTAGCTGGAGATGTCAAAGGAACAGCTCCCTCGCTTGAGTCAGTAGATAAAGGCCATACATCATCTTGACAAGGCCTGGTCATCTTGGCAAACTTGCTTCTACTCTGCTTTCTCTATGCTATCTCCTTCTAGCGAGGGGTAGCGAACTGTAACAACCGTAGAAGCCAGTTCGGCAATCCAGGTATGAGGCACTCCTGCTGACCAGATGACGTAATCGCCCTCCTCAGCCAATAGACACTCCTGCTCAGGAAATTGCAGGCGAAAGCGTCCTTTGATCAGGATAGATAGCGTCGTTGCGACCTGGTTAACGCTCCACTCTGAGCGACTATCTCCTTCTGCGTGAATGCCCCACTTTACTTCTAGAATTTCGGTTGAGCGTAGGTTAGCAGCGTTGACAAAGTGCCCTACAAACCAGCCTCGGCGCTCAACACCATCTGTCTTGGCATTCCCAAAAGTAATGTCAGGTTGGGAAAATGGGTTTTCCATTTAAGATTGCCCGTGCCGATGGGTGTGCCACTGCCATGCATGAGCCAAAATCTTGTTTAGGTCTGCATATTGCGGCTGCCAGCCCAAAATATTTCTAGCTTTTTCACTGCTGCCTACTAGAATGGATGGGTCTCCAGGGCGGCGATCGCTCTCCAGGGTCTTAATTTCTTTCCCAGTAACCTGTTGGGCTGCCTCAATCACTTGCCTGACTGAAAACCCGCTGCCGTTGCCCAGGTTAAACACATCGCTATCCCCGCCGTCCAGCAAATACTTCAGTCCTAAAACGTGCGCCTGTGCCAAATCAGCAACATGAATGTAATCTCGGATACAGGTACCGTCTTCAGTTGGGTAATCCGTACCAAAAATCTTAATTGCGGGAAGTTTTCCCAGAGCGGCTAACAGCACAAGCGGAATCAGATGGGTTTCAGGGGAATGGTCTTCTCCAAGTAAACCTTCGGGGTCAGCTCCTGCCGCGTTGAAATAGCGAAATCGCACCGACTTTAGATCATAAGCCGCATCAAAATCTGCCAGAATTCGCTCTACCATCCACTTGGTTGTGGCATAGGGGCTAATGGGATCTTGGGGGTGTTCTTCTGTAATCGGAACAAATTTTGGTACGCCATACAGAGCACAGGTGGAGGAAAATACAAAGGTTTTGATCGATGCCGCCACCATCGCTTCTAGCAAGGTCAGCGTGCCAACGACGTTGTTGTGATAGTACTTTGCTGGATCTGTTACTGACTCACCCACGGCGATGTAGGCCGCAAAGTGCATGACTGCTGCAATCGAGTGAGTTGCAAACAGGTCGTCAAGGAATGGGCGATCGCTCACGTCTCCCACAATTAGCTCAACTTGCAATGGCTCTATTAGCTCTCGATGACCCGCAGAGAGGTTGTCTAACACAATCACTCGATAGCTTGCTCTTTGTAGCGCTAGTACCGCGTGGGAGCCAATGTATCCTGCCCCTCCAGTCACTAAAATGGTCTGTTCAGGTTGTGACACAAGAAGTTTATCTTTAAAGTTTCATGGATAATCTGAAGCTTCGCTTTATGTTCCTACTCTGGCAACTGCTCTAGGAAGATTTATTGTAAACATATTGTGTAATAACTATTGCATTCGTCCTTAAAAAAGTGGTTTACACTACTTTGAGAATAGCAACTACACGACAGCTAATGTTACTTTTACTTGTGCTGGAGTATACAAAGGGCGATCGCCATCTTCAAAACTAGTTCAATGTTGGCAGCGGGGCACTACGGGCTGCACGAACGGAGAACTCATTAGGATGGATTTGCTCAGGCAATTTGCCTGTGAAAGCTGAAACCTAAGTTTAGGATTAGTGCCTTCGTTTACGAAACACCACTTTACTTAACTCACAATTCTATCCACAGAGAAGCTGGACTTGTCCCTGCGGTAGAGTCTGACCGAAAAGGCAACCATTACGCTGTTACTCATAAAATACGACATCGCTTCCAGGCTAATCGCCGCAAGAACTTTTGGAATAGCAATATGAATCTGAAGCCTATAGACCAGCAGGTGGTTGTCATCTTTGGTGCCTCCAACGGCATCGGACGAGAAACAGCGCTCCAGTTTGCTCAAAGAGGCGCAAAATCGATTGTGGCAGCAAGAAGCGATCGCTGCGTTAGGAGTAGCTGCACTAACACTTTTAGCGACACCTACCCTCAGCGGTAGAGGCTAAATGAGATTTATTCTGTCTCCGTACCCGCTAGTCACTGTACTTGTGGCTGTAACACAGTCTGAACTGGACTGAGAATTTTTTGATTAACTGAACACCCGATTGGTAAAAGAACATGACTGTAGCAATTATTGTGCATGGTGGAGCAAAAACTATTTCCAAAGGTAAAGAACAACCCAATAAAGACGGTTGTTTGGCAGCTGTCCAGGCAGGCTGGGAAATTCTGCAACGGGGGGGGGATGCCATAGATGCAGTTGAGGCGGCCATTCGAGTGCTCGAATCTGACCAGACCTTTAATGCAGGGTTTGGCTCGACCCTCAACAGTGAAGGAGAGGTAGAGGTTGATGCTGCAATCATGGAGAGTATGAATTTCGGATGGGGATCTGTAGCCGCAGTGCAAGGAGTCCGTCATCCAATCTCCGTGGCCCGCAAAGTCATGGAAGATAAGCCCCGACTGCTAGTAGCCCGTAGCGGGGAACGCTTTGCTCTGGAGCATGGACTGGAACTGTGTGCTAAAGAGGATTTAGTCAGTGAGGAGCAAAAACAGGAGTGGGAAGAAGAGGCAGAAGTTGTAGATCGTCCTAACACTGTTGGCTGTGTAGCGCTAGATGTTAATGGCAGACTGGTCGCTGGTACTTCGACAGGCGGAGTGACGGATCAAAATCAGGGTCGCGTTGGGGATACAGCGTTGGTTGGTTGTGGCTTATATGCCGATGGTCGGGGTGCTTGCTCCACGACGGGCGACGGTGAGTCGATCATTCCAGTCGTATTAGCGAAGACGGCGGTTGATTTTCTGTCAGGTAATGCTGCAAGTATGAATGGAATCGTCGCCTGCCATCCCGAAAAAGCGGCGGAGAAAGCAATTGAGGTACTAAAACAGCGGGTTCCGGGAGAAGCAGGCTGCATTTTGCTCGACCGAGATGGGCAGATCGGCTGGGCATATAACTCCCAGGATATGGCAGTTGCTTATATGTCTGATGACCTACAACAACCTGCTGTTTTCATCCGCAAGGAGCAAGATTTAGCGATCGCCTAACCCTTTCACTATGACTCCTCCACGGACTCAGTTTGGTTGTGTTGCAAAAGGATTAAAGCAATAAACTTCTGTGGAGGAAGCAGTAGTTTAAGCTGTTATTAGACTCATTGATGCGATTTGCAGCAAAGCTCAACAGCTTGGTATCACGGTTGAGTCAAGTTTTCAGCCAGTGCAGAGCAGTTCTCAAGACAATGAGGGGATTGAAATAACAGAATGATGTGGCTTGCCTAATCTTCAGCAGGTACAACAGTTGAATTCGTTCTTTACCAGATGCCATTTTTTCCCCTCGTAGCAGTTGCTTGAGCTCTCTTTAATCTCTAGCTTGTATCCCACTGCCATATCCTACCGTTGAACCCTCTACAAGCTTTACACATCTATCCCCTTACTTTGGAGAACTGGTATAAGCCATTAAAGCGGGATTGCAGCTAGCCGCAATCCCGCTCTAATGGTCAGATCGGTTAGATCTTTTACCCTACTCAGGCGTGTTTTGCAGATCGGGTCTTTCTTCCGGCACGATCGCCCCCTCTACCGGGCAGACTTGCAGGCAAATGCCGCAGTCGATGCAGGTAGCAAAGTCGATCCAGTACCAGTCTGTCCCTTTTTCGTTTTTGCCTGGCCCTTCATGGATGCAAGCAACCGGGCAGGCATCAACGCAATCAGCAATGCCCTCACAGGTATTGGTCAGAATCGTATGCGGCACAGTGTTCTCTCTCAGTGTTCTCTCTTAAAGAATCAGCAGGATGAGCCTGATTCAGCTTTTTCTAGCCTAACAGGTGTAGCCACGACTGCAACCGTATCTACTTTTACAGGCAAAGGCTCATTAGATTTCTTGCGTGAATGGTAGCACGATGGAACCGCGCTACCATTCACGTCTCAAGAGGTGATTTATGTGTGAGATTTATCCTACAGAAGACAGGGTTTCAATCTCAGGCACACCGTCAGCATTGATCCAGGCAATCTGGCTAATGCCGCGATGACGGGCATAGTCGCGCACCGCATCCTGGCTATCCCGCTGATCCAGGTCAACTTCTACCCTGACCAGGTTGGCTGATTCGCGAATTTTCTGGGCATAAGCAAAGGCAACTGCACAGTCCTGTGGGCTAGATGGAACAACTAACCAGTTGGTCGCTGGAGTGTTATGGGGCAGTTGACCTGTAGGCAGCAGCGTTTGGTGCAACTCTTCCAGGTTAAAGACAAATCCGACACCTGGATAGGTTTCTGCTTGTGGGTGATAGATGCCCAAAAGCTGGTCATAGCGACCGCCCTGACCCAGCACTCGCCGCCCCGTGTTGGCATCTCCTACGACTTCGAAGACGATGCCCGTGTAGTAGTCAAAGGTTTGAATTAAGCTTAAATCCAGAATTAGGGAGGGGGCAATCGCCTCCCCTTCAGCCTCAAAGCTGGCTTGCAGCACTTCCATCAGCGACTTTAGGGCATTCACAGTAGCCCGCTGGGTTTCATCCAAGTCCAGACTGGAAACTCGTTGCAGCACATCTGCCGGACGACCGCGCAGGTCTAGCAGCAGCAGCGCTCGATCGCGCAACTCGGTAGATAGGGGCAAAGTTTCTAGGGTGATTCGATCGAGGTGGGCGATCGCCCGTCTTACCCGGTCGCGCAGTTCCTCTGGGAAAGGGGAAAGGAGCGATCGCGTCAGCCCAGCCTCCCCCAAAACCAGATGCCAATCTTTTAGTCCCAACGTGCTAAGGCAATCCATCAACAGCAGCACCACTTCAGCATCGGCCACTATGCCGCCACTGCCCAACAACTCCACCCCTGCCTGGTAAAATTCCTGCTGGCGGTTGTGGCTGCCCCGCTGCGCCCGTCGAAACACATTGGCATTGTAATAGAGGCGCTGGGGATGGCTCACGCCCGCCATACGAGTCACTGCTGCACGGGCGATCGAAGCGGTCAACTCTGGACGCAACCCCAGCGTTTCATCCTCAAGTTCTTGCAATTGAATGACCGTAGACTGCTGCACAGCCCCACCTGCCATCAGCGTATCTACCCGTTCCAGGGTAGAGGTGATGATGCGGTGGTAGCCCCAGCGTTGAAAAACCTGCTGCAAACGGTTTTCGATCCAGCGTTTTTGAGCCACATCCAGAGGAAACAGATCTCTGGCTCCAGAGGGAGGTTGATACATTGCTACTTCTTTGTTACTTCTTCTTTCCGCCAAACAATCCAAACAGCCCGCCACTTGGCTTACTGGCTTTGCTGCTCTTCGCACTCGTCTGCTGAGATTTGGCAGACTGACCGCCTGCCTCCTCAAGTTGACGTTTACCCTCCAGCGCAATTGGGTCTTGGGGGTTAAGGCTTAATGCTTGATTAAAGTAAATTTTTGCCATCGTCGCTTGATTCGTCTTCAGGTAGACTGCTCCCAAGCGGCTATGGCAGCTGCTATTGCGAGGGTCAATTTGAATCGCTTCACGCAGTTCAAGGATTGTCCTGGGAAAATCCTGCTTTGCCTCAAATTCCTTAGCTCGACGCAAATAGGCTGTTACGATCGCCTCTTTGGTGGGTGGGGGTTTAGGCGTTGTTGGGGCGGATGGAGCTTTTTGCGTCGAGCCTTTTTTAGAATCAGACTGAACGGGCTGATGGTTTGCAGGCTCTCCGCGCGCTTCTTTACGCATCAGGTAGACCAGGTTGAGTTCGCTGATCCGCCCCGTTAGTTCTAGAGTTTGGTTGAGCAATTGATACTGCTGCTCTGCCAACTCTTTTAGAGTCGATTTGTAGTAGTTTTCCAAGTCGTTGGTTGAAGCTAGAGTGCGAGAGGCTTCGTTCATCAACACGACTGTATCTTGCTGCTTGAGCGCCTGCTGTCCTTTGAGCCGCAGCACAACACAGTATTCGCTGTAGCTTTTTTCCTGAGAGATTTTTTCATAGGCGGGGTTGACCAGCTTTGAAAGCAATTCACTGGCGCGATCGCGCTCTGTCTGATCTTCTGTCGCGAAACTATCTGGATGGAGCCGTCGAGCAATTTTGAGGTAGCGCTTCCGGATTTCTTTCGGATTTGCGTCAACGGGAACTCCCAAAATCGCATGGTAGTCAATGAAGTCTGAGTTAAATAGTCCCTGCTCAATCTTTAAAGACATTCTGTACGTCCCACTTCACCGCCACTAAATTCCTTCTAGTGTACTTTGCTTAAGATTGAGAATTAAACAAAACCTAGAATTTTTTGCGGGATCGGAGTCATCCTCAAAGGTGTTCTAGACCTCTGTATCGGGATCAATGCCTAGCTCTCGTAGCTTTGCTGCTAGTTTTTCATTCCGCTGCCGTTCTACTTCTGCCCGCTGCCGTTCTACTTCTGCCCGCTGCCGTTCTACTTCTGCCCGCTGCCGTTCTACTTCTGCCCGCTGTCGTTCCGCTGTCGCCATTGCCTCAGCCGCTTGGGCAGACTCTTCTGGAGTGGGAATGAGTTGTCCTTCTGGAGTAAAGAACCGCAGTTGATGGTTGTGAATGCCCAAGTAAAGGTTTAGCTGCTGGCTCCACAACTGCCCTTGCTCATTTGGCTGAAGGTCATGATAGGTGCCATCCACCAAATGAAAACCCTTGAACTCCAGCGAATCGGGGTCAAACCAGAAGTAATCGGGCGTGCGAAAGGTGTCTTGGTAAATTTGTTTTTTTAACCCTCGGTCGGTTTTGGCGGTGGAATTTGAGAGCAATTCAACGATTACGTTTGGATATTTTCCTTCCTCTTCCCACACCATCCAGCTTTTGCGCGGCTTGCATTCCGTACCCAGCACTACAAAAAAGTCTGGCCCACGAAAATCTTCTGACTTGAGCCGACGAGAGCTGTAATAGATTGTGAGGTTGCCTGTGGCGAAGTAATCGTTGCGATCGCGCCATAGCCAATCCAGGCACTTAAGCAGCAGCAGCATTTGCTGCAAGTGGAGATGAGTTTCCAAAGGAGGTTCGTCGCTGTAGAGGTCACTGGGGGGAAGGACGATGCCGTCTACCGCTTCCTCCAGGACGGTTTCAATTGTTTCGGTGGCTGGGGCAGACATGGTATGGGCGATCGCAACAGTTCACTGACTTAATAATAAGGGATTGGTTTTGTCAGGTCAGACTGCAACAGTTCGATTAGAACGATGAACGCAGTACAATAGCGGCGATCGCCCAGGAGTGTGGTTGGCATGGTTGCAAGATCTTTACTCGTTAGTTTGTCTTTGATTCCAGTGCTGTTTGCTCCGATTGGTTTAAGTGCGATTTCCGTTGCTCAGGCACAGACAGTTTCACAAACGGCAGAAGATCGGCTGAATCAAGGCTTGCAGTTTGTGCAGCAAGGGCAAATGAATGAGGCGATCGCCGCCTTCCGTCAAGCTACTGAACTGAATCCTGGACTTGCACCCGCCCACTACAACCTGGGATTAGCTTTGCGCCAGCAAGGACAGCTTCAGGATGCGGCCACTGCCTTTTATCAAGCAACTCAGGCAGAACCAAGATTTGCTCTGGCTTTTGCCAATTTAGGAGCAGCACTGCTAGAGGGAAACAACTTTGACCAGGCAGACGATTATTTGGAGCGGGCGATCGCCCTTGATCCAAACTTAGGTTTAGCTCATTACAATTTGGGACTGGTGCGAGAACAACAGCAAGATTGGGGTAGGGCGATCGCTGCCTTTCAACGCGCCACCGAACTCAGCCCCTCCGCACCAGAGCCACACTATCACTTAGGCTTGGTTCACCTTCAACAAGAACAGTTTGAACAAGCTGCTACTGCCTTTAGTCAGGCAATTCGGATCAGTCCCAACTATCCAGAGGCACACTACAATCTGGGCTCAATTCAGTTTGCTCAGGGTAATCTGGACGACGCACTAGAATCATTTCGTCGAGCTGCCGAAGCCAACTCTAATTATCCCAATGCATATTACGGAGCCGGACTAGTATTTATTCAGCAGCGGCAATACGCTAGTGCCGAGCGAGTTTTGCAATATGCCAAAGATCTGTTTACCACTCAGGCACAGCCAGAATGGGCAGAGAATGCTGAACAACTGTTAGAGCAGGCTCAAGCTCTAGCAGGACAGTGAATATTGCTTAGCCTATAGGAATGTTGCGTGAACTTAAGTTTGATGCAACAGCAGTACCTCAGTTTGCCCAGTAAGCAGTCATTCTGTTGCTTCAAATCAGGACTTTGAGTTGACGACAGATTGGAATTTGTTCCTTAAATTAAAGTCATATAACGCTACACACATACTTTAAAGTCATGTTCAAACTATCCGCTAAATTCTTTGCTGCACTAGCTACTCTCGTGGCATTAGTCCTGATCAGTTTGCAGTCTGTTCAAGCACGGTCTGTTTTATCTGAAACGCCGGATGTAGATGCTCTGAATCAATCAACACTTGTTGCAACTGCTCCGGCACCCCCCGACTTGGTTCCTGCTGTACTAGGAGGTAGACCTGTTTATGTGCTGTACGTGACCCAAGCTGCAGACACTGTTTTGATCCGTTGTTACCCTGGCTATGAACCTACGATTACAGTTCGGGCAATGGGCAGTAACCCTAATGCCGATACTCAGAGGGAAGGAGTCATGACCTGCCGTCCTTCTGCATAGAAACTGTCCCAAGGATGGCACGAGCGATTGTTGACGCTGAATTGCTGCCACTACATCAACCGCAGATGATGTAGTGGTCGGAATAGCTGTTTGTGCTATTTGATTAAGCAGAAATGGGTTGCAGTCGTGATGTGAGAAATTGACGGATGTAATTGGCGATCGCCTCTCCTTCCTCTTCCAATGCAAAGTGTCCGGTATTGAGCAGATGAAACTCAACGTCTTTCAGGTCACGCTGGTAGGGATAAGCGCCTTCGGCAGGAAAGATGTCGTCGTTCTGACCCCAAACAATCAAGGTAGGAGGTTGATGATTGCGAAAATACTCCTGCCATTGTGGATAGAGCGGTGGATTCGTTCTGTAGTCATAAAACAGTGCTAGCTGAATCTCTTCATTTCCTGGGCGATCAAGAAAGAATTGATCCATCGTCCAGGTGTCAGGACTGATTGCTTCTGGATTACTAACACCGTTGGTATACTGCCACTTTGTTGTTTCCAGAGTGAAAGATTGTTTCATCTTGTCAGTATTTTCAGGAGAAGGGTTTCGCCAGTATTCCTTAATCGGGTCCGTGAACTTACCAAATCCTTCCTCGTAGGCATTCCCGTTCTGGACAATTAATGCTTCTACCTGCTCTGGATGTTTAACTGCAATGCGGTAGCCAACGGGAGCACCATAATCCATCACATAAAGACTATATTTCTGGACGGCGATCGCATCGATAAATTTCTCGATGATCTCAGCTAGATGATCAAATGTGTAATCAAACTCATCTACAGTTGGCATCGAACTGTTGCCGAAGCCCGGGTAATCGGGGGCAACTAAATGAAACTGATCAGCAAGCGCAGGGATCAGATTGCGAAACATATGTGATGAAGCCGGAAATCCGTGCAACAGCAGAATTGTTGGATTATCACGAGAACCTGCTTCGCGGTAAAAAATATCTAAACCATCGATCGCAACCGTGCGATAGGTCGTCATGAATTACTCCTTAAGTCTGGAATCGACGATGCTTATGACAAGTCTTCTAGATGAGATGGCTTTGGAAAAGTTGGCTCAGGTTCAAATGACTTGGTTTCCTCGCCAAGAACATCGTGTGAAATTT
This sequence comes from Leptolyngbya sp. FACHB-671, assembly GCF_014695745.1. Classification (NCBI taxonomy): domain Bacteria; kingdom Bacillati; phylum Cyanobacteriota; class Cyanophyceae; order Leptolyngbyales; family Leptolyngbyaceae; genus Leptolyngbya; species Leptolyngbya sp. FACHB-671. Next base: position 77,247 of record NZ_JACJOV010000074.1, on the reverse strand, counting down.
CTTGCTGAAGTAAGTCGCTCGAATTTTTTAAGCCACCAGAAATACCGGCAAGCTCTTCGTTGCTAAGTTGTGCCTCATCCATGGCTCCACCGATGGATGCTTCGTCCTCATAACGAGATTCTTCTTGTCCTTCAATATTCTGACTGGGATGCTTCTGATTGAATTGATCTTGATGTTGGGTCATAATTTCTCACCGAACAATGGAGTGGTCATCAACAATTAAAACGCGAATAGCTTGTCATAGAGAATTGTTAGATTTGGCGATCGCAGCCAATAACGGTTCAAGTTCTAGAGCGTTTCTATAACGAACACCATTAATAAACAAAGCCGGAGTGCTGATCACGCCACTGTGCCTTCCACTCGTGACATCTCGACTGATGGAATCAGCATACACTTTTCTAACAATGTCACGAACAAACTGAGTCACATCAAGCCCTAAATTGTGAGCATACTCCGCTAGATGACCATCGCTCAAAGCTAGCTGATGCTGCAGTAAAACTTTGTGCATCTGCCAGAATTGCTCTTGTGCTGCCGCTGCTTCTGCTGCTGCCGCTGCCTTTTGAGCGTATGGATGAATTTGGGGCTGAGGAAAATGCCTGAATATATAGCAGAGATTATTTTGTTTAGAACCGGCTGCATTGAGATGGTTTTGGATGGTCTGAACTAAAGCATGAAGTTTTCCACATTGAGGACACTGATAATCTCCGTATTCAACAAGTACAACTTTGGCATTGAGCGATCCCTGAAGATGATCTTGTTCTGAGGGAGGTACACTTAATTGGTTGCGATCGCTAACTGTTTCAGTAAAAATATCGTGGCTCATTTTAAACCTCTGAAGAAAAATAAATTCCTGTACTAGAGGCACTGTGAAATCGCTTCTCTTCAATCTTGGATAGCAGTTTGTAGTATTCACTATAGGAAACAAATCCAAATCCGTCGTCAACTCAGAGTTTGCACTTTAAGTAACAGAACGATTGCTAATCAAGCAATCTAAAGTATTGGAACAATGTGAACTTAAGTTCACTTGATTGTCAAACTTGAGTTGGCGCGATCGCCTTTTTATTAGTGGAGTATTAAAGGATGTTTTAGACCTGATGAGTCTTGATCCTCTCGATCATTAACCTTACCCTGGAACTTGAATTACAGATTCTACTAAGAGATTTGGGTAGCAAGGGTAAGTATCAGGACCACACACGGTCGAAATCGTTCCTTTCACAAGAACAAGAGAACCAACGTAAGTCTTGATCAAATCGCCCTCTAGATAAAATCGATCAATTGCAGTTGATTCAATAAAATAGCCATTGGGAGGATTACCAGTGGCACTTGGAGCACTGGGTTGTGATTGAAACCTCAAAACTCCACGAACTTCGAGAGTCGCTGGTGGAAATAAGTAAGCTCGGACAAACCAATAGGTTCCTATGCAAATGAGTAACCCTGCAATGAAACTAATACACACAGCCATTAATAAAGATACAGCACGGTTCATACAAAGCTACTAGGTGGTTGTTGATGTCTCATTCTATAAATCTGGTTGTGTACATGAAAAGCCTTGTTTCGATTGTAGTCACTTTTGCGCGGCTCACTCTGGCTTTTGAAAGCTGGTCGCAAGATTTTGATAGTATGGCAGGAAGCAGATAGCCAGATTTAGACAATTTCTCTACTCTAGAAAAGTTGTAAGGATGGGCGTAGTACGGGAAAAATGATGTTGAGCAAATTTCTTTACGTGAATTATTTTGTTTAGATAAATTAAAGCAAATCCACGACCTGAAAAGCGATCGCCTCAATTTGCTCAATTGAGAGTGTGAAACAATGTTTAACCTTTCTTGGCACCAGGTATTTCTTGCTACTGCTTGTTTCGCCAGTCTAGCCTCGTGCAATGCTTCTACAAGTGATGCAGAACTGAAGTCCCTGGAGGCTAGACTGGCTGAGTCAGAGGCTGAAGTAGCAAGATTGAAAATTGAAATGGCAACTTTGCAAAGTCGCCAGGTGGGTATCATTTGTGCAGAAGGTGATGATGCATTACTCATGCAATCAGGTGATTTATCAGCTGTACTAGGAGTTGGCGAAACAGATGTGTTTTATCCACAGCCCTATGCGTCTCCACCTGAGTTGATACTGCCTGTTGAGCTTAGTCCTATTGGGGCAAAACTGCTAGAGCAACGTGCCAACGGATATCGTATTTCCTCAACTCGCTTTCCCGATCCAGGGATTCGCTCATTGAAATGGCAAGCTAGGGGAGTTGCGGCTTCATCCTGCGACTGAGTGCGATCGCATTCATCTCGTCAGCACACAAACCAACGTTGGAGTACGGTAGGGCATATCAACTTACGAGTAAGCTGTACTAATTAGTTTCCGGAGGATAATTAGCATGACAGATCAACAGCCTTTGCTTCTCCAATCCAAACAAATTGTTGAAAACTTGCAAAACTTCTCACATCCCTGGAACCCAAACTCCGAGCTGGCAGGAATGCAGTTAGGCAAAACGGTTGGACTGCAGCGCACAGGAGTGAACTTCATTAAAGTACCTCCCGGCAAAGAATCATTTATCTATCATTCCCATCATCGGGAAGAAGAATGGATTTATGTCCTATCGGGTGATGGTGTCGCAGAAATTGATGGGTCAGAATTTGAGGTGAGTGCTGGAGATTTTATGGGATTTCCTACCCCTTCAGTGGCTCACCATCTCAGGAATACAGGGACTCAAGACCTCGTGTATCTGGCAGGAGGAGAGAACCTGGATGTTGAGATTGCTGAGTTTCCTCGCTTGGGAAAACGGATGATTCGGCGTGAAGAAGCGGTCGAAATCTATGATTTCTCAGATGCCAAGCCCTTTGAACCATTAGAACCATGACAATAGACATTAACTGGAGTTCCGATGGAGACATAGCTTGAACTTTGCAGTGTTCATCATGTGATTCCTTGAAGAACGAATTGCGAATTTAGAAGCGATCGCCAGTCACAGCGAACTAAATATGCAGCACCCGTTCAATTAACTGGAGTTACAAAACCGAACTGAACAAGGCAACGTATGAAAAGCAAACAAATTAGCATCAACGGAGTTCACCTTTTTTCAGAATCGTTTGGTTCTCCAGACGATACTCCAATTTTGTTAATCATGGGAGCAACGGCTTCAGCGATCTGGTGGCCGGAAGCATTCTGCCGTCAGTTGGCTGCTGTGGGACGATATGTGATTCGTTATGATCACCGAGATACTGGATGCTCAACCAGCTACGAGCCAGGACAGATCAACTATTCCGTTGACGATCTGGCGGATGACGCGTTTGGGGTACTCGATGGCTATGGTCTTCAGAGTGCCCATTTAATTGGGATGTCACTGGGAGGCTATCTCAGTCAACTCATGGCGCTTAAGCATCCTCAACGCATCAAAAGTTTAACCTTAATTGCCTCAGAACGTTTGGCTGAGACAGACCCCACCATACCTGGGATTGATCCGTCTGTCCTCAACTATCATGCAAAAGCCAGTGAACTCGATTGGACGAACCGTGAAGCAGTGGTTGAATACCAGGTTGAGGCATGGCGGTTGCTCTCTGGCTCAGCCCATCCCTTTGATGAATCAGCTATACGTGAATTGGTGATTGCTGATTTTGATCGCACACCTAATCCAACAACTGCTTTTAATCATGCCCTGCTTCAAGGAGGAGAGAAATGGCTGAACCGTCTCGCCGCGATCGCTGCTCCAACACTGATTATTCACGGTACAGAAGATCCTGTGCTGCCCTATGCTCATGCTTTGGCATTAAAGGCAGAGATTCCTAACGCTGAATTACTCACGTTGCCTGGGACAGGACATGAGCTGCATCGTGATGACTGGTTCATTATGATTGAGGCAATACAGCGACACACCGCACGTTAGAGCCTACGGGAAGTCTTGGCGGCAAACTGCTTCGCTGCACAAGCTGGGAAGCCATCCTCTGGGATTATTTTTACTACATTGAAGAGGTGCCACAAAATGAGTAGCGTGCAAAAGACTTTTCTAGTTTTGCCCTTGTCAAAGCGTCATTTGGTGAGACTGCAACCCAAAACTTGCATAAGCAATTTAAACGGAAGTATATAATGAAATAACTGTGTTTTGCAGAGGTGATCAAGAGAAGTTGTATGTAGGGCACGAACTGCATTTCAACTCTGGCTAAAGTCTCTTTAATTGCTCCGAATTCAACAGCTAACCTTACCTGTATCCCGTTGCGTCAGCAGGTTTACCCATCTCTGTCACCTCCTGGATATAACGCCAAGCATCCGGTTGAGAACCATCCAGATCCGTAAAACCATAAACTTTCGCGAGTTGCCCACTGGAAAGAGACTGACCATTCCAATGAGCCACCTCTGGATCACCAGCAAGATGGGCAACAGCACGTCCTACATAGCGGGGGGTTTCGGCAATGATGAAATGCGGTTCCTTTGCTGTAGCATCCTGCCAATTGGCTTCACTCACGCCAAAATGATCTAGCATCATCTCTGATCGTAACCAGCCTGGAGTCAGGCACACTGCCGTGCAGTGATGGGGTTTAAGCTCCTGTGCTAGTCCCCACGCCATCCGAATGATTGAATTCTTGGCGAGATCGTACATTAATGCTTGCCGATAGTGCTGATTATTGTAATCCGCCGTTCCATCAGTGAGTTCAACCACTAATCCTCCGGGCTTTTGAATCAGTAGCGGCAGGGCAAAGTGACTGGTAATGAGATGAGTATCGATCGCCAATCGTAACAAACGTAGACCCCGCTCCAAATCAACCTCCCAGACGGGCTTATCAAATTCCGCGAAATGTTCTGCTCCGATATCGTTGATCAGAATGTCTAACTGTCCTTGCTCTCGTTCAACACGAGTTACGAGCGATCGCACCTGCTCTAGATCTAGATGATCCACTTGAACTGCAATCCCTTGTCCACCCGCCTGAGTCACTAGCTCTGCGGTTTCTTCAATGGTTTCTGGGCGGTTGTAGTCTGACTGTTGTGTACGAGTTGTGCGTCCAGTCACATAAACCGTTGCTCCGGCTGCACCCAGTTCTGTCGCAATGCCTCGTCCTGCACCGCGCGTGCCTCCTGCAACGATCGCAATCTTATCTTTTAATGGCTGCATCATGACCCCTCAAAATCGTTCTAGCCAACAGCATAAAGACGACTTCCTGACACCCTTTGTCATATTTCAGCAGTAGTGTAGAAGAAGTTGCGATCGTTCTAAAAATCGTTATGCGTGCCGATCGACTCCTCTCCATTCTGATGTTGTTGCAGGTTCATTCTCGGTTAACCACACGAGATTTGGCAGAGCGGCTGGAAGTATCTGAGCGCACTATTCACCGCGATATGGATGCCCTCAGCAGTTCAGGGGTTCCGGTGGTGGCAGAACGCGGTAAGGGCGGCGGATGGGGCTTGCTGGAGGACTATCAAACCACCCTGACCGGACTCAACCTGGCAGAAATTCAAGCGCTATTTTTGCCAAAACCGACTCATGTGCTAGCAGATTTAGGCTGGAACCAGGCATTTGAAGCCGCACTACTCAAACTTCTGGCAGCATTGCCTGCTGCTAATCGTCAGCAGGCAGAAGTGGTGAGTCAGCGCATTCATGTTGACCCAACCGGATGGCATCATTGGGACGAAGAGATGTCAGCATTTCCGGTTCTGCAAGCCGCAATTTGGCAAGAGCAGCAAGTCTTTTTGAGCTATGAGCGTAGCAACGGTAAGCAGATTGAACGGTTGATCAATCCTCTAGGACTGGTTGCTAAAGGTAGTGTTTGGTATTTGGTAGCAGCCGTAGAAGGAGAGGTGCGTTCTTACCGCATTTCACGAGTGCAGAATGCTGTACTGATGAATGCCCACTGTGTTCGTCCAGTTGGGTTCGACTTAGCCGACTATTGGCAGCGATCGATGGTGGAGTTTAAAGCGAATCTACCTTACTATGACGTAACGGTACGGGTCGCACCAGAAGCAATGTCCTGGTTGCGCTACGCTGGGTACTTTGCTCGCATCGAACAAATGATTGATGCACCCGATGCCGAGGGTTGGATTCCTGTCTCGTTACGATTTGACGTTGAGAAAGCGGCTTGTGCTTATGTGTTGGGGTTTGGTGCACAGATGGAAGTGATTGAACCTTTAGAATTACGCGATCGCATTGTGCAAGCAGCTAAGGAGACGATCGCACTTTACACAGATGTTGAATGAACCTCTTCAAAGATGCTGTGTTTGAATGCAAGAATGGCACAGTTTGAGCAAGGATGGAAAGGTCTTTGAACCAGATTGATCGCTACACTACGGATAAAACTATTGCTCGACCTACATGAGGTGTTTAGGACGTGCCTAGAAACTCTTTAGAACTTAGAAGGCAGAAATATTTCGAGATTAGTTCACAAATTAGCCAGTTAGATGACGAAAAACTACGTTCTTTGCTTGACCAAAGTGCATCGAATGAATCGGGCACAGGTTGGGGGATGAATCACATCATCATCTTTGAACAATCTAAAGTCTTTGTGAAACGGGTTCCAGTTACAGATCTTGAATATGACAACCTGTTTTCTACTAAAAATCTCTATAATCTTCCACCCACTTACAACTATGGCTTCGGTTCTACTGGGTTAGGGGTTTTCCGTGAACTTGTGACTCATCTCAAAACAACTCACTGGGTACTAGAAGGTGCGATCGCCTCCAGCAGTGACGCTCACGCAACATTTCCATTGATGTACCATTATCGAATTGTTCCTTCCACTGGAGAGCGTGCAGATTTAGAGATTGATGTAGAGCACTGGGGCAATCATATCAACGTCAAGAAATATGTGTTAGATAGGTCAAATGCTCAGCACGAGTTGGTTCTATTTCTGGAGTACGTTCCTCATGTGCTAGAAACATGGTTGCAAGAAAACCCTAGCAAGCTTCGGCAATCTCTCAACGACTTGTGGAGGGCGATCGCTTTCTTGAGAACGAAGGGCATCATCCATTTCGACGCACATTTTCGCAATGTTCTCACTGATGGCGAACAAACTTATTTAACCGATTTTGGTCTAGCTTTGGACAAGAGTTTTGCACCGACGGAAGAGGAAGAAAATTTCTTTGAGCAAAACACTTTTTATGATTACGGGGAAGTCCTGCGAAATTTAGGACATCCAATTCGCTGGGCATTTGATTCATGCTCAGACAATAGCAAACGCAAGATAATGGAGAAATATGGCATAAACGAGGGTCTACAACCTTACCAAGTGGGAGCCATACTACTCAACAACATCAAACAGATTCATGTGGATGAGGATCTGAATCTAGATCAGTTTTATGTGGATAGCGTTGTTAAATATCACAGCATTGTCGTGTTGATGCAAAACTTCTTTTCTACAATGTGGAGCAATCCTAAAAAAGACACAGAGTTACCTCACAAAAAACTACAACAGTTGCTGAATGAGACGGGCTTTCTTTCTAGCCCTGATGGAGAAACGTAAACATAAGTTACTACACCGAGTAACTACACTGAGCAATAAGAGGGCAGAGTACTGATCATGGAGATTATTACCAAGAGATTTATTCTGCGTGATTTTGTTCAAGAGGATGAGCCTGCATTTCTTGCCTATCATGCTGAGCCTCGATATGCCGAATTTTGTTCAGCAGAAGAATCGACACCAGAGTTTATTCAAGAACTGTTTCAACGGTTCAGACAGTGGGCAACCGAAATTCCTCGACGCAATTACCAGTTAGCGATCGTCGATCACCGGACTCTAGAGTTAGTTGGCTGCGGCGGTTTGCGACAGAATGGCTATGGCTCCGAACAAGCAGAACTGGGAATTGAACTGGCACCTCAATTTTGGGGACGTTATGCCTACGCGATTGAGATCGGTAAGGCGTTAATTGACTTTGGGTTTCGCGATTTGGGGCTAAAAGAAATCATCGGTATTTCTGTGAGCGCTAACCTGAGGGTATCCCGACTAGCAAAACGTTACGGATTCGTTGAGATTGGTATACAACCCAGTCCTGATTGGATGAATGTGCGAGGATGGAATCAGATTGAGTGGCAGCTTACAAGAGAATCGTGGGAGCATTTATTTCCTTCGCCAAGGCTCTGTTAATTGAGCTTTGTAGAAGAGGGAGCAAAACATCCCGAGGAGGTTCGCGATGTCAATCCATTTCAGTTCACCTCAAACTGAGCCAGTTTCCCAGACTCATGAAATAGCAGATGTACAGGAAGTAGACTGCTGCATTATCGGAGGTGACCCAGCAGGCGCAGTTCTATCATTACTTCTAGCTCGTCAAGGCATTGCCGTAACGCTTTTGGAAGCCCATCGGGACTTCGATCGCGACTTTCGAGGAGATACCCTCCAACCCTCCGCAATGGAAATTATGGAGGAGATGGGTTTAGCAGATCGTCTCCTGGAATTGCCCCACACGAAGCTACGCAGCATTACCGTGAGAGCAAGTGATGGTAGTATTATCTTCTCTCCGACCTTCACTCACCTTAAAACTCACTTCCCTAGTTGCTAAATCAGACCAGTGGATTGTCTGATCGTGGCTTTCCGGAGTCACTGCAACCTCAACCCACAACCAATGCAGAACGAGTAAACAGTTTGCACAAAGCCCATCCAGTTGCAGCTCCCGGAACTGAGTTTCACTATTTCAATCCTAACTATGATGTTTTGGCGAGAGTGGTGGAAGTGGTCAGCGGTCAACCCTTTTCAGACTATTTGCGATTGCACATCTTTGCGCCGCTTCAAATGTCACAGACCTTCCATGCCACGACAATGGCTGAAGCACAGCAGCAAGCTAAAGGTTTGGCATCAGGTCATTTGATGGCGTTTGCCATTCCATTTGCTTATCCAGAGCTATCAGGCTATTTAGGTGGCAGTGCAGGCATTATTTCCACCGCTGAGGACATGGCAAAGTATCTCATTCTGCAAAATCACGCGGGGCATGAGAAGACACAACTGCTAACTCCAAGCAGCATGTCCCTTATGCATACGCTTCCACAACAGCTTGACAGTTCCTATGCGATGGGATGGTTTGCCACAACAGAAAATGGCAGGCAAGTTCTTCAGCATAATGGCATTTTGTCTACTTTCTATACTGATACTGTTGTGTTGCCGAATGAAAAATATGGTATCGCTCTGCTCTATAACATCAGTGCTTTGCCGCTAATCGCCTTCGCCCTGCCACAAATCAAAACTGGATTGATTCAATTGCTCACTTATGGAACGTTTCCTTCAGGTGGTTTCAGCATTAATTTCTGGGGTATCAGTGTTGCAATTGTCACGGTTATTGGTGTGGCATTTGCGATTCGCAGCCTGCTTCACCTTTCCCAGTGGAGACGAAAGACCCACACGATGCCCAAATGGCAACTCATTTTGAGCATCGGATGGATGTTTTTCCCAGCGATTGTGCTGCTGGCGATGCCCTGGTTGTTAGGGATGGTGAGCGATCGCATCTTTGGCTACGACAAACTGTTCCGAGCGATGTTGGATGTCATGCTGTGGTTAAGCTTTTGCGCGGAATTGGGTTTCATCAATGGCACAATGCGTTTTCTCTACTCATCTAAGCAGGAATAAAAAACAGTGATGGTGCGATCGGGTCGTGTTGCACTAATGAAAACCATCGATTAAATTCAATGGTTTATTTCGCGAGAATTGAGATTAATCTATGGTAAGCTGTTTCGAAACTCAATCAACCTCGATCGCACTCATTAGTACAGCAAGCTTCTACCATTTTGGGCGGCTGAGTTCGTTTTGCGTGGCGATCGAATTGTGATGGAGATCTACGCAGAGAGGAGAGAATATGAAGCAGCATTCAGATAAATCTTTGGTTTCAAGAAGAAACATTTTGCAATTGGGTAGTGCCTTCGTGGGTGCAACTTCGCTCACTGCTTGGTTAGGGTCTGGAGCGTTGGCTCGTACCGTTCAAAACCGAGCCGATCGAACTCAAGTGGCTCAAGCTTCGGGCAGTGCTCCGTATACGTCTTCATCCACTTTGACTCCCGATGAAGCACTAGCCAAGTTGATGGAGGGCAACCAGCGCTTTGTGACAAATAGACGGTTGAATCCCAATCAAGACAGCGTTCGCATTAGCCAGGTAGCAACTGGACAGGCTCCCTTTGCTGCCATTCTCGGTTGTGCTGATTCGCGGGTTGTTTCAGAGATGGTTTTCGACCAGGGCATTGGCGATCTCTTTGTGGTACGGGTTGCAGGCAATATTGCCATTACAGAAGGTATTGCCAGTGAAGAGTTTGCTGTTGGCGTGCTCGGAGCACCGTTACTCGTTGTCTTGGGACATGAACGCTGTGGCGCAGTGCAAGCTGCTCTAGAAGTTGGTACAGAACTTCCTGGTGTGATTGAGTCCCTCGTGTACGCCATTCGACCTGCTGTTGGAGCATCTGAAGGACAATCAGGCGATCGACTAACAAATGCGATCAAAGAGAATGTTCGACTTCAGGTGCAACGGCTACAAACCTCTTCAGTCATTGCCAACGCAGTAGAACAAGGCAAGCTTAAGGTGGTTGGAGCCTACTACGACCTTGATACAGGAGAGGTGAGCTTGGTGAGCTAGGCTCCTCTGGAGCCGTACTGTTAAAGTGCTTGTTCCGGTTCTGTCGCAAGAATTTTTAGGGACACTATGCTTAGGAAACCGATGCGGGATTCTAAGCATAGTGTCCTTGATATAAAGTAGTCACTTTTTTTGCGACAGAACTACCATTTTGCAACACTACTAACTATTGAAGGTAACTGGTTCAGATAGTGAAGGTGAAATCCGAGTATTGAAATTTTTGGTCATTCCTTTTTCCCTGAAACGCTGTTTGTACCTCAAGCACGTCCAACTCCTGAGACTCCTCACCCAATCGTGGCAAGGAGTAGCAAATGGTGATCGTTTTAAAGAAACATCTTGTGGAACATCTAGAACACTACTTGAAATAAAAAAGGTTTCACTGTTGTTTTGTAGCTAATTTTTTGTAGCCAATTTATGGAAGTTACCAAAACTTACAGCCATTTTCGGATGAGTAAGCCATAGCGTAGGGGCGGTTCGTGAACTGCCCCTATAGCGGTCTGTGGTTTATACGAGTGAAAACGGCTGTAATTCTGTAAAACCAGTCAAGGCTATCAATTCAGGAGGTTATCCATACAAGGTGTTTTAATCCTGGTTTGTCCACGCTGTTTTTTTCGATTGGCTTTTTGCCGATCGCCCAAGTACAGCACACTTAGCCTCCACGGGTGATTACGGTGGACGAGGATATCGCTTACTCAGCGGCAACGGGACTCTTAAGGAAGATGAGACGATTGGAAATAAGACCGAATTGAGGCAAAGCAAATATTTGAATAACCTCGTTGAGCAAGATCATTGAAGCATCAACCGTGTTGTGAAGCGATGATGGGATTCAAATCGTTCAATAGCGCGAGAAGAACTTCCAGTGGGATTGAAGCGATGAATATGATCCGCAAGGGACAAGTTAATGGAATTGCTCAAGGAGGCATTGCTGACCTGATATATGAATTTTTGTAGGGGCATGGCATTGCCATGCCCTACAGAGGAGATTGAGACCCGTGAATCATACCCGCATTCAACAACGCCCTTAAGAAAGTAGAGTCTCTCAGCCAAGTTTATTTAAGCACTCTTTGGAATTACGTTTCGAGTATCCAAATAATACAGATTGTTTGTCCTTAAACAGTTTTTGCGACATAACACTCGTAACAGCATAGACAGAACATTCTCAACCACTCTTCTAAGGGTGAGAAATTTTGTAGCGACCGCTACACTACCTCAAACTGGGCTTCAAGCGGTATCAGAGTCATCTCAAATAAGATGCAGCTCCAGCACAATATAGATACTCCGGCTTATAGAGTTATAACGCTTTATTAAGATATAGGTAGCCTAAATCGAATTTAATTGAGCAATAACCTGATGTCAGCTTAAGTTAAGAGTTAACTCAATGAACTTAAGTGGTAAGAAATGAAGAAATGTTGAAAAATAAATACGACAATAAAAAACGGAAATTTGAGAAGGAGCTGTGGAGTCCCTACCCGTTAAATATTGACTGAAAGCAAGTCAGCCAGAAAATAATGGCTGAATCGGGATAACTGTATGGCGTTTAGGAGAGGATTAGCCACGGATAGCGCGATCGCACTTATGCAACAAGACTGTCTGCACCAAATTATTCAATTCTGGGGACGAGACTAGATGAGTAAGGGGCATCTGAATGTATGGTTTCTGCTGACCAGTGCTGTAGGAATATTGGGTTGGGTGCAACCCAGTGTTGCAGAGGTCATTCCTGATGTTACTCTGCCTGCAAGGGAGCGATCGCAAGTTACAGGCAACCCCAATTTTCAGATTGATGGTGGAGCAAGGCGAGGGGGAAATCTATTCCACAGTTTTAGCCAGTTTTCGGTGCCTACTGACGGTTCTGCCTTCTTTAATAATGCTGCCGGTATCCAAAACATTTTCAGCCGCGTTACAAGCGGGTCAGTCTCAGAGATTGATGGCGTGATTCGAGCGAATGGGACTGCTAACCTATTTTTGCTCAATCCCAATGGCATTCTGTTTGGGCCGAATGCGGCACTTAATATTGGTGGCTCATTCGTTGCTACGACTGCGGATGCGATCAGCTTTCCCAATGGGGAAGTGTTCAGCAGCGATATAGCTCAACCCCTGCCCAATCAATTGCTCAGCATTAATCCCAATGCGCTCTTCTTCAACCAACCCACTCCACAGCCTATTGTTAACCAATCCATCTTTAACGAGCAGGGTTTACAAGTTCTTCCTAGACAGAATCTATTGCTAGTTGGAGGAGAAATTCAACTAGATGGCGGGCGGCTGATTAGTCCAGGGAGCCATGTCGAATTAGGAAGTGTTGGTGAGGCGGGAACCGTCAGGTTATCCACGGTGCGCGAGAATTGGCGATTAAATATACCCAATGAAGTAACCAGAGCGGATGTTTTCTTAAGGAATGGTAGTCCTGATGTTAGTGTCGAAGGAGACAGTGGTAGCAGTATCAGAATTCTTGCCCAAAACATTGAGGTTTTTGGAGGGTCACTTCGAGTTGGGGTTTTAAGAGATACAGGATCTCCCAATACTCAAACTGGGGATCTTGAGCTAAATGCAACTGGCTCGATCACAATTTCCAACACTCCCGTAACCAACATCTTGGCTGGACAGGGAAATACCGGCAGCATCTATCTCACAGCAGGCGATCGCATCACGATCCTGGGAAATAGGTTGCTCAGCACAGCCGAACCTGGCAGCAGCGGCAATACGGGAAATGTGACCATCTCAGCGGGAACAATCTTGTTCGACGGTACACTTTTAATTTCCAATACCTCTCAGCAAACGGATGCGAGTGATATCTTCATCAACGCTCGCGATCGCGTCTTGTTCAACAACAGTTTTGTATACAATACCGTAGAACCAACGAGCACCGGCAACGGTGGCAACATCAATATCAACACAGGGTCTCTTGCTCTTACCGAGAACGCTCAACTCATTCTATTCACAGCAGGGAGAGGAGACGTTGGCAATCTTAATATCAATGCCCGTGATACCGTTCTTTCAGAGGACAGTGCTGTATTCAATTATGTGGAACCAACGGGTATTGGCAACGGTGGTGACCTTAACATTACTACGGAGTCACTTGCTTTTACAGAAAACGCTAGGATGCTGTTATCCACGCTAGGGCAAGGGGATAGTGGCAGTGTCAATATCAATGCTCGCGACACCGTCTTGATGGAGGGTGGACAGATATCCAACACGGTGGGCTCAACTGCTATCGGTAATGCTGGCGGTATCAATATCACGACGGGGACACTCACTCTCACCAATGGGGCTCAAATGGTTGCTGGAACTTCTGGACGGGGGAATGCCAGCAACATTACCATCAATGCGCGCGATCGCGTTTCCCTGGATGGTGAGTCTTCCGATGGCACCATTGCAAGCACTATTTTTACACGAGTGGAGCCAGGAGCGGTGGGGCAGGGAGGGGCGGTAAATATCACAACTGGCTCACTGTTTCTGACCAATGGAGGGGCAATCAATACTGCAAATGTTGGTGGAACGGGTAACTCAGGTCGCGTCAGTATCGAGGCTCGTAACGCTATACAGATTCGTGGTACAGCCCCCGTTCAGACTACCAACCGCAGTGGAATATTCACCTCAGCAACGGAAGGATCAACGGGCAACGGAGGAGATGTCATCATCACCACAGGCTCACTTTCCGTTTCTGATCGGGGAAGGATTATCACCAATGCTGAGGGACAAGGCAGGGCTGGAAACATCCGAATTCAGGCAAGGGATACCGTTTCCTTTAATGGTGGAGATGCTGTCAGCACATTAGATCGAGATGCCATTGGTAGAAGCGGTGATATTGATATTGCTGCGCGATCGCTCACTCTGCTCAATGGTGCTCAACTATCCACCAGCACTAGGGGACGCGGTGATGCTGGGAATGTCACGGTTGATGCTCGTGATACCGTTCTCCTGGATGGAGCAAATCGCGTATCCGCCAGTGCGATTAACACTCGTGTAGACGCTGGAGCCGTCGGCATCGGAGGGCAAATCGAGATCACAGCAGACTCAGTTTCGTTGATCAGTGGAGCACAATTGGCGACGACTACGTTAGGTCAGGGGCGAGCCGGAAATATCTCAATTAATGCGAGAGAGCGGGTAGCCATTTCTGGAACAGATGCAAACTACACCAGTCGTGTTCCTCAACCTGATGATGAGATTGATGCGATTAGTGCAGGCCCAGCCAGTGGACTATATGCCAATACAGAACCAAACTCGATTGGACGGGGAGGAAGTATTCGGATAGCGACGGGCGAACTAACCGTTGAAGCGGGTGGGCGATTGGCTGCCAGTACGTCTGGACGAGGGGGTGCAGGCAACATTCGAGTTCGGGCGACCGATGCAGTGACGCTCTCCGGCACCAGTTCCTTTGGATTTTCCAGCGGCTTGCTCACCAATACAGAGAACACATCAACAGGGCGGGGCGGTGCCATTCGTATCGATACTAACGCCTTGCGGGTAGAGGAGGGAGCAGTCTTGAGTGCCCGCTCTTCCAGCACCGAAAGAGGGGGTGAAATTATTGTGAATGCTGAAACTGTTGATCTAACTGGGGGCGGACAACTACTCACCACTGCTTTTAGTAGTGGTCAAGCGGGAAGCATCACTGTGAATGCGGGCGATCGCCTCTACATCGCAGGCAGTGACTCTGCCTTTGACGCTCGACTAGCTCGGTTTGGCAGAACCACGGTTGATCCGGTGAGTGCGGCTAGTGGACTGTTTACCAACACTGAAGTTAACTCTAGTGGTGCAGGCGGGGCGATCGCCCTTACTACTGACTTCCTCTCATTGCTGAATGGTGGTCGTCTAGTTAGCAGCACTGCAGGACAAGGGGATGCCGGAGACATCACAGTAAACTCATCTAATCTGCGGCTCTCTGGTGCATCAAGTGGACTGTTCGCTCAGACAACCACCGATGCGAATGCAGGTAACTTGAGGATTCAGCCCCAAGGGAACGGGCAGAGCATAACAGTGCAGTTACAGGAAGGAGCGCAAATTTCTGCTTCTACCTCTGGGGGCGGTCGAGGTGGAGCGCTGACCATTACGGCTCCAGAGTCTATCACGTTAACAGGTAATGGCTCCATCATCTCAGCCGAAACCAGCGGCAGAGGAGCGGGAGGTAACCTAAACCTGCAAACCGAAACGCTGAACATTCAAGATCAAGCAGAAGTGACGGTGAGTAGTTCAGGTCGGGGACGTGCAGGTTCCCTGTTTGTAGATGCAGGTCAGATCTTTCTCAATAATCAAGGTAGTATTCGGGCGGACACGTCTGGTGGTGGGGGTGATATTAACTTGCGATCGCCCCTCATTCTCCTACGCAACGGTAGCAACATCACAACCAATGCCACTGGAAGTAACATTCCTGGCGGCAACATTGCAATCGATACTCAATTTCTAATTGCTGTGTCCAACGAAGATAGCAATATCAGCGCTAATTCTGAGAATTTTCGGGGTGGCAACATCAGCATCAACGCATCTGGTATTTTGGGTATCCAGCCACGTCTTACTCCTACCCCTTTAAGCGACATAACCGCTACAGGCGCAAACGCCGCTCTAGATGGAACCATTGCCCTCACCCTCACCGGAACTGACCCCACACCTGGTTTAGTTGAGCTCCCCATTGACTTAGTAGACTCATCTCAGTTAATTGCTCAAGGCTGTCCGGCAGACGAGGGCAATTCATTCGTCATTAGTGGTCGAGGGGGTTTGCCCCCCAATCTCGAGCAGCAACTAGATGATGACGCAGGTTGGCAGGATAGACGCAGGTTAACAGTAACCCAGCAAAGGGATGAGGGGGAAGGTCGGGGAGACATAGAGACACCAGGATCTGGGGAATTTGCCGCAACCCCTCTCCGCGCTTCCAACGCCCCACTCACCGAAGCTACAGGATGGCAAACCACTTCCACTGGAGAGGTTCTCCTGATGGCTATCACTCCTGAGCCAGTCGTGCAGAACTCCTCCAATCAACCAGCCACTTGTTCACCTGGCAACACTGAAAGGAGTAACCTAATCCACCGTTTCCCTGATACTTAAGTTTTGCCCTTCTAGAAAACCGGTTATAACAACGTCATGACTTACATCCAATCTTTGCTGTGCCGCCTATCTATTGCAGTTGTCTTGATTTTAGAACTGGCGATCGCCCCCCAAGCAACGGCTGTTCAGCAGACGCTCAAGCAAACCTTACCCCCACCCCCGCCTAACAATCCAGGTAGCTCAGCCGCAGGAGGACGGCGCAGTGCATCCACCTGCCCCCAAGATGCGATCGCGGCAACAACCGATCCCTTATTGACTGCTCTTAGCCCAACGACTACACCGGGTTTAAGCCTGGCAGAGCACCCTACGTTTCTGGTATACGTGCCCAGCACCAGTGCCGAGAACGCAGAGTTTAGCCTTCGCAGCCGAGACGGACGAGGCATTTATCGAACAACAGTCCCCCTGACGGATACTCCTACTTTAATCAGCATTTCCCTTCCCGATCAGGTTGCTCCTTTAGAAATTGGCAGTCTCTATACATGGTCATTTGCTATCATTTGCAACCCAGACAATCGTATCGAAGATCAGTTTGTTACAGGCAGCATTCAACGTATCGAGCTAAACCCAGTCCGTCTGAGTCAAATTGAGCAATCTCCCCCTGCCCGGCGTATTGCACTATATCAAGAGGATGGCATTTGGTACGATGCCCTTACTCTCCTATTCGAGTTAAAGCGCAGCCAACCTGATGATCTGAGTATCGATACGACTTGGCGTGAGTTCTTGCAGTCAGGGGGAATTGATAGCACGATAGATAGCAATTTAGACCAATAACAACTATCTCCGAAAGATACAAGGAGCAGGTTTTAAGGGTGGTTTCTTGGATGCCCACAGACCTACTCTAATCCTCTCATCTAAAACGCGTAGCGAATGGTGCAATAGGGTAAGCGCTCCTGCATTAACTGAGTAAGGGCATCCACGAGAGTTCCTTTAAAGCCGCGCTTATAGCGGACATTCTTGCCACCCGTCTGAGAATGCTTCTGTTCCTGCAAATCAGGTTGCCAGAGTAAGGTCTCTCCTTGCGGATGCCAGCCCATGTTAACCTCGTGCAGTTTATCGTTATGAGTCAGGAAAATGATTTCTGCTTTCAGTTGGGCTTTTGCTTGAGGGGACAGCGTGTCGTCGATCTGCTGCAACAGCTCCTCGTAGTCAGTCAGCCAAGTATCGGTGTAGATCACCGGTGCAAGGTTAATGTGAACTTCATAACCCGCTTCGACAAAGTCGTTGATGGCGGAGATGCGATCGCCAATACTAGAAGTGCGAATGTCCACAATCTGCGCTTTTGACTGAGGCATTAAGCTAAACCGAATGCGAGTCTTGCCCTGTGGGCCATAGTCAAGCAACTCACGATTAACACGCTTTGTGGCAAACGTTGCTTTTGCATTTGGAATGGTGCGAAAAAGCTGAATGATATCCTTCACGTTGTCACAAATGGCTGCATCCACCGAGCAATCGCTATTCTCACCAATCTCATAAACCCAATACTGCGGATCGACCTGATTTGGCTCAGGCTTGTTACCCTGCTTAGCTGTATGACGCTGAAGATATCGCTGAATCTGCTCGATGTTGACAAATGTAGTAATAGGCTTAGCAAAGCCCTTGCGCCGGGCCACGTAGCAGTATGAACAAGCCATCGCACAGCCATTTGCATGGGAAGGTGCAATAAAGTCAGAACTGCGAGAGTTAGGACGTGCCTGAAGTGACTTTTTCACACCCAGAATTAAGACACTTCGCTTGATCCGGTTCCAGTCTTCTACGGCTCCCTCGTTGCCATGTAGTTCAGGAATCTGCCAGTGTGACTCGACCTCAATTCGCTGCGTATCGGGATATTGAGCAAAAATCTCCTGCCCTCGCGGAACTTCTAAAACAGCGGGTTCATAATAGATCGTCTGAATGTTGAGAAGGCGGTTAAGCGCCTCACGGTCTTGCTCTTGTGGCGTGGCAATCTTCAAACTCAAAACACAAAATCCAATTCATCAGCTCTTTCAAGATAGATCTTGAGCCAATAGAATTCACCCCAGACAACCGCCCCAGATGGAGAGATTTCCTCTTTCTAGCAAATTTTATCCTTTACCCACTACCGAAATGCCCTTAAAGCAGGGCTTGTACCCTTACTTTTGCTCTGTTCTATGAACTGAGGAATGGTTTCAACAATAGGCGAATTAGGGAAGGTCGGACTGGTCTCAGATTCACTGTATTTACCAGCTTGAAGAACGCTAACCTTTAACCTGCCATTCTCGTAGCGCCACAGTTCAGGAACACCTAATATCTCATAGGCACTAAGAAGTAGGGTGCGTCACGACGCACCCTATCAAGTTTGGTTAGAAGTGGCTGTAGTGAGCGATCGCCCCTTTCACCCGCTCAATCACTTGCTCAACTGGAATTGCGCCGAGATCCTGCGTTTCCTTTCCGGCTTCACGAATACGGACGCTGAGAGAATTGGCTTCCACTTCCTTTGCGCCAATGACGGCCATGACCGGAATCTTTTCCTTCTCAGCATTGCGGATTTGTTTGCCAAGGCGATCGCCACTGTTATCCACTTCGACGCGGATGTTGAGCGATCGCATCTTGGCTGCAACTTCTTTAGCGAAAGGCAACTGCTCTTCACCCACGGGCAACAGGCGTACCTGAACCGGAGATAGCCACAGCGGGAAGTCACCTGCATACTCCTCAATGAGAATGCCAACTAACCGTTCGAGAGAGCCAAACGGAGCGCGGTGAATCATCACAGGGCGCTTGCGGCTACCGTCCTCCGCCACATACTCTAGGTCAAACCGTTCGGGTAAGTTGTAATCAACCTGCGCCGTACCCAACTGCCACTCGCGATCGAGCGCATCCTGGAAGATAAAGTCGAGTTTTGGCCCGTAGAAAGCTGCTTCCCCGATGCCTTCAAAGTGATCCATGCCTAGCGTTTCTACTGCACGGCGAATGGCAGATTCTGCCTTGTCCCAGGCTTCATCAGAGCCAATATATTTATCTAACGCAGGGTCACGGAAGCTAAGTCTGGCTCTGAAGTTTTTCAGCTGCAGATTCTTAAACACCGATAGAGTTAAGTCCACGACGCTGAGGAATTCTTCATCCAGCTGTTCGGGCGTGACAAATAGGTGAGAGTCATCTACCGTAAAGCCCCGAACGCGGGTCAATCCGCCCAGTTCGCCCGATTGCTCATAGCGGTAGACCGTGCCAAACTCTGCCAGCCGCATGGGCAGTTCCCGGTAAGAGCGCAATTCACTCTTATAGATCTGAATGTGGAAGGGGCAGTTCATTGGCTTTAGCGCAAATCCCTGTTCTGCCTGACGGGCGTCGTCATCTTCCGCCATCATCGGGAACATGTCTTCTTTGTAGTTCTGCCAGTGTCCCGAAATTTTGAACAGGTCAACCCGTCCAATATGCGGTGTAACGACAGGCAGATAGCCGCGCTTGACTTGCTCTTGCTTAAGGAAATCTTCTAGCGTCGATCGCAATACCGTTCCCTTAGGAGTCCACAGCGGCAAACCCGGCCCAACCGGATCTGCGAAGATAAATAGCCCTAGTTCTTTGCCCAGCTTGCGGTGGTCGCGCTTAAGGGCTTCTTCTTTGCGGCGCTTATATTCAGCTAACTGCTCTGGCGTTTCCCAGGCAGTGCCGTAGATACGCTGAAGCTGCGCTTTGGTTTCGTCGCCGCGCCAGTAGGCACCCGCCACGCTTTCGAGAGCGATCGCATCAGGATTCAGTTCAACCGTGCTTTCCAGGTGCGGTCCAGCACACAAATCCCACCACTGGTCGCCCAAATGGTAAATCGTAATCGGGGCTTCTAGCCCTTCCAGGATTTCTAATTTGTAAGGCTCATTAATTTCCTTGATGCGGCGTTCAGCTTCTTCCCGGCTGATTTCTTCCCGCGTCACGGGCAGCTTTCGGTTGATAATCTTAGTCATCTCCTTCTTAATTGCCTTTAAGTCTTTCTCGGTAAACGGTTCAGGACTGTCAAAGTCGTAATAAAAACCGTTTTCGATCCAGGGTCCAATAGTTACCTGCGCCTTGGGAAATAGCTTTTGTACGGCCATCGCCATCACATGTGAAGCGGTGTGACGAATTTTTCTCAAGTTTTCAGATTCGCTGGTGCGCGGCAGGTAGACTTTCTCTGGCTGTTTTTCTGGCTGCTGTTGAAGCGATTCAGGCTGTTGGGAAAGAGATGATTCTAGGTTAGGCATTGTCTGGTGATCGGTTGATAGAGACTACAAATGGACAAAATCGGTCAAAGAATGAGTCGTTCAGCAATTCCGTAGTTCGGTTTGGGGTTAAAGCTGTGCTAGTTCGCATAGGTCATAGGGTTGAGTATTCTACAGCCTCTATCTTACACGGGGGACGAGGAAGGATGAAGGATGAAAAGTTAGCGAGCAGAAGCTGATCCTTATTCTTAACCCTAGCCCCCAGCCCCTAGCCCCTAATTCCCTTCTAATAATTGTTACGAAACGTAAATTAAGTTAAGATTTTAGTTAAGCTAGAATTTTATATCTGAATCAATGTTTAACTCTTCTAATTTCAATGTGCCTGAGCCTGAGCTGCTCAAGACTTTGTTGGAGCCTCTGCTGGAAGATTTTCAGTATTGGTTTGGGCGATCGCGCACTTTACTCGAATCCCAAACCATCAACTTTTTGGGTGACGAGAAGCAGGCAGACCTGTTAGAGCGAGTCAAACAAGCCCAGCAGCAGGTTAGCAGTGCTCAAATGTTGATGAAAGCAACTGACAACCAGGTTGGGGTAGAAACTTCGGTATTAATGCCTTGGCATCAGTTGGTTACGGAGTGCTGGCAGGTTGCCATTCAATTTCGCTTAGAAAATCCGGTTGATTAAGTTCCTAAGCCTATGGTTGAGGCAAAAATCTGAGAAAATATGGATGCTTAGATTAGCTGAATACCCTACAAGTTAGATAGGTACTTTTGTTGCAGTCGATTTAGTCGTCTGCATGGCTTCAGGTTCTGTAACTACCAAGAGCGCGTTTTAGTAAGAGTATTTTGTCCCGGTGAGCAGTCGGTCGAAAGGAGAGCGGTTATGTTACATCTAATTTACATTCTTGCCTTTACAGTTTTGGCGTTTCTAGCGGTTGGCAATTTGATTCGCAATTTAATGACGCTTGGCATTGAGTCTCAGCGTTCTTATGCTCCGCAAGGTCGATTTTCACCCAACTCAACGGGTCAGCCTCAAGTAGGATATGGGCGAGTGCGTTCTGTGCCCCACCCAGAACTGTTGGATGAGGCTGGGAACATTGTGAATGAGCCATTCTTGGTGATGCGCTCCTTCACGGTTGAAGATGCGCGTGAGCAGCTTGATGCACTCTACAACTCGTCACCCAGCAAGAACGATGAGGCACACGGCGAAGTTTAGAATATAAGTTTTATTAAATTTGAAGCAGGGGTGCATTCCGCCCCTGCTTTTTTAGTCTTGGGATGAGAAAGCATCCATCCGAGGATGAAACCGGGGATGCAGCAATGCTTCTACAGGTTTGTCCGACTGCAAGTGCTGCTCAATGATCACAGGTACATCAGTGGGCTTAACCCGGCAATACCACGTGTTGTCAGGAGCAACCTTCACCGTTGGCCCAGAACCGCACTGCCCCATGCAATCGCTAGCGCTGACAAATACGCCAGGAGTTGCAGCAGCTTGAAAGGCAGCCAACACATCAGCCGAGCCACTTCGCAGGCAAGAGCGGTGCTGGCAAACCAAGACACAGCGACGCTTGGCTTGAGCGGGTTGATCGGTTGGGTCGTTCAATAGCTGATCCAAAACGTCTGATTTTACGACTTTAGGCTTTATTAAAAATAGCAAACCCAGTCTTATATTAGACCTCGTGCGTGAACGGTAGCTCTTAAAGTGATGCTTTGTTGGGCGCAGAGCGCTTTATCATACAGAGGTTGTGTGTTTTTCTGGTTATCGAGATCCATGATTCGCTCTTACACTGTCCGGATTCACAATAGCCAGACAGAAACCTATCACACGGTACAGGTTCCTGAAGATCGCTATATTTTGCAAACTGCTGAGGAGCAGGGCGTGCAATTGCCTTTTTCGTGCCGCAATGGAGCTTGCACAGCCTGTGCGGTGCGAGTACTCTCTGGTGAAATTCACCAGCCTGAAGCAATGGGGCTTTCTCCCAAGCTAAAGGATTCTGGCTATGCGCTGTTATGTGTTAGCTATCCTCGCTCGGATCTGGAGGTAGAGACTCAAAATGAAGACGAGGTGTATGAGCTTCAGTTTGGTCGCTATTTTGGCAAAGGACGGGTTCGAGCAGGTTTACCGTTGGATGAAGATTAGGGAATTTCTCCTGCTTCTTTGCTGTCTGTTGCTCATCGGCTGTCAAGCATCTATTAAGCCTCAAGGCACAGCGGTGCAGGTGTCGCGAGCCGTTAGTGGACAAACTATTGAGGTTTTAGACCCGACTGGACAAACAGTTCTCAATCAGGAAGTTCGACTGATAGGAATTGATGCGCCTCATCCAGAGCAGGAACCGTGGGGAACCGAGGCGAGAGAACGATTGGCAGAACTGGTAGAGGGACAGACGGTTTTGCTAGAGGCAGATGTAGCAACGCGAGACAGCTATGACCGAATTTGGGGCTATGTCTGGCTGAATGACGTACTAGTCAACCAGCAGTTAGTTGAGGACGGTTTGGCGCTATCAGTCGGGACGCCCCACCCCAAATATGGCGATCGCCTCACCCGTGCCCAAGAAAAAGCGCGACTCTTAGGCGTTGGCATTTGGAATCCGCAGCAGCCAATGCGACAATTACCCTGTGAATTTCGACAACAGCGATCGCCAGACGAAACCATCTCTTGCCCCAGTTAATGTCTTCCCTCCTTCCCAACCTCTAACCCCCAATCCCATGCCCCACTCCTCCGCCCAACTCCAAACCCTGCTCGATATTGCAACCGAAGCGGCCCTTGCAGGAGGAGCAGTTTTGCAATCTTACTGGGGGAAACTGGAGGAAATTCAGGAAAAAGGACGACCCGGAGATCTGGTAACTGAGGCAGACAAAGCGTCAGAGGTAGCCGTTTTGGAAGTGTTGCAGCGGCATCTGCCCGACCATCCCATCCTGGCGGAAGAGTCAGGGCAACTGGGAGAAGCGACCAGTGAGTATCTGTGGGCGATCGACCCGCTGGATGGCACCACCAACTATGCCCACCAATATCCCTTTTGCTCCGTTTCGGTCGGTTTGCTGATTGATGGAGTTCCACAAGTTGGCGCAATTTTTGATCCATTTCACGAGGATTTGTTTCGGGCTGCAAAAGGACTGGGAGCAACCCGCAACCGCCGCCCCATCTATGTTTCAAAAACTGCTGAGTTAGGTAAAAGCCTACTGGTGACAGGCTTTGCTTACGATCGCCGCGAAACCCCTGACAATAACTATGCTGAGTTCTGCCGCCTGACCCATCTAACTCAGGGAGTACGGCGCGGTGGGTCTGCCTCCATTGACCTAGCATATATTGCCTGTGGGCGATTAGATGGCTACTGGGAACGGGGACTATCACCCTGGGATATGGCTGCTGGAGTCATCTTGGTAGAAGAGGCAGGCGGTCAGGTGACTGCTTATGATGAAAGCCCTTTTGTGATTAATTCGGGACGAATTCTGGCAACCAATGGGCAAATTCATCAGGCACTGAGCCAGGAACTTCTGCAGACAAAACCTTTGGCGGAATATAGCTAGGTATAGAAGCAATATTACAGCCATGTTCCGATGGGTCCATAGCGTAGGGGTCGTTCGCGAACGACCCCTACAGGGATTTGTGGTTTATCCAAGGGGAAACGGCTGTGAGTTCAGTCTGACAATCCTAAAAGGCAGTCAGCTTGTAACACGATCAAATTTTCAACTTCGAAGGCAGAACACTGTTCTAATGCGCGGCTCAGTGCAGGGACGTTGCCTTGCTGCATCGTGGTGACTACTTCTGCCGCAACTTCTTCGTGCTGCCTGACCCAGCGTTCGTCTACGACATATTCGGCGGTGAGTGAATCTTGCTCCAGCACCCAAAAGTCAATTCCATATTGCTGAATAAACGCCTTCACAGCGGATAAATCGGAGCTGTATTGCGCTCGAATTAAATCAACAACACGCTCTCGAAACTTGCGATAGTAGCCAAGCTGATAGGGAATGGCATATTCCCGACCGACCAAAATCGATCGCTGAGCAAAGGAGGGAATGTTGTTAATTTCGTTAGACAAGGAAGCAATCAGCGTATCTTTGGGCTGCTGCTGAAAAAACTCATATAGGGCTGGAATTTCACCGACTTTGTAGTTAGGCTGAGGAAATTCTTCGACCAGGCTGGGGTAAAAAATCAGTCCGCCGCTCAGCAGGGCAGTAAGCCCCACGGCTAGAAGTTTTTTGTAGGCGACCCGATCGCCTGGTCGATTTGCCCACTGAAATAGAGCATCCAGAATTGCCGTAATAGCGATCGCCGCTGCAATTGCCATGACAAAGCGAAAGCTGTGCTGAGTATAGCGGCTGGGTAGCTGAAGCTTAAACAGCAACAGATGCGCGATGAAAAACAAACCCACTGATGCCAAAATGATCTGCGACAGTAGCTTCCCCTGACTGGTCACCTGCCGCAGCAGCGGAAAGCGATCAGGAAAGCGCCAGATGATCGGCAATAGTAAACCGCTCAGCATCAATCGGGGCACCCACAGCGCCGGAAAGATACCGCTGCGCTCTGCCACCAGCCAAAACTCAAACGGATCTTTGATGAAAAAGCGCGATCGCCCATCCTCACCAAAGTCAGCCAATTCTCGCGCCTCAGCAGGTGTAATCGTCGGGCCAAATTCTGAGGATTGCAGTGCAAATGGCAATAGCACCAGTACCGCTACAGCTAGACCTGCCAAACAAAATTCATAGTCTGACCGAACTTTAGAAAAGCCTGGTTTCCCCTGATTCCACTGAAGCGGTTGGAGGCAGAGAATTCCGGCTGAGATTAGGACACATTGCGGGTAAAACAATCCCTGAAGGGCGATCGCCCCCAGCATCGGGAGGAGCGATCGCTGCAGCAAAAAATACAGAAAAGCTGCAAATAGCGGATACAGAAAGGCTCTAGGGGTCGCAGAGGACAGATCGTCCTTCATCCACACGTTTTGATTCAGCAGCAGCGTCGTTAGGAAACCCGTCACCGGAATCGGCAAAATCTGCATACTGATGCCAAACACAAAGCCCGTCGTGATTAGACCGAGGGCGATCGGCAGCAGCTTATTAAAAATCATCGGGTCAATGCCCAGCAAAGCTCCCAACCGATACAAACTGGTGTAGCCAACGGGTACAGCAGACTGAAAATAGTCAGCAATCAAGTCTCCTGGAAACAGCGCCGCATCCATGAACCGCTGCATCCAAAAAACATGTTGACGAGCATCATCCTGCACCACATACTCACTGCCAAACGCCTGCTGAAGCCCCAAAATGCCATAAATTGCCGCGAAAGCTAAACTAAAGCCAAACCAAAACTTTAGCTGAGACCCAGATTTATGAGCCGTTTCAGACATAAACAAGTGATGTAGACGAGCCATTAGAATAGCAGCGATAAGGAAGGTACAGGTTGCTCACATCCGATTGTAGGGTGAACCATCGTCCACCCCTGCAACTGAATCAGCCTGAAATATTGTAAGCTTCTGTGAAAGATCGAACCTGCTGAGAAACCGCTTTGAGTATGAACAGCAAATCAATATGGCGTTTGAGGAAACATTTAACCGGGTTACACGTCTTCATCGCGATTGTGCTGGTTCTCGGCATCTTTTTTCGCTTTGTTAACCTCGACCGCAAAGTCTACTGGCATGACGAAACGCTCACCTCTTTGCGAATCTTTGGTCACACCGAGACAGAACTGGTTCAAAAAGCATTTGACGGTGAAATCATTACCGCTGAGCAGCTTCAGCAATTCCAGCAGCCCAGCCCCGAAAAAGACCTGGGTGATACCCTCACCGCCCTCGCCGGAAACGCCGAGCATCCACCCCTCTACTATCTGATGGCGCGGCTGTGGGCAAGCTGGTTTGGTAGTTCAGTTGCTGCCATGAGAAGCCTGACTGCGGTAATTGGCGTTTTGGCACTTCCCTGCGCCTACTGGCTTTGCCTGGAACTGTTTGGTTCTGCCCAGGTCGGATTAATCGCAATGGCAGTCATTGCCATCTCCCCCTTCCACGTGCTGTATTCTCAGGAAGCGAGAGAATATAGCCTCTGGACCGTCACAATTCTGCTATCTAGTGCAGCCCTGCTCAAAGCAATTCGGCTGGGGAAAGCTGTGAACTGGGGGCTTTACGCAATCACCATTGCATTGGGGCTTTATGCTCACCTCTTAGCGGTGTTGGTGAGCGTGAGCCACGGCATTTATGTTCTGCTAAGCAAAAATCTGCGTGATAAAGCATTTAAGCCTTACCTGCTCGCTTCGGGGGCTGGAATTTTGTCTTTTACACCCTGGTTAATTGTCGTCATTTCAGGGTTTTTCAAAATTCACGACATCACAGCAGGTTCCCGCAGGGGCTTGACTTTTTCATCACTGATAGACAAGTGGTTTCTCAATTTCAACCGGATTTTTCTTGACCATGAACAAGGTTCGTTAAATATCCTGTTTGTGGTTTTGACGATCTATTCCCTTTACTTTCTTTGCCGCAAAACACCCAGGTCAGTTTGGCTATTTGTGCTTAGCTTAACTGGAGTGACTGCGCTCACCTTGCTCTTGCCAGACGTCATTCTGGGAGGTCGACGCTCTACTCTGATGCGATATGCAACTCCATGCTGTTTAGGAGTTCAGCTTGCCGTTTCCTATCTAATTGCAACCCAACTGAATGGTGAGAAGGTGCGCCAACGCAGAATTGCAAAAGCATTTTTGGCAATCCTTATTACATTGGGTGTGATTGGTAATTCCCTTAGTGCGCAGGCAGACGTTTGGTGGACAAAAAGCCGCGATCGCAGCGGACATTATCTACCAGTCGCCGACATTCTAAATGGATCCAATCGACCTTTGCTCATTAGTGATGCTGACCCCATTGCGCTGCTTGCTACCAGCCGCTATTTACAGCCAGATACTCCCATGTTGCTGGTTTTCCCACCTGAGATTCCTCGAATTCCTGCCTATCCGGGAGAGCGCTTCTTGTTTGATGCGTCTTACAGATTTCGTGAAACGCTCCAGACCCAACAAGGATTTGAACTGATGTCTATCTACGCTAAAGCTGAGGTTACGCACCTTTGGGAAATCGTTGAGAAATAGCCTTAGAGGGAATTGATATTGATATTGGGCTGAAATCCTGGTTGAACGGGCTGTTCTAATACAGCCTGCAACGTTTGCAGCAGCTCTTGAATGGTGTAGGGCTTCACAACAAAACCTTTGATTCCGCTAGCCTCTCTCAACTTACCGTTAGACACAAATCCACTGATGGCGATCGCCTTGATCTGCGGATCAATTTTTAGGAGAGTTTGAATGGTTGTGATGCCATCCATAGAGGGCATCATCATATCGACCAGCGCAACAGCAATTCTGTGTTTGTATTGAGCGCAAAGTGCAATTGCTTCAATCCCATCATTGGCTGTCAACACATGATAGTTGTAGGCTTCTAGCGAAACTTTGATTGTTTCTAAAACTGCCGTTTCATCGTCCACCACGAGAATCCATTCTGCATTCCCGTTGGATGAGGCAGCAGGCTCTACTCGGGGAGAAACGGAGGCTTCGACGGCTGGTAAAAACACTCTAAATTCAGTTCCTTCGCCCACTTTGCTCAATACCTCGATAAATCCTCTGTGACTCTTGACAATACCTCTTACCGTAGAAAGTCCTAACCCTGTCCCTTTCCCAATCTCTTTCGTGGTGAAAAACGGTTCAAAAATTCTATCTACGATTTCGGTTGACATCCCGGTTCCGGTATCTTTGACGCTCAGCCCAATATAAGAACCAACGGATGCGTCAAGATTCATGCGGGCGTAGTGTTCATCTATAAACAGGTTTTTAGCAGAAATGGTGAGTGTGCCGCCGTGAGGCATCGCATCACGCGCATTGACGACTAGATTCATCAGCACCTGATGTAGGTGGGTCGCGTCTCCAGACACTAACCAAAGCTCTGGCTCCACATTAGTCGACAACTCAATAGATTTAGGAAATGTCTTTTCAGCAATCTGCTCAATCTCGTGGACTAGGTGCTTGACCTGCACGATCGTCCGTTTGCCCTCGACACCGCGAGCAAACTGAAGCACTTGCTTGACCAGAGCTGCCCCACGTTTGGTGTTGGTTTCAACGATTTTAAGCAAATGCTTACTTTGCTCGTCGGCATTGGGAAACTTCAACTGCAACAGCTGTGCCGTACTTAAAATGGGAGTCAGAATGTTGTTGAGATCATGAGCAATACCACCTGCAAGAGTGCCCAAGCTTTCGAGCCGTTGCGTTCGCAAGAATTGGCTCTCGAGCTGTTTCTTCTCAGTGATGTCTGTATTAACCGTCAAAACAGATTTGGGTTGCCCCTGGGCATCGCGCATTAATGTCCAACGGCTAGCGACGATGATTTCTTTGCCCTGTTTATTCACCTGATGCAATTCGCCTTGCCAGGTACCGCACTCCATTAAGCCTCTTTGAGCCGTTTCAAGTTGGTCAAGCGAGTCTAACCGATACAAGAGCCGATTTGCGTCCTGGTTGATGACCTCTTCAGCCTTCCATTCGTAGACTTGCTCTGCTCCCTTATTCCAATACTTAATTTTGTTGTTTAAGTCTCGTACCAGGATGGCATCTGTTGTGATGTTGAGTAGAGCTGCCTGTTCCCGGATCTTGTCTTCTGCTTGCTTGTACTGTGTCAAATCAAGCACAAAGCTAACGATCGCCTCTTCAGATTCATCCAGCAAAGCCCCGCCGATCATCACAGGAATGCGGTGTCCATCCTTGCGGAAATATTCTTTCTCAAAAGCACTAAACGCTCCAGAACTGGCTAGTTCTGCTATTGCTGCCTGATTGAGATAATCATATTCTGGAGGCGTAAGGGTCTGCCAATTGATCTTTCCAGCCTGTAGGTCAGCGCGACTGTATCCAATGATTTGGAGGAAGGCGTCATTGGCATCTGTAATCCTGCCATCAGCCATGCTAAAAATCACCCCAATCACGTTGGACTCGATTAAATGTCTAAATCGAGCTTCACTACGCTGTAGTGCTTTAAATGCTTGCTCGCGTTCTGCTTCTAGCTGCTGACGCTGTTGGATTTCCTTTTCTAGCCGCTCATTCTGTTCTGTTAGCCGCTTGGCTAAATTTTGCAGTCGAACGTGAGTGTTGACTCGCGCTAGAACCTCTTCGTGGTTGAGCGGTTTAGTGATGTAATCAACTGCTCCAAGATTTAAGCCTTTGACCTTGTCGTCGTTATCGCTAACCGCGGTCAGAAAAATAATTGGAATTTCCTGGGTAGCTGGCTTGCTTTTGAGCCGACGGCAGGTTTCAAACCCGTCTATACCGGGCATAAGGATGTCTAGCAAAATCAAATCAGGTGGGGCGTATTCTGCCAGGGCGATCGCTCTTTCCCCATCTTCAGCCACCACCACTTTGAACCCAGCAGCCTCTAGTAAATCGAGCAGCACATCTAGATTCGTGGGGGTATCATCCACGATCAAAATCACACCTTCTTCCGCAGTCCCTGTAGCCATGAAAACCTCTTAAAATTGCTGTAAAAATTCCAGAATCTGCCGTCCTTTAAAGCCCTTGGCAAGCTGTCGTAGGTGAGCGGCAAAAGGACTCCACTGCTGGTTTGCCTCCTCTAGCTGCGTAGCTCGTTTAGCGATGGCTCGCAAATCTCCTCGCATTGCTAGGTCCAGGAAAATAGCGATTTCTTCTGCGGGCGGGATTAAGAGGTCAGAAGTTGAGAAACTCACCTGGCTGTCCTGGTTGTCTACATTCTTCGAGGATTCCCCGACTTCACTCTCATTCTCGTAAATCCATTCCAGTTTCAGGTGTTCTTGCAATTTCTGAAGCAAATTATCTTCTTGAATCGGTTTTGCCAGAAAGTCGTTGCAGCCGACCTGGAGGCTCTGTTGGTGATCGAATTCAAAAACGCTGGCTGAGACTGCGATCACAATAACGTCTTTCAGGGCTGGCATGGCTCTAAGTCGACGGGTTGCCTCAAAACCGTCTAACTTGGGCATGACTAAGTCAATCAGGATGACATGGGGCTGAAAAGACTGTGCTTTGTTGAGTCCGTCTTGTCCATCCACAGCATCTAGCACGTCAAACCCGATGGGTTCTAAGAGATTAATCAGGACAGAGCGGTTGGTGGGTTTGTCATCTACGATTAAAATCTTGGGCTTGTCACCTTTGACTCCAATAATTGTGCGCTTTGAAGCATGAGCAGCCTCCATCAATGCATCAGCGGTCGGCAAGTCTAGATCAAACCAAAAGGTACTGCCTATTCCCAGGGTACTCTTGACCTGAAGCGTTCCGCCCATCATCTCAACCAGTTGACCGCTGATGGCTAACCCTAACCCTGTTCCTTCTGTCTTACGGCTGTCTTCACCCACCTGTTGGAACGGCTTAAAAATCTCACTTAGATGGTTGGAGGCAATGCCAATGCCGGAGTCCTCGACTTGAAAGCGAATTTTTTGCTCGTGATACCCCACTGTGAAGGCGATCGCTCCCGCTTCGGTGAATTTGACAGCATTGCCCAGCAGATTTAGCAGAACTTGACGTAGGCGTTTGTCATCCGCTCGAATGACCTTGGGCAGGGGAGAGCGCGATTGATAAGTTATGGAAATTCCTTTTTGTTCAGCTTTAATTCTACAAATTTCTACAATGCTTTGCAGGAAGTCAGCGAGATGAAACTCTCTCGGATACAGTTCCATTCTGCGGGCTTCAATTTTAGAAAGATCTAAAACATCGTTAATCAGCGTGAGTAGGTGTTCTCCACAGTGATGGATGATTGAAATGCGATTCTTTTGCTGTTCCGATAAGGCTCGGTCTTTTTGGCAAATCTGGGTGTACCCCAAAATGCCGTTTAGCGGGGTACGCAGTTCGTGGCTCATGTTTGCCAGAAATTCGCTCTTGGCTCGATTGGCAGACTGAGCAATTTCTTCGGCGCGTTGGCGATCGCGCACTTCGTGCTGAAGCTGTACGGTTCGCTCTTTTACTTTTACTTCTAGGGTTTTGCTATAGTCGGCTAACTGTTCGTGCGATCGCTTTAAACCAGCATTGGCGGTAGCCAAATCTTGATAGAGACGGGCATTCTCGATTGAAATAGCAGCTTGTGACGATAACAGCTGTAAAACTTCTACTCGCTCTGCCGTGAAAGCACCTGTTGTTAAATTATTTTCCAAATAAAGAATGCCAATCAGCTTGCCTTGATGCACAATTGGCGTACACAAAATGGATCTGGGTTGGTGATTCAGAATGTAGTCGTCTGTCGTGAAAATTCCCTCACGAGTCGCATCCTTTAAAACAACATTTTCCTGGGTTTGCCGGACATAGTTGATGATGGACTGTGGTAATGACCGATTCATTTCTACAGCAATAGATTGCTGCACAACAATCTCACTTTGATTAACATGTCCCGTTGCTTCGATGAAAAGTTTTTCAGCTTTGTCCAGAATTAATATCCCAGTTTCTGCTCCCGCATTTTCAAGCACAATTTGCATCAACTTGTTTAGCAGCCTGCTTAAAACGATTTCACCCGAAAATGCCTGAGCGGCTTTCATCACGGTTGTTAAATCTAAGCTAGTGCCAGTTTCAAAATGATTGTGAGTAGAGACAGTTGTTTGATGATCTGTATTGCTTCTACTATAGGTTGTTCTGTCTAGTAATTGGGGATACTTCTCTTCTAAATGCTCAACTTTAGCCTGAGCACCCCAAACCTGATAAGCATAATGTGCTTTTTGCAGATAGAGTTGGGCGATCGCTTCTTTTCCCCAGCTTAGATAAAATTTAGCAGCCAGTTCATAAGCCAGTGCTTCTTCGTTCACATATTCGTTTTCTTTAGCAAGAGCAATGGCTTGGTCATACCGTTCCATTGCTTCTACTTCTTCGCCTAAAACTCGATGCCTTTCTGCCTCAACGAGATGAAATTTATGAAGATGGTTCATTGGCGCAAAATGTACCCATCTTTGCATTTTTTCTTGATTAGCTTTTACGCTATCCAGAATGCCTTGTTGCTCTGACTGTGAAGCATCAGAGTAAACCGCCAGTTTTGCTAAAGAATCATAGAAATGGAAGAGAGGAATGTGAGGGGTCGCAACCACTGCATCCAAATACTTCTCTTCAGTTGCAGCATGTTCAATTGCTTCTGAGTAATTTTCAAACCAATAGCAGAGTAGAAGTTTGTTCAAATAAATGTAGGCGATCGCTGCTTTGTCGTTTGCTTGCTCGTGTAGTGGCAATCTGATCTGCTCGTCAAACGCTTCACCCTGAAGACAGCAAGGATTTTCGCTTTTTCCTAACAAATTCAAGGCAGACTGCCAATAGATTTCATGATAATTAAGCGCTGTTTTTTGCTTAATTTTATCAATTGCCTCTCTATTGACTGCCATCTCTTTTTCAAGGGCATTCAGTTCTTTGCCGCTGTAGTAAGAAAAATAGGAATACACTAACAGACCAAAAGCCCCAAATTCTAAATCTCCTGTCTCCATTCCGCTAGAGTAAGCTGATAGCAAAGGCTCTAAGGTTTGTCTCAGATGCTCTTTCCAGGGACGAATAAATATATTAACGATGACGGTTGTTTTGGTGATAATTTCTTGAGCGTTTAATGTTGACAGCAGATTTAACGCGAGTTGTCCAAACTGATAGCCCGAATCAATATCTCCCACAACTCCACACAGCAGAAGACCATAATTGGCATAAGCCATCGGAGAAACGGAAGCATTGCCATATTGAACGGATAAATCTACCTGTTTACATAGCGTCAACGGCAACAGGGTAGGAGCCGCAATATAAGCAGGAGCAAAGATACTCGCTAAAAGTCTAATAGCTGCCAATTGATAGGGGTCGCTCATTTGAGGCAGATCAACTAAATCCTCAATTTGCTTGCCGTTCAAAATTGCCGCAGTTTCTGAAAGTGCTTGCCCAATATCAGATGGAGTTGGCTGTTCGGGAAAATTTACCCCCAATAGCTTTAGGGCTTGTAATGCTGTATTCACTGCATCTAGCAGCTTGTTTTGCAGTACATGAGTTTGAATCTGGATTTCATAAACCTTTAATTTGTCTAATAGGCTGTTACCGTGATTTTGTACGGGGTCGATGAATCTCTGCATTGCTTTAAAGTCACCGCTCAGATGGGCTGACTCTGCCGCTTCGGTATGCAGTGCTAACGTAAGTTCGTACTGATGAGTCCAGCTATCTTCTGCGAGGAAGTTCATCCCTGTTTGTAAATATTCTGTAGCCACAGCACAAGCCATTGCTGCTTTGGCTTTCTGTCCAGCTATTAAATTAAGTTGGGCGACTTCGGTTCGTTCTGCTGTATCTGTAATGAGCTTGATTCCTAAGTTGAGATGATCGACAATCTCAAATATCTTTTCTGATAATGTTTCGGGTGACATGTTTTGTCGAAGCAAACGACCAATTTGCAAGTGAGTCGCTTCCTTAGAACTATTGTCAATCAGGGCGTATGCTGCCTGTTGCACTCGGTCATGCAGAAATCTAGATTCTAGGTTGACTGGATGCGTATCAGTCAAATTTTGTGTAAGGGTTAGCTCAGAGATAGGTAAGACTAAACCTTCTTCAATCGCTGGCAAAAGATCTTGATAAGTATGGACTGGCGATCGCCCATGAATTGTGGAAAGCGCCTGCAAGTCAAACGCACTACCCACACAAGCCGCTAACTGCAAGACGTGCTGAGTTGATTCAGGTAGTTTTCGTAACTTCTGAATCATTAATTCAATGACATTGTCTGTAATGTCGATCGCTTCAATCTGTGTAATATCCCATTGCCAATAAGCTTTGTCTACACTAGCTGGAGTTTCAGAAGTCAAAAGGTTTTCTTGATGTAGCGTTTTGAGAAACTGATTGACAAAGAATGGGTTACCTGATGTTTTGCGGATGATTAGTTCAGCCAATGGTTGAACAGAATCATCACTATGCAGCGTGTCAGCAATAAGATTACTAATATCTACGAGGGCTAAGGGCGCTAAATTGATTTCATGAATGACAACGGCTTTAGATCGTAGAGTGTTTAAAGCCATGACTAAAGGATGGCTTGGATTAACCTCATTATCTCGATAGGCTCCAATTAAGCATAAATAGCCTGTTTCTACGTCCATCAAGATCACATCCAGCAGCTTTAGCGTGGCGGAATCAGCCCACTGCAAGTCGTCTAAAAACAGGACTAAGGGATGTTCTGCTGAACAAAAGACTCGGATGAAGTTTTGAAAAACGAGATTAAATCGGTTCTGTGCTTCCGTAGGTGCCAGGTTAGGAGCAGCAGGTTGCTTGCCAATAATTAACTCCACATCTGGAACAACATCAATAATGACTTGGGCGTTGTTGCCCAGAGCCGCTAAAAGTTTGGTTCGCCACTGTGTGAGTCGGGTTTCACTTTCAGTCAAAAGTTGTTTCACTAATGATTGAAAGGCAGTGATAATTGCAGAGTAAGGAATATTGCGTTGAAACTGGTCAAATTTACCAGGGATGAAGTATCCTCTCGCTCCAACAATGGGTTTACGGATCTCATTGACTAACGATGTTTTACCGATGCCAGAGTAACCCTTCACCAATATGGCTTCAGTTTTACCAGCACTGACGCGAGCGAAGGTATCCATTAACAAACTAACTTCGCGATCGCGCCCATATAGCTTCTCTGGAATCGAAAATTGGCTAAATAGATCGAATTCTCCCACTTTAAAGGGAGCGATCGCCCCAGAAGACCGCAGCATCTCTAGACACGTCTCTAAGTCAGCCTTGAGTCCTAGTGCACTTTGGTAACGGTCTTCTGCCGTCTTGGCCAGTAACTTCATCACAATATCGGACACTACTTCTGGAATGTCTGAATTGACCGAATGAGGCGAGAGCGGTGTTTTAGCAATGTGGCAATGAATGATTTCCA
This sequence comes from Leptolyngbya sp. FACHB-671, assembly GCF_014695745.1. NCBI lineage: Bacteria > Bacillati > Cyanobacteriota > Cyanophyceae > Leptolyngbyales > Leptolyngbyaceae > Leptolyngbya > Leptolyngbya sp. FACHB-671. The sequence continues at coordinate 41,718 of NZ_JACJOV010000074.1, read as the reverse complement.
GGGCATCGGTCGCCTGAAATGGCAACTGCCCCGTCAACATCTCATAAAAAGTAACGCCTAATGAATAAAAATCAGTGCGGTAATCAATTGAACGGTTCATTCTCCCCGTCTGTTCGGGAGACATGTATGAAAGCGTGCCTTCGAGAACATTAACGTTAGTAATCGTTAAATTTTCTCTAGATAGACGGGTCGCAATACCGAAATCAATCAGCCTGACTTCGCCTGTTTCTTCATTAACGAGAATATTCTGGGGCTTAACATCCTTATGAATAACGTTCTGCTGATGAAGCTGCGCCAGAATTGAAGCTAAATGAATTGCAATTTGTAAAAAATTGTTTATCTTGACCTGTCGCGTAGCGACAACCCCGTTGGAGAACTGCAAATCAATCAGTTTAGCCAGCAATTCTCCATCAAAATCAGACAGAATCAAGGCTAGTCCATTGCGGTAGTTTTCTAAGCCTAATGGTTTAGCAATTCCCGCGATATCTAAGTCTTGAAGAATCTGATATTCGTGTCTCAACCGAGTCAATTGATCAAGGGTCGGATACTCGGCTTTTAGGGTTTTGATAATGACAGAATTTGGTTCCAGATCGCTTTTAGACGCCGTCCTAGCTCGATAAACGCAGGTGGTGGCTCCTTCATATAAAACTTCGAGCAACTCGTAGCCAGCGATCGTAATACTCATTCTCTTTTTTGTGCTCAGGATAGAAGTAGAGGGCTAGGTTCGGTTTTTATTCATATTAGGTATAGAAAGGTCAATCGGGTCAGCTTTTGAGCATGATTAAATTAACAGCATACTGACTGTTTCTATCCCTACGATAGATGACACGTTTTATAGCGGGTGTGGAAGCAATAATACTTCACCTTCTTAATATTCAAGAGGCGATCGCCTCTGAAAGATTAGCGGATAACAAAAAAAAATTCAGTAGCATTTCACGAGACGAGTAGCTACACGATAGATAGGAACTTGGCACATCAGCTTATCCAATGTAGCGGCTAATACTAATCAACTTCACTTTAATCTTCCGGATTCTGCTGAGATTGATACAATTGGGGGCAACTGCATTAGGGGTGCCCATTTAACGAATGATTTTCGTAGGGGCACGGCATTGCCGTGCCCCTACAGTGGGCGATTTGCATATTAGGAATTTCCGCATCATTCTCAATTTGTGCAATGCCACTGCATTAAGTGTTGAAGAAGAGTATTGTCAGTTTGCAACTTGTGCTTATGGTGGGTTCTGAATGCCAACTTTAGTTGGCATTCAGAACCCGTTGCAAGATGGATTCACGATTGATCACTTGTTTAATAAAAGTGCCAACTCTGAGTGGACGACAAGCCAGAGCCAATTTCATACAGTGAGTTTATCCAAACACAAGTAGCAATTGGTCTACCCGGAGCCTTACCTATACACTCGGAACAGTAGGTTGCATCTATGTCTCAAAGAATTTCAAATTACCGGCTACGAAGTAGCAGAGCAGTTCGTTTCAGAATAGCGCTTTCCCTAATTGCTGGAGGGTTGCCATTATTGATATATCCAGGTGTATTTATCGGTGTATCAATTAGCCTTGCTGCTCCTTGGACGGACAATGAACCACTATTGACGGTAGTTGCTAAGAGCGTCCTGATTGGGTCTATCAGTTACCCATTAGTTTATTTTGTATCTCTTGTCATGACTCTGGTGATGGCTAAAATTCGGAGAACAGCGATCGCCTTCAAAGTCAGCCTCGTACCACTCGCTTATCTGCTGGTATTGGCTTTGCTAGTTGCCGTGTGGGCTTCACTGCCTTCTGGTTAGTCGTCTGCTTGGCTGGTAAGTTCGTTTATGTTGTGCGATCGCATCTACCTTTTCAACCGTATTCAACTTAATGAGGTCATCGTAACCATGCAACGTCTAAATCTCGGTGTTTCCTTACTCTTCGCCTTAATTCTTGTCCCTTCTGTTGTTCCTGCTGCTGCTCAAACCCCTCATTCAGAGGAGTACCCAACCGTCGGTACAGTTGAAAGTGTAGCGAGTGACGATGTGCTGTGTTATCTCACTATTGTGGATGATGAAGGCGATCGATATGAGAATGTCGGAGCCACCTTTGATGTTTGCGCGGAGCAAGACCGCTTTCTGAACCAACGAGCCAGCTTGGAGTATAGGCAAGTGCGTGTCAGCGGTTGTCAAGGGGCTGAACCCTGTGCAGTAACCCGGTTAGAAACCGTGGTGGCAGAAGTCAATATTCTCCCAGTCACACCTTACTGAAACCGTGCGAACTCTACTCGTGACAATCGCTCAATGGATAAACCCATAGAGGGAGGTTCTTTTTGCCGTGTCTTTAGAAACTGGACGCAGTTCCCTATGAATCATAAGTCGAAGACATCCTTCGCGCAGTTCACGAGGTAAAGTCATGGCTCCTATCGATGTCTTAAACAAAATTTCGGATGTCATTTGGGAGGTTCCAGTCTCTTACAAGGATGGAATGCGGGTACCTGCGCGGATTTATGGTACTGAAAAATTGATTCGAGAATTGGATGATGCGGTTTATGACCAAATTACCAATGTCGCAACTTTGCCCGGCATCACCAAATATGCCTTGTGTATGCCCGACGGACACTTTGGCTATGGCTTCCCGATCGGCGGTGTAGCAGCGATGGATATAGATCAGGGCGGCGTCATTTCTCCTGGTGGCATTGGATTTGACATTAACTGTGGAATGCGTCTAGTGACGACCAATCTAGATTACAAAGAGGTCAAACCGCACATTAAACAATTGGTGGATAAGCTGTATGAGCGGGTTCCGGCAGGCGTTGGCAGCACTGGATTTGTGAAACTTTCCCGTAATGAGTTCCGTAAGGTGGCAGAGCAGGGAGCTCAATGGTGCATTCATAATGGCTATGGCTGGGAAGAGGATTTGGAGTTAATCGAAGAGCAAGGCTGTTTAAAGGGAGCCGATGCCAAAAAGATTAGTGAAAAGGCGATCGATCGCGGCGTTCACCAAATTGGTACGCTGGGTTCCGGTAATCATTACCTGGAAATTCAGGTTGCTAAACGGGAAAATATTTTTGATAAGAATCTAGCTAAAGCGATGGGGATTACCCGTCCCGATCAGGTGGTGGTAATGTTTCACTGTGGTAGCCGTGGGTTTGGGCATCAGATCGCGACGGATTATCTGCAAAGCTTTCTCAAGGTGATGGAAAGCAAGTATGGTATCAAAATCCTCGATCGCGAATTAGCCTGTGCCCCCTTTAATTCCCCCGAAGGACAAGCATACTTTTCTGCGATGAAATGTGGCATCAATATGTCCTTTGCCAATCGACAGGTGATTTTACACCGCATTCGTGAAGTGTTTTCTCAAGTGTTTGAGCGATCGCCCGAAGCTCTGGGAATGCACATGGTTTACGACGTGTCGCACAACACCGCTAAGTTAGAGAAACATATCGTGGATGGTAAGGAGCGATCGCTGCTCGTTCACCGCAAGGGAGCCACCCGCGCCTTTGGTCCTGGCATGAGTGATTTGCCCTACCGTTATCAAGAAACCGGTCAGCCCGTGATTATTGGTGGCAGCATGGAAACGGGATCGTATTTGCTTACAGGCGTAGCTACAGGCGATCAAACTTTTTTTAGCACCGCCCACGGCAGCGGACGCACGATGAGCCGCACGAAAGCCCGCAAAACCTGGCAGGGGCAGCAGCTTCAGAAAGAAATGCAGCAAAAGGGCATTTATGTTCGCAGTACCTCCTATGCAGGGTTGGCGGAGGAAGCGGGAGGTGCTTACAAGGATGTCGATGAGGTAATCGAAGCCGCAGAGTTAGCAGGCATCAGTCGGCGGGTGGTCAGACTAACCCCGATCGGCAATGTGAAGGGGTGAGGTATGCCAGGACGTACACCACTGACTGTTCTTACGGGGCCGCTGGGTAGCGGCAAGACGACGCTGCTGCGGCACATTCTGACGGTGGTACCGCGCAAGATTGCCATTTTGATGAATGAGTTTGGCGAAATTGCGATCGATACTAAGATTCTGCAAGGCAAGAATGTAGAGATGGCAGATCTGGGCGGCGGCTGTGTCTGTTGTTCGCTGCTAGGTGAGTTTGAAGCGGCGGTCGATGAAATTATTGCGACGGTGAATCCAGACTATCTTGTCGTCGAAACTACTGGGGTGGCAGAACCCGATGCTCTGGTGTTTGATATTCAAGAGAGTTTGCCCCAAGTTCGACTAGATGGCGTTATCACGGTCATTGATGCAGACGGATTGGTGAAGTATCCCCAAGTGGGACATACCAGTCGCATCCAGATTGAGTCTGGAGATATCTTGCTGCTCAACAAGGTAGATCTCGTTTCTGAACAGGAATTAGCAACGATTACGGGCAAACTTCAGAGTCTGAATGAAATTGCTTCGATCATTCCCACGATTCGCTGTCAGATCGACCCCGATTTGTTATTTGGCATTGGTCGAGAGCGCTTACAGCCATCCCTGCATCATCATCATCAACCTGAGTTTGAGTCTTTCAGTTACACATCGCAGGCAGTTTACGATCGCACCTGTTTTACTGAATTTGCCGATTCTCTCAGTTCTGATATCTATCGAGCCAAGGGGTTTGTGCAATTTCCTGAAGGTACCCACCTGTTCAATTTTGTTGCCGGACGTTGGGACTTAGAACTCTTTGAACCCTCTTCTACAGAACTTGTTTTTATCGGCAAACACGTCACCCAACAAAAACCTGAAATTTGCGATCGCCTTCAATCCTGTGAGCAAAAGTAAGTGCTATGCCCTACGAATTCCTTGAAGATATCGCTACGGCTGATATTGCCTTCCATGCCTGGGGAGACGATTTGGAGGAAGTATTCAGAGCGGCAGGAGATGCTGTAATTAACACAATGATTGATAATCTCGAAGCGATCGCACTCACTGAAGCGCGCACATTTCAACTAGAAAATGATGAGCTGGATTTACTATTATTTAACTTTTTACAAGAATTTGTTTATTACAAGGACAGTGAGTTGTTATTACTCCGAGCCCAACAGGTGGAAATTGCCCAAAAGGAATCTATTTATCATCTGACAGCCATGACTCAAGGAGAAAGGTTAGATCGCGATCGCCATCATCAGCGAGTGGATGTCAAAGCTGTCACGCTCCATCAGTTTCAACTCGAAAAAACAGAGTCGGGTTGGATGGCACAAGTGATTCTGGATATTTAAGATGCTACATATCGACGGTTCCTATGGAGAAGGGGGAGGGCAAATCCTTCGCACCAGCTTGAGTTTAGCGGCGATTACCGGGCGAGCGATTCGGATCGATCGCATTCGAGCAAAACGGGAAAAGCCAGGATTGGCAATCCAACATTTAACTGGAGTGCGGGCAGCCGCAATGCTGTGTCAAGCGAAGGTTGTAGGTGATCGCGTTGGTTCAACCCAGATAGAATTTACTCCCAGCCAACCCATTCAAGCGGGACAATATACCTTTGACGTTGCACAAACGGTAGGAACTGGATCAGCCGGAGCCGTAACCCTAATTCTACAAACGGTTTTGCTGCCCTTGGCACTTACTCAAGGGGAGTCGATCGTGACTTTGAGAGGAGGCACTTTTATTCCCTGGAGTCCACCCGCTCCTTACATTGAACATGTGTATTTGCCCTGTTTGCAGCAGATGGGTGTACAGGCAACCGTGAAACTGAAGGCTTGGGGCTGGTATCCGCGGGGTGGCGGTGAGTTGAACTTGCAGGTTAGTGGAAATGGTGGAGTGGGTTCACTTCAACCAATTCACCTGCTAGAGCGGGGAGACTTACATCAGGTTAAAGGATTGGCGATCGCCACAGAGCTGCCGTCCCACATTCCTCAACGGATGGCAAACAGAGCACAGAATTTGTTAGAGCAGGCGCAGTTAAAAGCTCAGGTGCAGCCCCAACGAGAACGAGGCGTTGGTCCCGGAACGGGCATCTTTTTGATGGCAGAGTATGAGCATACCCGGACAGGCTTTGGGGCAGTTGGAAAAATCGGATTACCTGCCGAAGAAGTTGCTGCGATCGCCACCCAGGAGTTTCTAGCGTTCCACGAAAATGGAGCACCCGTTGATGTTCATTTAGCGGATCAGCTCCTCCTGCCAGCCGCCTTAGCTTTGGAACCCAGCCAATATCGAGTGGCAGAAATCAGTACTCATCTGATCACCAATGCCTGGGTGATTGAGCAATTTGGACTGGCAAAAGTGGCAATCGACTCAAGCACTCGACTTGTCACGGTCACACCCTCACCTTCACGAAGTTGATAAAGAGGACGGAGCTAAAGCTCCGTCCTCTTTTTTGTTCTATTGATTTGAAGATGTTGTAGATGTGGGTAGGAGCGCACCGCGGTGCGCCCTCACAGAAATTGACGTGTCGCTCTATAAATCGCAATTAGTAGCGAAACACTGCTGCAACGGGTGTCTCATCCGGTACTCCTTCTGGCTCAACGGCATACACCGTTCCACCATGAAGAACCGTTTGAATAGCTGCTGCATTGAGCAAATCTTCATCACCCGGTTGAGTCTCATCGTGCATTTCAAGCTGCATTGAGTCCGGATCAAAATGCCCCCATTTCTGCACCCCAACTGGAACAAAAAGCTGTTCTACACGACCATAAAACGCACCTTGAATCACTTCATTCAAATCGTTTGATCCTTTACCATTAGCAATCGACTCATGATAGTAATCGATCGCCTTTTGCTGGTCTGCTTCAAACTGTGGCCCTACGATCGCCCAAGCCTCCGCATGAAGCTCTTCCGCCGATCGCTCTTTGACATTGTGTTGAATGCCTTCTTCCACAATAAAATTGTAGGTATTTGCCTCCTGATAAATTGGCAGCAAATAGTTAACGCCAGCTAGAACAAGCGGAGAGCGACGGTTGCGGAAGAAGTCGTGCAGCGCTTTATCCACTAAGTGAAAATATTGCAGCAAATCTTCCTTCACGTTTTCGCGATCGGCTCCTTGTCCGTGATATGAGCCGCCACCTTGTAAGCCTGCACGACCTGCACCGCCCTCCTGCCGCCGCTGTTGATCTTTTGATGTTTCGTCATACTGCAAGGCTTCATCCATGTCTTTTGGCAAGCCTTCGATTTCAACCTCACGGGTAATGCCGTAGCGATTAGCTTCCACAAGACGGATATCGCGCTGACCAAGCGTGAGAATGTAGAAGCGGTTATCTCCGCCCAACAGCGGAATTAATGGTTTGAGATGAAAGCGATTGCTCACGACCACCAGTTCAATCATTTCGAGCGGCACGCGATAGAAGCGGAAAAATCCTTCTGAGACGAACAAAGCTAAACCCGCGTCCTGATGCTGCCAAAATTCATCCGTATCCAAGGCGATCGCAGGCTGAAGAAATTCACCTAGATCGAGAGGTGGCGATTCATATTTTTCTAACTCTGCTTGCGCCTGTCGAATTAGATTCTTAAAGCGAACAGAGTTTTGCTGAGTTTCAGAACCAAGCTGCACAGTGGGCATGTAGATCGATACACACAATCCTTGCGGCTGGTCAACCAGTTCTTTCAGTTCTTCAATCGAAAGGAAGCTCATATTATTAAGGCAAAATCAAAGAAAAGTGAAATTAAGGAGAAATGAAAATGTGTTTTTCCACACAAAGATCGTAGGAATTTCCCAAAAACAAAGCCCCTGTCAAATGGCAGAGAAAAGGTACAGGAGAGCAGATCAAATCTGTTGCGGATAGGGGAGTATCTTTCATCAAATCATGATGGTCCTGTCGATTGCTCAACGGGCATTGATGTTAGCAGCGGCAAGCGGACAATCAGGGTTGTGCCCTTTCCTTCTCCTGCACTTTCGGCGTGAATTGTCCCGTTGTGAAGTTCGACTAAGTGGTGGGCGATCGCCAGTCCCAATCCCAGCCCATTCTCTGAATCAGAATCTCTGGCTTGACGGAAGCGATCGAAGACATGAGGCAGAAAATCAGCAGCAATCCCAATGCCTGTATCGGTGACACGGATTTCGGCGTAGTTTGCGGACTGCGAAATGGCATGAGTGATGAGTTGAACCTCGACCTGCCCACTTTCTGGCGTAAACTTAATCGCGTTGGTCAGGAGATTGCAGATGACTTGCTGAAGGCGATCGCTATCTCCCATCACCACAGCATCAACCGTTTGACCTTGACCTTTGCCCCAACTCACCAAATCAATCCCTTTGGCTTCAGCGAGATGATGGATAGAGGCGATCGCCATCTCAATCACAGCTGTTAGTTCGACGGGTTGAAGCTGCAACCGCAGCTTGCCTGTGGTGATTCGAGAAATATCTAGCAAATCTTGCACGAGTTTGGCTTGCAGCGTCGCGTTGCGCTCGATCGTGTCTAGCGCTTTGGTTAATATGGCCGGACTGGGGGGATTAGTTCTCAGCAGGCGCGTCCAGCCCAAAATCGAGACCAGGGGAGTGTTGAGTTCGTGGGAAACCGTGGATAGCAGTTCATCCTTTCTGCGAATGGTGGTTCTTGCTTGATTAAGCGCTTCCCCACGCAGTTGTGCCATCTGAAGATGGGCATTGACGCGAGACACCAGTTCTTGCGCCGAAAAGGGTTTGATCAGGTAATCGTCTGCCCCAGCTTCCAGTCCTTCCACGATCGCTTCTTCTCCGGCACGCGCCGACAGCAAGATGATGGGAACTTCTCTCATGCGTGGGTCTGCCCGCAATGCCTGAAGTAACCCAAAGCCGTCTAGCTCTGGCATCATCACATCACTCACGATTAGATCGGGCACTTACGCTTGAGCGGCTGCCAGTGCCGCTCCTCCATTTGCCACGGCTTCTACTTGAACATGTTTGCTGAGTACTCGGGTCAGGTACTCTCGCATATCAGCGTTGTCATCCACCAGGAGAACGCGGGAAGAGGGAGGCGCGGAGTGGGAGAAACAGTAGAATTCTCCGCGTCTCCGTATCTCTGCGTCTCGGTGGACCCCAGAGGAGCCCACTGCTCTGCTGCTTTGACACAAAGGGCTGCATCAATCGCGGTTGATGCTAGGGTACGGGTTGGCTGAATACGATCGCCTTCAACCTGAAGGCGATCGCTGGGCAAATGTTCTGTGCCAAAGAAGAGGGCGATCGTAAAGCAAGTTCCCTGCCCTACAGTGCTGCTCACGTTGATGGTGCCGCCATGTAGTCGAACGAGTTCATTTACCAGGGCTAGACCAATTCCTGATCCTTCATGGGTTCGTGCTTGGGTGCCTCGCACCTGATAGAACCGCTCAAACAGATGAGGCAGGTCATCCAGCAAGATACCAACGCCTGTATCTCGCACTTCCAAAACAACACGAGGGAATGAGGGTGATGATTTGACCTCTGATCTCAAGACTCCAAGTTCCAAGCTCGGAGTTTCGAGTTCCAAGTTCGAAGTTTCGGGTTCCAAGCTCGGAATTTCGGGCTCCAAGCTCGGAGTTTCAAGTTCCAAGCTCAGAGTTTCAAGTTTGGAGCCTGGCATTTGGAGTTTTGAGGTGAAACTATCAACTTTGGCAGTCGAAGCCTGAAGCGTTTCCCCTGCTTCCGCTCTGATGGATAAGGTAATTTCGCCCTCAAAGGTGAACTTAAAGGCGTTGGAGAGCAGGTTGAGGACAATTTTTTCCCACATCTCCCGGTCTACAAAGACAGGTTCTGGTAGAGGTGGGCAATCGACAATCAGTCGCAAACCTGCCCGCTCGATTGCAGAACGAAACACACTCGCTAGCTCAGTTGTGCACTGTGCCAAATCGACTGGTTCATAAACGGCTTCCATCCGTCCGGCTTCGATGCGAGAAAAGTTGAGGAGCGTATTCACCAGTTTCAGCAAGCGAAGACTACTGCGATGAGCCAGATCTAAGCCTTCTCGATGAGCAGGAGGGAGGGCGCGATCGCTCAAGGCATCTTGTAGGGGAGCCAGCATCAGCGTTAGCGGAGTACGGAATTCGTGGCTGACGTTGCTGAAGAAGATCGTTTTGGCGCGATCGAGTTCTGTTAGTGCTTCAGCGCGTTGGCGTTCTTGCTCACGGGCAGATTGTTCTTGAATCCGTTGAATCTCCGATTCACGTAGGGCTTTTTCTGCGCGGGCACGTTCAACCGCTGCCCAAGTGTACTCGGCGGTTTCCTGCACCAACTCTACTTCATCGGTCGTCCAGCCGTGGGAGGCGATACTATGAACGGCGAGGGTGGCAACCCATCCTTCTGCTTTGGTGAGCGGCACAGCGACATAGGCGCGGAAACCGGCTCCAGTGATAACTTGTCGCTTGGACTCGGTAATGTTGGGGTCGTTGACCACATCGCGCGATAGCGATATCCGACCTGCCCGGTAGTCAGCTATGAGTCGTTCGCCAAAATCAATGAAGCGAAAGCGCCCGACCATAGGTGGAAGTCCGTTACCGTACCCCTGACTAATGACCACGTACTCGCCGATGGTTTCGCCGTAGTGTACCTGATTCGCGCCGAGGTGCTCGCCCAGCACCCGTGCGGCGACTGCCTGAATTTCAACCGGATTGGTGAGCGATCGCAGTGCATCCGACAGCTTGACCCGAAAGGCATCCATCTCGGCAGCTCGGTGCAATTTTTCTTCTGCCTGTTTGCGCTCGGTGATGTCTTGAAAGACGACGGCAATGCGGCGAGCGCTAGCATTACCGACTTTAACCACGTAGAAGTCGTACCATTTTTGATCCGGCTTGGCATATCGCTCTAATCGCTCACCTTTGCCGGTGCGGGCAACGCGACCAAAGATTTCGTACCAAAAGAGTTCATAATTCGGGTTAATTTCGCTCAGCCGTCGTCCGGTGAAATCTTGCCCAGTCATGGCGATCGCAGCTTGATTGGACTCCAGATACAAGAGGTCAACGGGCTGATTAGTTTCATCAAAAATTACATCAATGAGAAAGTATCCTTCATTAATGGCGTTGAACAACAATCGATATTTTTCTTCTGATTCGCGTAAGGTGACTTGGGCTTGCCGCTGCTCAATCAGGTCAGCCGCTTGGCGGGCAAGCAAATCTAGAAAGCGCAGTTCGCGATCGCTCGGTCGGTGGTGTTTGCGCCAATGGGTCGAAACCATACCAATCACTTTGCCCGAACGCGAAATCAGCGGCGTAGACTGAGCCGAGAGATAGCCTGCCTCAAAGTGCCATCGTACTGAGGCATCGAGGTCTTTATGGGGCCCATCAAAGTCAATGAAGGCGCAATCGCCCGTTGCCAGCGTCATACCGCAGGAGGCGTTTGAACTCGCGTTAACGCGATAGAAACGCTCGATTATAGTTTGCTCAAAACCCTGAGCCGCCAGCAGCAGACAATCTTGCGTAGCTTCATCGAGAATTTGCACTGATCCAGCATCGGCGCGGGTGAGGGCGATCGCTGTGGCTACAATCTCTTGATACAGCGTTTGAATGTCGTCTTCAGCCACCAGTCGGGTACTAAGTTCTCGTAGCCGTTGCGTGTCTTCGAGATCGGCAGCAGCAGCGGCTTCGGCTTGTTTGCGCTCAGCTTCGACACGCTTGCGATCGGTAATGTCGTAGGAGACGGCCAGCACGGCGTAGACTTCACCATTTGCAGACCGTAAAGGCGTGCCCCATGAGATGTAGAAGCGATCGTGAGCATTGTGCTCATGCTTAAATGTCTCACCTGCCAACCCTTTACGATACAGCCCCTCATAGCTCGCAGCTAAGTCAGGCGGTAATACCTCAAAAATGGTATGCCCAACCAGATCTTCGGGTTTGAAACCAGCAGCAGAGAGCGCTTCACCTTCAGCAAGCCGATAGCGTAGATCGGAGTCAACCACAAACGCAGCTCCACCCGGCAGATTTTCAACCATCGCCCGCAGGAGTACTTCCGAATCCTGCAAGGGATCGCTGATGCAGAGCTGCTTGTCATTGTCGAGTTGCATAAAATTTACGCTTTCTGTTCCGAGGCGTTTGAGTTCAGTTCAGCCGCGTTCATGAATGGTAATCGGACGGTCAAGGTTGCTCCTTGTCTTGCTCTCTCACTGGCGACCTCGATCCTGCCGTGGTGCAACTCGGTTAGGTGACGTGCGATCGCCAGCCCAATTCCCACTCCTCCCGGTGAATGGCTGCTGGAGACTTCCGCTTGAGCGAAGCGATCAAAGACATAGGCAGAAAATCAGGATGAATCCCGATGCCCAGCCCTCAAAATTTACCGCTTTCATCAATATCCAGCTAATTGAGCCACCATCTCAATCCATGTAGTGGGATGAGCTAGCTTGTGCAAATGTGTCTCATAGCCCGCCTTCAACGCTTTCTCCCGATCCTCGTCTAGGTAAGCGGTGATTGCGACAGCAGGAATGTGCCCTCCCTGCCCAGCTTCTAACGCCCGGATTTGCCGAATCAGGCTATAACCGTCTCCATTGGGCATCCGAATATCACTCATCAACATATCAGGATGAAATTGCTCTAGCTCCTCTAGCGCTGCCGCTGCGCTAGCAACTGCCCTGACCCCAATGCCATAGGATTCAAAACAGTGGTGATAAATTCACGGATGTCTGCTTCGTCATCGACCACCAGCACTCGTAAGCCATCTAGAGCATGAGGTATTTTCATTAGGGATATCCCTTCTGCTCGTTTGGCTTCCCAAGGTTGTTGCTCAGCCAGACGAGCCATTGTTTCGTGCAAATCTGTAGGCGAAACGATCTGCTGAGAGCGGCTTAAGTCGTACACCCCAATTCGCATTTCGATTAGCCCATTCGGACTATGAGCGTGCTGCTTTGTCGATACCGCAAGGGGCGCAATATGCAACTCAGACGCAAACGGTTGCCCGTCCCGTGGGCATAAATTTATCTGCCAAATCTGTGTCTCACGGGCTTCAGAAAGCTGGTTCAATCGAGTCCGAAAGTCCAAGCGGTTGCTTCGCAGTTCTCCAGCGGGGTGATCGCCTTCTGCCACATATAAAGCGAGAGGTCTTCCAACTAAATAACGTTCCGGTACATTGAGGAGTTTGGCGATCGCCTCGTTCGCTTCCAGAATCACCCCATCAGCGTCAGTGACTAAATAGGCGATCGGGCAGGACCGAAACAAATCGCGATAATGCAGTAAATCATTCTGGACAACCTCGGTTGCCTCCAAATTTTTCTGCATCTCCTCACACATCACCTGCAGGTCTTCAAGCGCAACATCAATTCCTTGCCAAGCTGCTGCATCTTCCTGTTGCAACGCCGTAATTCGCTGCCGGATCACTTGAAAATGAAGTTTGACCGGATCATCATTCATAAATCATGCTTGGTGGTGTTGCCTCTCCATTAGCTCTACCTGACGGTCATTCTATAAGTTTCCGCTCTCGTTAGCCGCACAGAAAGTCTTCAGCAGATAGGGATATCCCTCCAGTCTAATGAATTTGTAGAAGAAGCAATCAAAATTAAGTCCGCCCATGTTGATGAAACAGAATTCTCGTATGGCTAAGCAGGTGAACCATGCTGTCGCAGGCGTTGTCCCTTACAACGAGGTTTTGGCTTCCCTTAAATACTGAGCTAATTAAACACTCATCAAATTCACCTGATTTCCCATTACCCGCTCTAGAATGTCTTCTGCCAAGGTTACAAACGCCCGTGATTTTCGTTGACGGGGGCGGGGCAGTGGCACAGGCATATCCAGGCTGATCTGACCATGTTCGATTAAGAGGACGCGATCGGCAAGCATTACCGCTTCATCCACATCATGAGTAATGAGAAACACAGAGAACTGTTTTTCTTGCCAAATGCTTTCAATTAGCCGCTGCATTTCAATTCGAGTCAAGGCATCAAGGGCACCAAGCGGTTCATCTAACATAAGTAAGCGCGGCTCTCTAACCAGAGATCTAGCGAGGGCAACCCGCTGCTTTTGACCACCCGACAAAACAGCCGGCAACTCCCCAGCTCGTTCCGCTAATCCGACTTGTGCTAACGCTTGTTGTGCTTGTTGTCGCCAGTTTTTCTGGTGTAGTCCTAATCCAACATTCTCAAGCACTCGCTCCCAGGGCAGGAGACGCGCATTTTGGAACATGGTGCAGGCTGCTCGATTGCGTCCATGCAGTGGCATTCCATCAATCAGGATGCCTCCGTCTGTCGCCTCTTCAAATCCTGCAATCAACCGCAGGAGCGTACTTTTACCGCCACCGCTGCGCCCAACGATCGCCACAAACTCTCCGCGTGCAATTTCTAAATTAAGATTTTGTAGAACTGTTTTATCCCCATAGGTTTTCGTTAAACCCATGATTTTTACATCTGCACCGCTTGCCCTTTCCATAGTGATACACCCTTATTAATTTCTTATTAATTTCTTATTAATGACATGCTTTAAAATTTCTGCTTAAACAGTCTGGTAGTTTGGATTCCACTTCAACCATTTCTTCTCGACCGCACGGGTGGCAACGTCGGCTAACTTTCCAAGAATGGCGTACATAAGAATACTCAAGACGACGACATCGGTTTGCATAAACTCACGCGCATTCATCGCCATGTAGCCAATGCCAGAGTCCAGGGTAATGGTCTCAGCCACAATCAACGTCAGCCACATGATGCCGAGCGCGTAGCGCACACCCACCAAAATTGAACTTAATGCTCCTGGGAAAATCACTTTTCTGAATAAAGACCAGCCCTGTAAACCGTAGGACTTTACCATCTCAATCAATTCTGGATCAACTGAGCGAACTCTATGAAAGGTGTTGAGATAGATTGGGAAAAAGACACCCAACGCGACTAAAAAGATCTTTGCCTCCTCGCCCATGCCAAACCACAAGATGACGAGTGGAATCAGGGCTAAATGGGGAATGTTGCGGATCATCTGTACGGAGGTATCTAACACTTCTTCGGCAGGACGGGCAATACCATTCAGCAATCCTAAACCAAAGCCGATGGAGCCTCCAATTAAGAACCCGATAATGGCACGCACGGTGCTAATAATCAGGTTACGAGATAATTCTCCTGTCAGAGCTAGCCATCCTCCTGCAATCACCACATCAGATGGTGCAGGCAATACTTTAGTTGAGAGCCAGCCTATTTGCACCAAAATTTGCCAAAGGATGAGCAAAGTAATGGGCAAAATCCAAGGAGTGAGTTGTCCTATGACTACTTTAGGAAGTCTGCGGTGCATATCAATTTTCTGGGGTCATGGGTTAGTGGTAACTGGCGATCGCTCTAACGATGATGACTGTTGTTGATTTGTTTGTTGATTCATCTGTGGATTCATCATCGCCACTTGTTTGATATCAATCTGATTTGGAATTAGCTTCAGACGATGAAATGTGTCAGCTAACTCTTGTTGATAAGCGACAACTTCTGGTGTGATTGGATTCAGACCATAGCTTGTTCGAGCAGAAACCTGTGTCAAAACCTCAACATTAATGCCCAGTAGGGGGGATATTAAAGCGGCAACCTCTCTGGGTCGTGGTTTTGCCCATTCAGCCGTCTCTGCAATGACATCTAAAACCATTTGAAGGCGATCGGGATGGGTTTGGGCAAAGTGCTGTGAAGATAGAAAAAACTCACGATTTGCAATAATATCCTGCCCGTCTGTCAGAATTCGAGCATCAGTTGCATATTGAGCCGCTGCGAAAAAGGGGTCCCAAATTGCCCAGGCATCTACATTCTTGCGCTCAAAAGCGGCTCGTGCGTCGGCGGGCGGCAAGAAAACAGGTTCAATATCGCTATAGTCTAATCCGGCTTTTTCCAGTGCTTTCACTACGAAGTAATGCACGTTTGAGCCTTTGTTGAATGCGATTCTTTTGCCTTTTAGGTCAGCAACCTGACGAACTGGAGAATCTGGGAGTACTAAAATTGCCTCGCCTGCGGGGTTGGGAGGTTGACTACCCACATAGAGCAAGGACGCTCCTGCGGCTTGAGCATTGACAGGGGGAGCTTCTCCAGCATGTCCAAAGTCAAGCCGCCCCGCGTTCAACGCTTCTAGCAATTGTGGCCCGGTGGAAAATTGATTCCAGCGCACCGTAACGCCGAGGGGTTTCAGTCGTTCTTCGACCGACCGCTGCATTCTGACAATGCTCAGCGTTCCATATTTTTGATGCCCTAACCGAATCACATTTTCTCGATCTAACCCAATGCTAAATTGAGGTACTGCAACATATTTATTCAACAGACCTGAATCGCAAGCAGAAAGCACAAGACTCAAGCTCAAGGCGATCGCAAACACCAGAGAAAATGATGACAGCGATCGCCCCTGGGGTCGCCTGAGCAGTCGAGTCCAATACGCACGCAGTGAGGATAACGTAATCCGGGCGAGGAACATTTTTATTGTTATGGTGCTAGAAAGTTGTGAAAGTTTAGCTCTAAATAGTGACGCAAAAATTACTCCAAAACGGAGCATTGGCAACCATTCTATGGCTATGAATTGTTCGCCTCCCTCAAACTAATGGAATGAGTGTAGGGGCGATCGCCATATCCTTAGAATGAGCCAATGATGAAGCTGTAGTGATGTTTAAACTACAAACCAGTGCTTCAAAAGCCTTTGAGTTAAATTCGTTGCGTTTTGCGCTGCTGTCGCCCCGGTTTGTAGCTCTAGCAGAAGGTCAACCCTCCCCTGCGATCGCCGAGGTCTCATAGTGATTTAGCAAGTCACTCGGATCGTCGTAGATGGCGATCGCCCCTTGAAGCTGCTCATCACTGAATCCACCTGTGCGAAAGGCAATTACGCCCACACCCGCTTTCCCTGCTGATTCAATGTCGTAGGGTGTGTCTCCTAGCATGATGGTGCGATCGGGCTGCAACTGGGCTTTATCCAAAGCAGCTTCTACCAAATCTGGTTCTGGTTTCGACTCTTCTGCGTCACTAGAAGTCGTGAATTCCGAAATCAAATCATCGACCTGAGCAGCCTTAAGTAAAACTCCCATTTCTTCCTCAGTCGCAGAACTGGCAATGATTAAATGCAGCCCCTCTGCTTGCAACTTCTTCACTAGCTCCCGTGACCCCTTTGTTGGTGGAAGTTGAGCACCGAACTTACTGATAATCAATTCCTTACGTCGATTGGCGATTTCCTTGCCAGTGCCATTCTTGCCATTCAGGGAAGAAACCATGCGAGGAACAACCTTGTCGCCACCCATGCCAATGAGAGGACGAACTTGGTCAAAAGAAATTTCATAGCCATAGTCCGCAAATGCTTCAACCCAAGCTTGTGCATGAGCATCATTACTCACGACCAAGGTGCCGTCCACATCCAGAATTACCCCTTCGATTGCCATAACTTCCCTTTTTTGATGAGTCATTCCAACATTGCCTGAACTGTCTTGAACAACATCTATCTTTAAAGGGAATGGAAAGAGCAGGGATAACGCTTAATCCGCCAATGTGTCGATCGCCACTATTAACCTTTGTAGTGCATCTATCTAAAGATGGAGATCTGAAGCTTGGTAAGCTAGACGACGATAGGCGAGTTTCTCAGTGAGCATAATTAACCATATTCAAAGACTTTGTTAAAGCTCCTGCTCTATGACTTCAAATAATGATCTAAACCTGAACGGTTTGAAGGTGTTGGTCGTAGACGATGGGAATGACAACCTTCAATTTCTCGCTTTTCTGTTTGAGACTTACGGTGCAGATGTAACAGCAGTTCGTTCAACCAGCGACGCACTGCAAGCGTTTCTAAAGCGACAACTAGACATCCTGGTGAGTGAGATTAGGTTACCTGAGGAGAATGGCTATACCTTGATTCGCCGAATTAGAGAATTGACGGCGGAGCAAGGGGGGCAGGTGCCAGCGATCGCCCTAACAGGCGATGCTAAAGAATCAGACCGACAGCAAGCACTTGCGGCAGGATTTCAGCAGCATTTGGCCAAGCCTGTTGACCCAGATACATTGCTACAAGCTGTGTTGAAAATGGCTTCCAGCAAGATTAAATAGCAAGATTGGCATCAATCATCATGTCTGTGTCGCTAGACTCACGTGAAGCTTCGTAGTTTTCACTACATCTATAGCAGTCCTAAATTACTGGTGAGATGAGCAGGTTGTGAGAGGCACCCCTTAAAAAGTGGACTCTCACAATCCATTTAGGATTGCTCTCAGTTATTCAAAGTTGGAAAGATCCATACACTGTTGTGAATTACCAATACGCGTGACACGGAATACTGTCCTTTGTGAAATCGCACTAATCCTAAGGGTGGATGGAGCTATTTTTGACCCTCAATACTATGAGAGCAAACTCACGAAAGAGTAACACAGCTTTTTGTCATCACTGATATTTGGAGGGAAGTATTATGACATCATCGCAATGGAAACTGTTTCGCAAAATTGATCTGATGTAGGCACTATCATAGCTAAATTCAATCGAGGCTTTTTGAAAGTCATGTCGGAAGCGATCGCCCCTCTAATAAACAGTATTCAACAACTTGCTCATCCCTTAACTGGAGCCGAGCAAGACTATAATTCTTTGCTGGAGCTTATTGGGGATGCTCGATTTGTGTTGATTGGAGAAGCTTCCCACGGCACTCATGAGTTTTATCAGCAGCGAGCAGACCTGACAAAACAGTTAATTCAGGAGAAAGGTTTTGTCGCAGTAGCAGTAGAAGCTGATTTTCCCAACGCTGATCGGGTCGATCGCTTTGTCCGGGGCATTAGCAAAGATGTAACAGCAACAGATGCTTTGGACGATTTCCAAGACTTTCCGCTATGGATGTGGCGAAATGTTGATGTATTGAACTTCGTAGACTGGCTACGTCAATATAACGACACCCTGCCTGACTATAGCGCAAAAGTAGGGTTCTATGGGCTAGATCTCTACAGTATGTATGCCTCAATGGAGGCCGTGCTGAAATATCTAGAACAGGTTGATCCGGAAGCAGCAAAACAGGCCCGTCATCGTTATTCCTGCTTTGACCAGGCTGGCGAAGACTCGCAAAGTTACGGATACGCGACCACTTTTGGCTTAACTACTCCCTGTGAAAATGAAGCTATCAATCAATTGATGGAATTGCAGCGCCATAAGGGAGAGTATGCTCAACGGGATGGACGTGTAGCAGAAGATGACTTCTTCTACGCAGAACAGAATGCCCGTCTAGTCAAAAACGCAGAAGCCTATTACCGCTCAGTGTTTCAAGATCGAGAGAGTTCCTGGAATGTGCGCGATCGCCACATGGCAGAGACATTAGATCATCTCATTGCCCACCTTAACCGCCAGGGAAAACAGCCCAAGATTGTTGTCTGGGCGCACAATTCTCACCTGGGAGATGCACGGGCAACCGATATGAAAAAAGCAGGTGAGTGGAACTTAGGGCAACTGGTGCGAGAACGTTATGGACAAGAGGCTGTTCTCATTGGTTTTACTACCTACAGCGGAACCGTAGCAGCAGCTTCTCATTGGGGAGATCCGGTCGAGGTAAAGCAAGTTAGACCGGCTTTACCCGGAAGCTACGAAGCAGTCTTTCATCAGGTTGAACTGCCTCAGTTTTGGTTGAATCTACGTCACGATAATTCAGCGATTACAGGACTGCAAAAAGCACGCCTAGAAAGGGCGATCGGGGTGGTTTATTCACCCCGAACCGAGCGTAGAAGCCATTACTTTAAAGCTCAACTTCCGGCACAATTTGATGCAGTAATTCACATTGACCATACCCATGCAGTAGAACCGCTCGATCACCTAGGCCAGCCTGAAGCGACAGAAGTTCCAGAAACGTTTCCTTCCGGTCTGTAGATTCAACTTTGGATGTAATCTTCTAAAGGCAACTTGTAGAAAATGGTTGTTTCGAGCAAGCCCTGAATGAGGGCGATCGCCACACAAACTACCTATTTCGTAGCGAAACGCCTCAGCATACCTTCCAAGCAACTGTTGGAGATACTGCAACCCTCCTGAACGTCAATTTTGCTCTTTTGGAGAACCCTCAATGTTGGGAGGTGAAATTGAGGTCGTCAGTTTTGCCTTGCTGGAGTTTTTAACATGACTGGAGTTTTGAGGCATTTTTGCACCAGTCTGATAGGGCATTGAGAATTCAGATTGCATAGTGGAAGTGTTGTTTAGAATATGATTTTAAGGTTAATCTATCCAATACTTGAGTTTGCTCCATCTAAAGTTTTGTAACTGGGAGCTTTCCCCCTGTGTGCGTTCTACCATTTGGCTTATTTTCTTTAAGCAGCTTTTGTATTGAAAGAAATGCTCCAGGCATTGCCAACTTACTGCTAATTTGATGTATGAATTTCGTGGGGACATGGCAATGCCATGCCCCTACAAAGGGGATTGAGATCCGGGAGTCGTACCCGCATTTGGCAACGCCACGATCCGCACTAAAACGTTCGGTTCTCATCCAATACTTTAAAGGTGGGTTTGTTACAATCAAGATCTTCTATAGCAAGATTCCTAGGTCTAGGATGTAAATCAAAGACATTTATACAATTCACTCAGTCCACCCAGTCCCCACTCATCTGCTACGTTTTGCTACCTGGGACTTGGTAAAAGCAAGCTTTGCAACATAAATTACGTTCTTTTATCGGCGCTGATACGCCAGTTTATAGAATGCATACAACAAACGAACTTCAGCTACTGCTGGAGATGCTGCCTCAGGAGATTGGGCAATCGTTATATCATCATCCTCAGCGCGACGCTTTGGTTGAAGTGGTGCTTGATTTAGGACGACGACCAGAAGCCCGGTTTCCCAATCAAGCCGAGTATCTCTCAGAGCAAGTGGTCACTCAGGGGCAATTGCAAGATTGCACTGATCGCGTGGGTCATTTTGGAGCAGATAATCGGGCAGGAATTGAACAAACCTTGCACCGCATTAGTGCCATTCGCAACCGTCAAGGCGAAATCATCGGACTAACTTGTCGGGTCGGTCGTGCGATCGAAGGAACGATCGCCATGATTCGCGACCTAGTCGAAACAGGACAATCGATTCTGATGTTAGGTCGTCCAGGTGTGGGTAAGACGACAGCTTTGCGGGAAATTGCTCGTGTTCTGGCAGATGACCTGAACAAGCGGGTCGTGATCATAGACACCTCCAATGAAATTGCAGGTGACGGGGATATTCCTCATCCAGCGATCGGACGGGCAAGACGAATGCAGGTGGCGCGTCCTGAGTTACAGCATCAGGTGATGATTGAGGCGGTGGAAAACCACATGCCAGAGGTCATCGTAATTGATGAGATCGGCACTGAACTAGAGGCACTAGCAGCCCGAACGATCGCCGAACGCGGGGTGCAACTCGTCGGTACGGCTCACGGCAATCAGTTGGAGAACCTGATCAAGAACCCAACCCTATCAGATCTAGTGGGTGGTATCCAATCTGTAACCCTAGGCGATGACGAAGCTCGTCGTCGTGGTTCCCAGAAGAGTGTGCTAGAGCGAAAAGCACCTCCAACCTTCGAGATTGCGGTTGAAATGCAGGAACGCCAAAAGTGGGTTGTGCATGAGAGTGTAACCGACACCGTCGATCGCCTCCTGCGTGGAAATCAGCCTGCGCGTCAAATCAGAACTGTGAATGAGCAGGGACAGATTACGATTACCCAAGAGATTCCACAAGTGCCCTTAGGGCGGCGAACAGGTCGGGGTGGGCAATACTCTACACCATCCACACCAACACTCAAACGACATGCAGCAGGGCATGTGCTGCCATTTCCACAGCGCGTGGAGACGGAACCGCTGGTGATTCCCCAACCTGAGCGCTTACTGAGCGATTGGGAGATAGACGCCATTCCACCGGCTCAAAACAACTCAGAGACATCGCTATCTCTTTACCCCTACCAAATGAGTCGGAGTTTGGTTGAACAAGTAATTGAACAACTGAAATTGCCGGTTCGAGTCGTGGGTGGGGTTGAACGAGCAGATGCAATTTTGACGCTGAAGGCAAATTTAAGAAAACACGCCAACCTACGGCGGATGGCAGAAGGCTATGGGCTGCCGATCTATGCGGTTAAAGCCAACACCGTTGCTCACATTGCCAGCACCTTACAGCAGGCATTGGGACAAGAGGACAAATCGGTAGAGCCTGATTTGGAATCAAGCGAGTCTGCTTACAGCGGTGATGAAGATGATGAGTGGGATGCCCTGGAAGAAGCGCGACTAGCCGTTGAGCAAGTGGTGATTCCAAAAGGTCAGCCTGTCGAGTTGCTGCCACGCTCCGCTCATGTTCGCAAGCTGCAGCATGAATTTATTGAGCATTATCGGCTCAAATCTAGCAGCTTTGGAGTAGAACCGAACCGTCGTTTGCGGATCTATCCGGCTTAATCAACGTCGGACAAGGAGGAGAATAGAGATGACTTCGTTGCGAGTGACGCGACGACAATTGATCCAGGCAGTCGGAGGAGTAAGCCTCCTGGCACTTTTGGGCTGCAATCAGCGGGAGCAAAACACTCAGCAGGAGCAAACCATGACAACCCTTTACACATTCGGTGATTCGATCTTAGATTGCGGACGATACAACGAATTTGGCGTTCATCCAGGACAACTGCTGGTTCAGAACGACGATCGCCTGTTTCCCGAATTTCAGGGTCAAGACCTTACCTCACATGGATCTGCCCGACTTGAACATCGTGCCGTTGATGGGGCAACAGTTGCGGGTCTGCCCACTCAAGCACAAGGATTGCGGGTTGAAGGAAAAGCAATTGCCCTGATCACTGTTGGTGGGAACGATCTGCTTCGTGGACTCATGCAAGATACAGGACCAGGAATTGCCACCTTTGCTAACGCTCTCGACACCTTTGTGCAGCACCTTCCCATTCGCCCTGTTTTGCTAGGTAATGTGTACGATCCAACCTTGGGAGACGACAGGCTCAATTTTTCAGGAATTGAGCCAGCGATCGCCCGCAAAAACCTTCAGCGCATAAATACAGCAATTCAAGAGATCGCCAACCGCTATGGAAAGCTCGTTGATCTCCACGCTCATTTCCTCAAAGGCGATCTATCCTGGTTCACAGCGACGATCGAGCCAAGCCTACGGGGAGCATCGGAAGTGAGACGGGCTTTTCTTCCTCATGTCATTGGTGAATGAAACGCTAGTCAGGAGACAGGGTGTCTGGAGCGAACCTCTGAGCAAGGCATCGCTTCAGCCTGACAAGGATATCAATCTGGTAAAGATATCAATTTTGATCAGGCGAATTAAAGCTATCAGAATGTTTAGAAGCTCTCTGTTTAGGTTTGAGAAGGTGTGCTTTTAGCAGTTCAAACGACTGCTTGTAAATTTGGAATTCTGACGGCTTCTCGGCAAGTGAGACGCTTCTTGTGACCTGATGAAATGCTTGATAAAGACTATTTAACCCCGCGAGAGCATCAGAGACAGGAATCAATCGCTTCACCCTGTTGCCATTCACCTTAGCAACGTAGTTTAACCCACCCAAATTTGACAAATTTTCTACTTTGTTTTCATGCACTAGTCGTGCAACCTCTCGTAGATCAGCGCCAATCACCTCTGAAATCCGCTTAGCAGTTTCCTCATCAGGACCACTGCGCTTGAGGCAAATCCAGCCCAATCCAGCACGAGAAATATGCACTTGTTTAGCAAGCTGACTCATGTTGGTTTGAGGGTTGTCTTGAAGATACTGCAACACCAACTGTCCAAAGGCTGAGCAATCTTCAGGGCGCAACTTCAAAGGATTCATACGGGTAAAGCAAGGATTAAAGCTCGGTGTTAGGGATTAGAAATATCAGATTGATTTACTTTGTGTTTGCGATCGCTGAATTGTGCTTCAATCACACAACCCAATTGGGCAGTCAAGTCTAGTGCAAGCGCTACGCGAACACTCTTGTGTAGAGTATTTTAATCTTACCACTACCACCTCAAGTAAAAATTACCTAAATACTTTACTCTCTTCCCGATTAAAGATTAGGTACTAAAAGATCAAGGGAAGCAGGGATACATCCCTGAATTATTTAGTGGAAAAAGGAGTGAACAAAAGTATTCATAGGGCTGAAAGCAATATGAGGTATTAGCCGAAAGCTATTTCTTTCGAGCATTTTGGGCTCAGTCTTTAGGGGAACACGACTGCCGTCAAGCTGACCCAACATGAAGTAAGAAATACAGGTTTACTTTAGATGAAAGGGCGGAAGTATGGCTTTAACTCAAACCAGAAGAGCGATCGGAACGTTTCCCACTCGACGCGCAGCAGAACAAGCGCTGCACGAGCTGGAGCGTAGTGGCTTCCCAATGGACAAAGTCTCCGTAATTGCCAGAGATGACCGCACTGATAAACTTGCTGGTGCAAGCGTGAGTGAGCATGTAGGCAACAAAGCTGATGACGGAGCCAAAACAGGTGCAGTATCAGGAGGCGCTTTGGGGGGACTCACTGGGTTGTTAGTGGGTTTGGGCGTTTTAGCAATTCCTGGCATCGGGCCTGTGATGTTAGCTGGGGCTGGAGCAACCGTGCTGGCGACGGCTCTTTCGGGAACCGCAATTGGAGCAGCAGCAGGTGGTTTGCTGGGAGCGCTGGTTGGGCTAGGCATTCCTGAAAAAGAAGCGCAGGTCTATAGCGATCGCGTTTCTCGTGGTGACTACTTGGTCATGGTGCAAGGTACAGATGCCGATGTTCAGCACGCTGAACAAGTTCTCAAGCGGCACACCATTCAAGACTGGGGCATTTACAACGTAACGGATGCTTCCCACACCCAAACCGTTGAGCAGGCGCAACCTGTTGCTGCTCCAATCAACCCGCCGAGTAGCACCGTTGAAACCCCGGTTCGAGCAGTCACTGATAGTGAATCAGTTCGGCTTTACGAAGAACAACTGCGGGTCGGGAAAACCCGGCAAAAAGCAGGCGAGGTAACGGTTAGCAAGCACGTTGAAACAGAGACAGCTAGGGTTGCAGTTCCAATCGAGAAAGAGCGCATTGTGGTTAAGCGCATTTCGTCTGAAATCGGTAAAGCTGTAGCTCCTAGCGATGCGGACTTCCGTGAAGGCGAAGTAATGCGGATGGAGATGTACGAAGAAACACCAAACATCCAAAAACAAGCCTTTGTGCGAGAAGAAGTCAGCTTACGGAAGGAAGTCAACCAGGAAGTTGTGAATGCTGAAGAGACCGTTCGTCATGAGGAACTGGATGTCAAAGTTAAAGGGCATCCAAGAGTAGAGGGACCGGTTGATTTTCCATCCGATCGCACTTAGGTGTAGTTTTATCAGCAATGCATTAAAAGCATTAGATGAATATTAGAAATTTCAGGCTATTTCTAATGCATTGCTGCTAAATAATTTGCCTTTGAATTTGCCTTCAAAGTTTGTGCAGTAAACGTTTTTTACAACATCATTGGATTCAGATTATGAAAAAAGTAACTTCATTACTTTTGGGTAGCGTTTTGTTAATCAGTGCCGTAGGTTGCTCTACCGCTCGAACCAGCAGCAGTGCTCCTGATTCGGCGGCTAATGCTGAAGCTGATTTGGATCAACCCACTGCCGAAACTAACCAAGACGATGCAACTTCCGAGCTACGTCGCAGGCAGCTAAACTCTGATATTCGCTCTGCTGAGCAGCGCAATGACATAACGGGAGGCGATGCTGAGAAAGCGGACGGCGATCTGCGGAGTGAGGTGAGATCAAAACTTGAAGCTAATCTACCCGCAGCTGAGTTAACAGTTGAAGCAAAAGATGGCGCGGTAACAGTTGCAGGCACAGTGGTTGACCAAGCTCAACTCGATAAGATTGAGACACTTGCCAGAGAAATCAAGGGTGTTCAAAGTGTTACGGTGAACGCTGCACTTCGTTCAGGTGCAGAGCCAGAGCCACCTCCAAGTGACAGCAACGACATCACCGAGTCGAACACGGGCACACCGTAAACAAAAAGTAATTGAGGCGTTGCTGAATGCGGGTATGATTCACGGCTCTCAACCCCCTCGTAGGGGCATGGTATTGCTATGCCCCTACAAAATTTACACATCGAATTTAAAGTATGTGCGTAGCGCTACGTTAGCGGGTAGGAAACTCTGCTTTGTTTCTTATCTTCTCTTGATAAAGCGGTTGCAGTTAATGGTGGTGTTGCTGTTCAATAGCAGTAACTAATGTAGCGATCGCCTGCTGCTTTTGAGGGTCAACGCCTTCTGCGTATTCCAACGGAAAAGCCACAGGAATATCTGGGGTTACTCCCTTTCCTTCTAATCTCTGATTGCCATCTACCAACACATTTGCTACAGCAACATACAGCAAACTGCCGTCTTGCATCACAAAGCCGCGTCCCGCTACAACTGCGCCTGCGGTGGTCGTGCCGACTAAAGTCCCAATTTCAGCTTGCCGAAAGCCAAAGGCGATAATTTCCTTGCTGCTTCTGCTGCCCTCATTCATCAGAAGAACTACGGGTTTTTTCCAGCGGTAATCGGCGATGAATGCACTTCCATCTCGTCTAATACTGGTGATGCTCGGACTCTCGCCCGTAAAGAAATTGAGATAGGCGATCGAACCTCCTCCCCATCCGTCACGAATATCTAATACCAAACCATCGGCATCGGCGAGCTTGCCAAACATCAAATCTTCCATCATCTGCTGTTGATGAAGATCAGCCGCATTTGACCAAATGTGAATATAGCCAATGCGTTTACCCTGTTGCTCAACCACTTGAGTACTGGCTTGCTGCGCCTCTTTAAACAAGGTCGTCGTGTCGAATGTTTGAGGAGTGACATTAATCTCCTGCTGGCTGGTGGGATCAGCAGATCGCTGAATTAACAGCGTTACGTCTTGTCCTGCTTTACCTGTAAATGACTCAATCGGTTGATAGGGGTTGCCATCTACGCTAAGTAATTCATCGCCTACCCTTAAACCTGCGATCGCCGCTGGGCTGCCCTCCAAAATCGCGCTGACAAAAGTTTTTTCGTGGCTGGTTTTAGTGAAAATACCAATGCCGGTGTACTCATATCTATCGTTGGGAAATAGTGCTTTTGCAGTAGCTGGTAGATCGTTGATTTCAGGTTGAAAAATCCCTAAAAGTTGGTAGTAAGCAGTTTCGCTTAGGGTGTAAAAGTAGGTGTGGGAGGTTTGCAATTCAGCTAGCATCTGATTAATGACCTCCGCAAACTGCTGACGACTTTGTACTTGCCTGATTTGAGGTCTATACTTGTCTGGCATTGCTGCCCAGTCAATTCCGTTAAAATTGTCATCATAAAAATTATCGTTAACTGTTTGCCAAACCTCGTTAAATACCTTCTCTTCTAACGATTCTTGAGACAAAACGGGAGATATAAACCAGAGCAGAAGCAAGGCTGTAAAGCCAACAAAGGCGATCGCAGGAAACCTTGTTCTATTAAGGCGAGAGATAATCCGAGAGAAAAAGCGAGCCACCATTGTTCTGATTCCTGAGAGGTTGAGGATAAGAATTTTCTGAAACTCGGTCAGCAAAGTTCTTATGAAGTCGTTATGGAGATGCACCCATGAAAAAGACATACGCTGGAAGCTGCCACTGCGGCGCTGTTCGTTTTGAAGCAGATATCGATCTGAGTTTGGGCACAGGCAAGTGTAATTGCTCAATCTGTACTAAGACTCGAAATTGGAGCGTAATCATCAAGCCTGACGCATTTCGACTGCTCGCGGGTGAAGATGATCTGAGTGACTACCAGTTTAATACCCAGAGCAGTCATCATCTATTCTGTAAACGCTGTGGTGTCCGCCCGTTTGGACGTGGATACCTTGAAGAGCTTGGCGGTGACTACGTTTCGGTCAAACCCGCTGCCCTCGACAACGTAGATTTGCAAGAGCTGGTTGATGCTCCGGTTCAGTATGCCGATGGACGCAACAACAACTGGTGGGCGGCACCCGCAGAGACACGGCATCTGTGAAGCGAGGCAAATTGTTCTCCGCCATCAGAAAGTTCAGCGATCGCCCTGACAAGTGGGTGCTACCCTGATTAGCGATCGCCTTTAGCTGTCTTCTCCCTCGGTTTCAGGCGGGTCAGAATGTTGTCCTGCATCGAACACAATGCAAAAGGTAGCCGCTGGAATCAGACGTTGCAAGGCTCTCAGCTGAGCTTCTGCATCGCTGCGACGACGAAAACGAGCGACAACCAGGGTATGAGTGTTGGGAAAAGAGCGGACGATGCACCAGGGATGCAGGGAATCTCGATAGGATGGCATGGGAAAGTGGGCGATCGCGCTATTAGCGTCGCGGCAAGGGTAAATAGGCATGGCAAAGCCTCAACTTGGCCTGACTGCTTGAGGGCAAGCAGAACAAACAGCCAACTGACTGGACTAAAATGCCTTAAGTTACTTGGATAGTGAGAAACTTAGAGATGCCAGATGGTGAGGATATGCCTCTGACTAGTGCTGTCTCTGAGGAGGCAGTTTGATTTAAGCCTCTATCTTATCTAAATCGATTTAGGGCTGCTTGTCAATCTGTTTTATATAAATCAATTTAGGCATAAATGACCGAGGAGCTAGAACAAGAATCTGCGTTAGTCCGGTTAAGGCGAATTCGTAACCTGACTCAAAAGCAAGTAGCAGACGCTCTTGGGATTACAGTGCAAACGGTCAGCAATTGGGAAGTGGGCAGAGCAGAACCAAAGCTAACCATCCGTCAGTTCAAAGCACTGCTTCATATTTTGCAATGTTCAGTTGATCGGCTCCCCGATGATTTAGGCCCTTCAAGCCAGGATGCTGAAAAATAGAAACATCAACCCTTTCTTTCCACGCAAAGCATGGAAATGCTGACCTAGAGGCTCTGCCTAATAAAGCAGATGTTAGGCAGAGCGAGGCTGGATTTGAGACAGAGTATCTGCTTCTGCATTTAATGCGTGGTACAAATCCCAGCGCAGTTGTAGATTCATCCAGAAATCGACTGAGGTGCCAAAGTATTTTGCTAACCGTAAAGCAAGCCCAGGCGTAATGGACTGCTGTTGCTGCACAATCGCCTGAATATGCGCCATGGGGACGTAGATCGCGGCGGCAAGTTCTTGAAGAGGCAGGTTGACGGGCAGCAAAAACTCTTCCAGTAGCATTTCCCCAGGATGGGTGGGTACACGATGAGTAGGAACTCGAATCATTGGATTAACTAAGGTGACGGCTAGTGGTAATCAACAATTTCTACGTTGCTAGGTTCATTCTCGTGCCAGGTAAAGCAAAGGCGATACTGATCGTTAATACGAACACTATACTGTCCAACGCGATCGCCCTCTAATGCTTCTAAACGGTTTCCTGGTGGTACTCGTAAATCGTCTAACTCTGCCGCAGAATCTAATTGATCGAGTTTTCGTGCGGCAACCTTCCAGAGTGATTGGGGACAGGTGCGACGAGCAGCTTTGGTGTCTTGCCCGTTAAAAATATCTTCAGTGCCAACATTGCTAAATGATTGAATCATCCCCCTCACATGATACTTAGTTACTCTCCTGATGTCCTATTTTATTGTCCTTCTAAAATTTTAATTTTGCTGTATTACAATTCTCCTTGTTTCTAGATTAGGTTACTGCTCAGTCGTAGAAGGGCGATCACCACCCTCCCAAGATGTACTCTTAACACATCCTGTTATTGCATTAGGACAATCGCAATTTTGTCAGCTTAGTATTAACGTTCTATGAAAGCTGAAACGTCAGAGTCTGGCATATCTCGGAAGGTAGCTCCACGGGCACGTAAATTTGCCTTATCTTCTTCTTTTAAACCACGGTTGTTCCCGAAAATTGTCCCTTCTACACTAGTACTAGTGAGATCAGCTTCACTGAGATTAGCACCAGTAAGGTTAGCGTAGCTAAGGATGGTGTTTAGAAGACTACTGCCACAAAGATCAGTCCTATAGAGGTTGGCTCCATTAAGGTTAGCTTCTTGAAGGTTAGCTCCGCTTAAATCAGCTCCAATAAGGTTGGCTCCACTAAGATCAGAACCTTGAGCGTTGACTCCACTAAGGTCAGCCGATAGAAAATTAGACTCGCTGAGATTAGCTCTACTAAAGTTGACCTCACTAAGATTAGCTCTGCTGAAGTTAACTTCACAGAGATTAGCTTCACTGAAATCTGCTCCGCTTAAGTGTGATCTACTAAGGTTAGCCTCACTAAGATCAGTTCTGCTAAAGTTTGTCTCACTAAGATTAGCCCCGCTAAGGTTAGCACCAGCAAGATTAGCTCGATGTAAATTAGCTCTGCTAAGGTATGAATCCCGCAGGTCTGCGTACTGAAGGTTCGCCTTGGCAAGGTTAGCTCCCCGCAGGTTAATTCCACGCAGATTAGCATCAGAAAAATCGGCTCCAGAGAGATCAATTTCACGTAGGTTGATCCCGCTTAGATTAATTTCTGAAGTTGACTCTTGTCTCCAATCATTCCATTCGTGAACATTGCGTTGGAGTATTTCTAATTGAGCATTCTTATTTATCAAAGTTTGCTGAGCTACTTCTTTTTTGCTTAACTCAAAAAAATCCTCTTTGAGTTCTGAAAAATGAAAGTTTTTTCTATATTCATCTAAAGCAACAAGAAAGATGCTCACAGTGACATAGGTGGCTAACCAAGAGGATGGTGGATAGCCCTTAGTAATTAACAGCATGACTGCAAATCCTAAGAAGACTGGAAGTATCTGCTTCATTAAAGTTTGAAGCCTTGAAAGTACTGGCACGTTAAGGATTACCCGCACGTCCACCTCCCTTCTTGGCAAGAAGTTGGTTAAGGTCTGCTAAAAAACGGCTGATGACCCGACCTGCTAAAACGATCCATAGGCAAAAGTCTGAAGCAACAATAATGAAACATGCATAGCGATTAACTCCAAACGGGTTTTCGTGCATGCAAGCATCAAATCCTGAAAACTCCTTGCCTAGAATCCACCGCCCAATTAAGCTTGGAATCTGGAGTAGCAGACTGAGTGCAACCGCGTCCTGTATAGATTCACACAAGGTTTTCCACAAATCTCCCATTACCGCTCTGCCGATGACATCAACAGGATCAAAGACTGCTGCAAGGGCCTTCTCTGCCTTTTCACGTGGGGTCAGTCGCATCTTCAGCACCAACGATCTAAGTAGAACCTATAGAGGCATGAGGACAAAGAAAAACTTTTCTTTAGTCTACTTCTATGCACCATTTTTATAGTTATAACAATAATCAAAGTTGTTTGTTTAAACATCCCTTATTTCAAGAGCGACAAGTTTTTCATGCAAAAACCTTCAAAAATGATGAAAGTAATAAAAGTAACTGACATTAAATGGGTTTTCAGCAAAAAGTTAGTCATTGATCCTAGTCGAGAATTTGTTCAAAATCTTTGTTTATTTGTTGGTGAAATCATCAGAAGTGATGAAGTGGGACTTATTGTTTGGCGAGGACAGCCAATCCTAATGGTCCGAATTCATGAAATCAATTTTGAAACAAAAGTAAACTATGTTGAAATGATAAACTTCAAAGATTCAAAACTAGAGGAAATGCTGATAGGTCTTAAGCTAGTGGATCTTAAGCTAAACAGTGCTTACCCTATAATAATCGGCTCTGGTTTTGAGATTTTTTGTTACCGGCCAAAGATAGGCAAACCTTTTCACCCTAAGATGTATCCAACATATAACACAGCTAGAGAAAGAGCAGCAAGGATACTGAATGGAATCTTCCTAATGATAGTAGCTCCAAATGTGAGTACTGGTGTTTCCTTCGCTCAAGTTGATGAGAAAATTGCTACCAAATTCTTGAAGAAGTTATCTAGGCAAGAGCTACGTCAGGATTTAATAGAGAGTTTTGCAACAGCCGTAGATAATTGGTTAGAAGAATTTTATACAGATGATATTCACTCCAAACAATATAAAACTAAGAACCGATATCCCCCTGCTCCTAAACCGCTCGAAGGTTGCAAACTGCATATTATTACTTCGGATGATGACGGTAATATCATTGCTTACGAAGCAGAAGCCTGAAGAATTTAAGTATTTGTTATTGGGTAATTTGCGGGATGACTACTGAGTTTTATTTGTTCACATGTAACTCATGGGTACGTCCTAACCACGGCCCAGTGACCTGCTGTAATTAGGCTTGCAATACTTTTTATGCTGTTCTAAATCAGATGGATGGGCAATACTTTTTGCGGTTTTCCTTTTGTACCTAGTTGAGTAATCTTTGTTACCGCTAATTTTGATATGCGATCACCCTCATCTAAAACTTCTTCTGCCGACCGCGTTATGGCTTTGTTGTCACCGTTCTAACTTGCAATTAGCAAAGCCCAGCGTTTTCGTATCAAGAAAACTAGCGATCGCCTTCAATTCAACAGATTTGCCAAGTCAATCAGCACATTAGGAAAAGCAACAGGGGCGACCGCCCCATTTACTCCTAACCCCTGCTCATAGGATGAACTAGGGGCGATCGCTGACTCTGCACCGAAGCAAATTGTATGAAGAGAGCAACTGCAATGCTTTTGTAAGTCGTTACATTGCTTCTGTAAGTCATCACAATGCTTCTGCATTGGCTGCAATGCTTCTGTAAGTCGTTACAATGCTTCTGTAAGTCATCACAATGCTTCTGTAAGTCATCACAATGCTTCTGTAAGTCATCACATTAGTATTGCGTCAGCAGATTGTAACTTCTTTTGTTAGCAACGACAGGGCTACGGGCACACTGATGCTGTCCTCCATCAAGGTGTAGCCTATGGTAGCTCCTAATACAAACCGTCGTCTTCCTGATCAAGTCATCAGTCAAGACATCGACTCGCTCAATGGCTTGAAAACAGTGGTTGATTACATAACCGTTCGCCCCGAAGCAACCTCAGACAATCTGAAACAAACATATCAAACCATGCTGACGCAACAGCAGCATGAAACCGAAAAACTAGCCCTGTACCGAGCTGCATCCGACGCTGCGCGACTAGCAGAATGGGAATTTCACAATGCAGTTTTAGCCATGAAAGAAGTGGTAAGAGGTCACTACGGCTCAGATAGCGATCAGGCGCAATCCGTAGGGCTGAAAAAGAAATCAGACCGCAAGCGTCCTACCCGCAAGCCTGCTACATCTGCGTCGAGTTAATCCTCAATGCAATATTCAGCTTGGGTTAGGGGCGATCGCAACTTACTAGAGAATACAGCGATCGCCTCTGACTCATTCTCAACATCAGATATGAGAACTGACACCTTGTTGACTGAGTCCAATCGAACAGACGGTTTACATCACTTATGGAATGGCTTAAAGCATTTCAAGAATCTGGTTGCCAATCCAGATAAAGTGGCTCTTACTTGTTCAATTACCTTGATTGATTACTGTAGAAAAGTCGATTCTTGCTGAGAAAAATCCTAAAACCTGTACCGCTGCCTCAGAGGGTGTTTGAAAAGTAGCGAATGTCCCTGTAAGGGCGTAGCATTCGGCAGGTAGACCCTGAAATAGATCAAAAATCCTTGCCCGAATGCCACGCCTCTACAAATCTTTGGGCTACAGATTGAACTTTTCAAACGTCCTCTCACTTGCAGCGATCGCTCAGTCAAAAGAGGCGGATTGCCAAATTTGGACTTGGTAAAATAGCTACAGAACCATAGCAATTACACCCAGGACAGCTAGAGAGCAACTTATCCAAGAAATTGCACAAGTTCCAGATGCACTTGTAGAAGAAGTGCTGGACTTTTTGCTTTTCGTAAAGAGCAGACAGAATCAGGAAGCGATGACAAGAGTACATAAACTTGCATTCTATCCCTTCTCTACAAGTTAAGTTGACACACTACTCAAGGATTATGTGTCTATTCCAGACGTATTCAGGTAGAGGTAATCAATCCTTTTTGCAGCGCCAGTAAAGCAGCCTGAGTGCGATCGCGAACATCTAGTTTTTGTAGAATCGCGTGAATGTGAACTCTGACCGTTCCAGGGGTAATGTAAAACGTTTGGGCAATTTCTTGTGTCGTTTTGCCAGCAGTAATTAACTGTAAAATTTCTTGTTCTCTTGGGGTTAAAGGTGATTTATTTGTAGTTTTTGAGTGGGCTAGCGCTTGAATTTCAACCGTTGCGGTTTCATCCCACCAGGATGCTCCTGCAACCACAGAGCGGAGGGCTAACACCAGTGTTTGAGCCGCAATGCCTTTGAGACAGTAACCTCGGACACCCACCTGAATCAGTTGACTAATCAGCGCTCGGTCGGAGCGAGAGGTCAAGACCAGAATAGGTAGGTTAGGACAGTTTTGCTTGATCTGACGACAAGCTTCAATGCCACCAATTCTGGGTAGTCCTATATCCAGCAAAACCGCATCCAGGATATGTTCGCTAGCTAATCTGATGGCGGTTTCGCCGTCTCCTGCCTCAGCTACAATCTCAATGTCTGGTTCCTGTTGCAGCTTCATTTGCAGCCCTAGACGAAATAGTTCGTCATCTTCAACCAGTAAAATTCGTAACTGAGAGGAATCCATAGAAACTAAGGAAAGGGGCTATGGCGTGAGAGCAGGAAGGCACAGCCCAAATACGGCTCCACGCGAGGATCGGTTTTCTGCCCAGATTGTGCCGCTGTGTGCTTCAACGATCTGTCGAGATAAGTATAGCCCTAGACCTGATCCCTTTGCTTGGCGATCGCTGTGTCCCTGATAAAACCGCTCAAAGAGTTGAGGTAATTCTTCTGGATGAATTCCAGGCCCTTCATCTAACACCTTGATTACTACTTGCTGCGCTGCGTGAGAATTGTTCTCAGACTGTAAAATCACCTCAACATTTCCATTAGTAGGTGAATGGTGAATGGCATTGATCACCAGATTTGATAAAACTCGTTGAAGCTGAAGGGCATCCCCATTTACCCAACAAGACTGAGCGTTTATTGCTTCAGTGTTGAGATGAATCGATACCTGATATCTGGATACTAAATCGCTGAGGGTCTGAATTACTTGCCCGGTGAGTTCAATCAGGTTGACGGGCGATCGCTCTAACCTGACCCCTTCTGCATCGTTGCGGTACACATCCAACACCGTGCCAATCAGTTGTAGGCTGGCTTGGTGGCTCCGGGTCATTGTAGAGAGTACCTTATGCTGCATCTCAGTTACAGCGCCAAATCGCTCTTGCTGAAATGCTTTCAGGGTTTCAATCGCACCCAGCAGCGGTGTTTTCAGGTCGTGAGTCAGCGTGAGAACAAAATCTTCTCGTAAGTTCGCTAGTTTTTCTTGAAATCGCAGTTTTGCTCTCTGTTGAGCGATCGCCTCTTCGTAGTAGCGATTGCGATCGCCTAACATTTGAGTCACAACCAGTGCAAATACAGCAATGATCCGGTTTCCGACCGTTGGGGCCGTAATGATATGACTACCAGGAATCCACAGATTAATAATAGTTAATGCAGATGCCAACAGCGTTAAGCGAACGGCAACATTGCGATTTAGACGAAGACTAGCCAACAGAATTGGACCAATGTAGAAATAGCTAAAAACATAGTCAGCGAGGGTGACAAGTTCCAGAAAGACGACCATTGCGAACAATCCAACGACCAGCCAAAAAATGTTTGAGTATGAATTTTGACTCGATATAGAGATTGGACGCAGCAATGAGTAAACCATAAAAGTATTGACGACAACCCTAATTCAAAAACTAGGAGTTAGAATACTGAGATTTCTTAGCATTCTAACTCCCCTGTTTTGTTTGATATGTTTTGTGGCAAATAACCCAAAGATTTGTGAGTTAATCCAATTCTATTCGGTACTCAATTTACCTGTACTGCTCGATGCAGTAATCGCAGACAAGTCAGAAAGACCTTGCTCACCATACCCAATTTCGTCATGCTCTGAAGGATCTAATCCTTGAGTCTCAGCATTGTCTGAAACCCGCAGCCCGATAGTTGCTTGCAGGATCTTGAGCAGTACAAGCGTGCCGACTCCAGCAATAACATAAGCGATCGCCACAGCAGCCAACTGCTTAAACAGTTGTGCAGGATTTCCAAAGAGTAAGCCATTTGCGCCCGCTGCATTCACTTCCGTGGTGGCAAAGATTCCTGTCAAAATTGCCCCAACTGTCCCGCCAACTCCGTGAACGGGGAAAGTGTCTAAAGCATCATCAATTCCTAGCTTATTCTTAATGCGAATGGCGTAATAGCAGCAAAAGGCCGTGATGCCACCAATGAGTAATGCTCCCATCGGAGTAACAAATCCTGCTGCCGGAGTAACGCCAACCAGTCCTGCAACGGCTCCAGTAGCCAGTCCCACAGCGGTCGGCTTACCCGTCAATACCCATTCCATCAAAATCCAAACCAGTCCAGCCGCCGCCGCCCCGGCATTAGTAGACACAAAGGCTACGGTTGCCAGCCCTCCAGAAGCAAGAGCGCTGCCTGCATTGAAGCCAAACCAGCCAAACCACAGCAAGCCAGCCCCCAACAGAATATAAGGGACATTGTGAGGAGGGGTTAGATGTCCAGGATAGCTCTTACGGTTGCCCAAAACTATCGCAGCGACTAAAGCGGAAACTCCAGAACTGATGTGAACCACCGTACCACCAGCAAAGTCGAGCGCTCCAAACCCACCATAAAGCCCCATCAATCCACCTTTCGCCCAAACCATATGGGCTAAGGGACAGTAAATTACCACGGACCAGAGCAGGACGAACCAGAAATAGGCTTTAAACTTGAGCCGTCCAATTAATGCTCCAGAAATTAGGGCAGGCGTAATCACAGCGAACATGCCCTGGTAAACCATGAACGCTTGATGAGGAATGGTTGCAGCGTAGGACACTACCGCCTCTGGTTCTGAACCTGTTAGATAGTCCGTTGTCTCCAGTCCAACTCCGTTCAGGAACAGCCACTGCAAGCCGCCAATAAAAGAGGTTCCTGGTGCAAATGCCAGACTATATCCCCAAAGCAGCCAAGTCACCCCAACTACCAGCATGAGTACAAAACTCATCATCAGCGTGTTGAGGATGTTGAGCGATCGCACAAACCCACCGTAAAAGAATGCCAAGCCAGGAGTCATCAGTAGCACAAGAGCAGAACAGATCAGCATAAATGCTGTATCTGCCGCGCTTTGAGCCGTGGCCGCTGCCTCCAGTGGATCAGGAGCTTGAGCCAGGGCTTCTCCTGTAAATAAACCCATTGACAAACCAAAAGCAACTACTAAGGTTGCAAAAATCCGAATACCCACGTCTTCCCACTCTCCGGAATTAAGACATCATTTAATTCAATTCATGATTGATGCCTATCAAAATTACACACAAGGGTAGATACAAAAATGTAGCAATTCAATCAGTTTATCCGCATTTAAACGCCTGTTATAGACGAAATTAAACGCCTGTCAAATATACTTTTTCACTTTAATCTGCGAGTTTTAATAAAACCGTATACGCTCTTATAAAAACCTCAAAATAGACAATCAAATCTGTTTATGAGTAATAAGAACGTTTAGACATCAGATTTGGGTTCAGGAAGCTAATCTGCTGAACCCTTTTAGTTTTTGTCTCTACTTCATCAACGAGCAAACAACGAGCAAATCTTTAGCCACCTGAATCTGACTAGATCAACAATCAGCCCTAAAATGAAGTTGACAGCAGAAGCTTGATGAGGCGTGATTTAGCGATGCGATTCAATCGGTCTAGAAAGCAAGAAATGCCAGAGATCAACCTGGTGCCAATGATGGACGTTCTAATGACCATCCTGACGTTTTTCATCATCGTTTCGATGTCTGCTCAGTTTGGTTCGCAAGCATTAGATATTACACTTCCCAATGCTGACTCAGGAGCTAATGCTGTCAACTACCCTGATCCATTAATTGTAGGAATGAATGAGCAGGAACAACTTTCCTTGAATGGTCAACCTGTGAGTCAAGAACAACTGAGCCAGCAGATGCAAGCGTATTTGAGTCAGAATCCAGAAGGTTCAATTATTTTGCAGGCAGATTACCGACTACCCTACCAGCAAATTGTTAATGTTCTGGGTCAAATGCGAGCGATCGGAGGCGATCGCGTTTCCCTAGGAATTGACTAGATGGCATCAGAGCGGCTGAGGAAGATGAGAGTGAGTTAGGATCGGGAAGAGGACGTTGCAATTGAAGTATGGCACAGCAAGAACCCCTCCCCGAAAAAGAATTAATCAAAGAAGTCTGTCGGCGAATTCGGGTTGCCCGCAGCTATTGGGATGCTCATAACAATCGAGCTTGTCGGGGTGAGCGAGAACGCGCTCTGGCACTTTACAACACTCTGACCAAAGAGCAAAAAGACCAAATTCCGCAGGAGTTGCGGGTGTGGTTGCGCTATCGCAGTGAGAAATATTTTGGGGCACACCGAACCCCGCCTAAGTCAAAACGCTCGAAGCGATCGCCCAAATAATCCATTAGTCTTCAAAGCAACACACCAGTTTTGCTCAAGCCTGATAAATCTCTAAAGGCAATCCATCAGGGTCTTGGAAAAAGGTAAACTGTTTTCCCGTCAGGTGATCTACTCTCACCTCTTCCACAGCAACCCCTTTTGACTGAAGTTCCGCAACCGATTTTTCAATATCTTCCACCACAAATGCCAGATGCCTCAGCCCACAAGCTTCAGGGCGACTGGGGCGATCGGGCGGATTGGGGAAAGAAAACAACTCAATCTGATCGTGTTCACCAACTCTGAGATCTAATTTGTAAGAGTTTCTTTCTGCACGAAATGTTTCCGCAATCACTTCAAACCCCAAAGTCTCTACATAAAACTGTTTTGACTTCTCATAGTTAGAGCAAATGATGGCAACGTGGTGAATTCTGCTCGTTTTCATCGGGATAGGTAGTGTGTTCGGTTATGCTTTCTATGCTAATCGCAATCCTGCCACTATGTTTTTCCATCCCCCTGACAGTTATTGGTTTGATGTTTTGCTCACGTCGGCTTTGCCTCGTGATACGGCGATCGCCTATCACTTACAGCGGCTTGCATTCTTTGGATATGTGATTGAAGTTGGGGCTGTGATTACAGCATCTCTATCTGGAATGCTGGCTGCTCAGACTAAACAGCTAGATTTCGTGGGTATCTACATCGTGGCATTCGTCAATGCATTTGGGGGTGGAACGCTGCGAGATCTATTGTTAAATCGACGACCTTTGTTTTGGGTAGAGCATCAGGAATATCCGCTGATTGTTTTGCTGATGGCTATTATCTTTTTATATTCGCCGCGAATTTCAATTCCTCACCAACCTGTGACTGGAAGGTTATTTACGATTGTCGATGCAATGGGTTTAGCTCTGTTTAGTATCTCAGGAACATCTTACGCGCTCACCTTTCGAATGCCTTACCTGGTGGCATCGATTATTGGCGTAATTACAGGTGTGTTTGGTGGAGTGTTGCGAGATGTCCTATTAGCTCAAATTCCAATGATCTTCAGGACTTCAACTTCCTTATATGCAACCTGTGCCTTTATAGGTTCCTGGACATTTTTATTGGCGGTCAGTCTCGATATTCCAACTGCCACGGCAACTTTCTTGGGGTTTATGGTGACATTAAGCTTGAGAATGCTCTCAGTGCGCTACTGCATTACCCTTCCTCAACCCCGCTACCTCAAGCAACAACCTGTCCCAAAGTAGGATGCTACTTTGCAAAGATTGCTAAAGGATAGGAAAAGATTCAAAACTTGGAGTGTGAATAGCCATGACCGATCGCCCAACGAATCAATCTTCCAAGCCTGATGAGAACAAGCAGAATGCAGCTCAAAAGCCAGGTGAAACTGGCGATCGCCCCAATGACACCTCCAAAACTTATGACGTAATGGATTTAGTATCTAAAGGTGGGTATGAAGGCGACCCCCAAGAAATTTTGGGAAACCCTGGAGTTGCTCCCCAAATGTATCAAGAAGGACGAGATTTAAGAGTCGATTTGTACAGAGATGCAGACGAAACTTCCACAGATCAGGATGCTTGAAACTATTCCTCAGAAAAGGAGCGATCGCTGATCTGACAATACTCTAAGGACACTTTGATAGGGGGGAACGAAGGTTTTGCCCCTATTGATGTAATACCGATTTAAATAGGTTTCACGACACATTAACTCCTTGTAAGGGCGAATGGCCATTCGCCCTTGTGGGCATCTGCATTCTTTTCAAATCAAATCGGTATAAAACCCCTCTCAGAAATCCTTACAGCAATTCTCACTTCTATAAACCACAAACCCCTGTAGGGACGGTTCGCGAACCGCCCCTATGCTATGGCTTACTCTGCATTCATGACAAACAACGAATGACCTGTGACCAATGACAAATAACGATAATATCTAAAACAGTGGCCCAAAACAGCGTCATCTGAGCCACACTGTGCATTACCAGACGCTTGAGGAATGTTGCTGCATGAGTACAAACGACCTGGCAAATTATATTAACGGTCAATGGGTTGTTCCAGATACCACTGATCTTCTGGAAGTCACCAATCCTGCCACACTTGAGCAGCTTGCCAGGGTTCCTTTGTCTGTAGCTGGAGAAGTTGAGCGGGCTGTTGAGGCTGCATCTGCTGCATTTGTGGAATGGCGGCGAGTACCCGCTAACGAACGAGTGCGATATTTGTTTCGGTTACGAGAACTTCTAGAAACACACTTTGACGACTTAGCCCAGACCATTACACAGGAGTGTGGCAAAACGCTGGCAGAGTCGCGCGGCGAAATGCGCCGGGCGGTTGAGAATGTTGAGGTTGCCTGCGGTATTCCAATTTTGATGCAGGGCTACAACTCAGAAGACATCGCCAGAGGTGTGGATGAAATCATGATTCGTCAGCCGCTCGGTGTGACGGCAATCATCTGTCCGTTTAACTTCCCGGGCATGATTCCTTTCTGGTTTATGCCCTATGCGATCGCCTGCGGCAACACTTGCATCGTCAAGCCTTCCGAGAAAGTGCCTTTGACGATGCGAAAAATATTTGAACTGATCGATCAGTTAGATTTACCTCCCGGTGTGTTGAATCTAGTGAATGGGGCGAAGGATGTAGTCGATGCAATTTTGGATCATCCTGCCATTCGAGCTGTGAGTTTTGTCGGGTCAAGCCCTGTAGCCCGTTATGTTTATAGCCGTGCTGCCGCTAATGGAAAACGGGCCCAGTGTCAGGGTGGTGCAAAAAATCCGGTCATTGTGTTGCCCGATGCTAACCTCGACACGACCACTCGCATCATGGCAGATAGTGCCTTCGGCTGTGCCGGACAGCGCTGCCTCGCCGCCTCGGTTGCTATCACGGTCGGAGAGGCGCGGCATAGTTTCACCGAAGCGATCGCCTCTGCCGCTGAATCTCGCGTAGTCGGCTACGGACTCGACCCTGGAGTCGAGATGGGCACCGTGATTTCGGCTGAAAGCAAAGCGCGAATTGAAAAACTCATTCAACGGGGTGCAGAAGAAGGAGCAAAAGTTCTAGTAGACGGACGTAGCCCTCAGATTCCAGGCTATGAGCAGGGACATTTTGTGCGACCGACGATTTTACAAGATGTGCCGCCAACTGGAGAAATCGCTCAAACCGAAATTTTTGGACCGGTGTTGGGCTTAATTCACTTAGACACCATTGAAGAAGCGATCGCCCTGGTCAACCGGGGGCAATATGGCAATATGGCCTGTCTGTTTACCAGCAGTGGTGCTGCCGCCCGCAAATTTCGTTACGAAGTAGAAGCCGGGAACATCGGCATCAACATCGGCGTAGCGGCCCCAATGGCGTTTTTCCCCTTCAGCGGCTGGAAGGAAAGTTTCTTTGGCGACTTGCACGGTCAAGGTCATCACGCTGTCGAATTCTTCACTCAGACCAAAGTCGTTGTCGAGCGCTGGTTTCAGGAATGGTCACGCACCTTCTAGCCCTAACCCCCAACCTCAATTTCAAATTCCCAAAAATATTTTTTTGCGGGGTGAGGGGTTTCACCCCTCATGGGGGTATACTGAAATCAATAGATGCACCCTGATGGTTCCCCAGCAGTCTTCGGACTGGCTGGGGCTTACTTTTTGCCCTTTATTCAGCTTCTTGCATGAATCTATCTCAGGACTTACGCAGATGTACTAAATGTGGTGGTCAGCTTAGCCCAATTTCATAGCAAGAGTGGGTGATTTGAGTTGCCCAATCAAATAGTGGGATAACAGTCTGCTCTTGAG
>NZ_JACJOV010000073.1:0-7802 GCF_014695745.1 Leptolyngbya sp. FACHB-671 | reverse complement strand
AAGTTCTTCTTTGGCTTCTTCGATGCCTGCCACGTCGTCGAACATCACGCCGGTTTTGGCTTCCATTTGGAACCGAGCTTTGGACTTACCAAAGTTCATCGCCTGACCGGAAGCGTTGCTAGAGCGCCGCAGGATCATTAGCAAACCCATAATCAGCAAGAATGCCAGCAAGGCATGGATCATCAGCGACGTAACAATGTTGCTACCGGCCGTGGGCTGGACATCAATTGCGACACCCTGATCCCGAG
The DNA here is from genome assembly GCF_014695745.1 of Leptolyngbya sp. FACHB-671. Classification (NCBI taxonomy): domain Bacteria; kingdom Bacillati; phylum Cyanobacteriota; class Cyanophyceae; order Leptolyngbyales; family Leptolyngbyaceae; genus Leptolyngbya; species Leptolyngbya sp. FACHB-671. Next base: position 7,554 of record NZ_JACJOV010000073.1, on the reverse strand, counting down.
CAGCCTCGATCAGTTCAGTGTTGCGATCGCCCGCAAACAGAGCCACTTCTTGGGGTACGGCATCAGCAGATTCGCCTTCTAGCTCAACTCGGGCAACTCCCCTGGCAGAATCAATCTCTAGCCGCTTGACCTGTCTGTTTTCGATGCGCTCAAGCAAATCACTATAGCTGAGGGATTCTTGTCTCGTCTGTGCCAACGCTGGAGTACTGGGCAACACGACCTGTAGCATCATCCAAACGGCAGTCATAGCGCCCGTTACTGCGGCACCTTTGGCAGGCGATCGCCCCCCATTCTTCTGAATTCGTACAGGGTTTCCTTTAGAACCTTCAGCAGAGGCTCGATTGCTCCCATCGAAAGATCGCTGCATTGACACCTTATTCCTAGAATGACTCATACTAAACTGCCTTTCCCGGCTACCTTAGCCTGACTTCTGACTACAACTGCCTAAGTTGAACGAGATCTCCTCAGTTCAAATATGCCTAACAGGGTTGAGTAGATGCTTCTACCCCTAGTCTAACCTCACAGCCCAACTCTACCCACCCGTATGTACATCAGTCCTAGCCCTAAAGCGTACTCGTAATGAATACGATTTAAGCTATACTTAAAATTAATTAAAAATTGCAAATTTAAGAGGGATCTAACTCATGGTTAAGATCGTTGGTATCGCTGGAAGTTTGAGATCCGACTCCTATAGTCAACAAGCCTTGAAAGTAGCAGCAGAGCGCGTTAGGGCACTGGGTGCTGAGGTTGAAGTTTTAGATTTGCGGCAGCTAAACCTACCCTTCTGTGACGGGGGCGGCGAGTACCCGGATTACCCTGACGTTGAGCGGCTCCGTAAAGCAGTGCTGGAAGCAGATGGGATTATCCTAGTCACGCCTGAATATCATGGCAGCCTCAGCGGTGTGCTAAAAAATGCACTCGACCTGATGGGCTTTGAGCATTTCTCTGGAAAGGTTACGGGATTAATGAGCGTTTTGGGTGGACAGTCTAACAGCAATGCCCTCAACGATATGCGAACCATTACTCGGTGGGTTCATGCCTGGACAATTCCTGAACAGGTCGCCATTGGGCAAGCCTGGAAAGCCTTTGATGAGGAGGGCAACCTGCAAGATGAAAACCTTTCCAAGCGATTGGATGCTTTTGCTCAAAGCCTGGTCGAAAACACTCAAAAGCTGAGGGGCGTCCCTCAACGAGAAATGTCCGTTGCTTGAGGCATTGCTGCTAACGTGATACCGATTTGATTAAAGATACGGCAGATTTTGGTATGGGCTTGGCAATGCCAAGCCCCTTCACAAGCCCCTTCATAATGCCAAGCTTCTCCTAAGACTTGAGGACGTTCACAGACTTCGTTTAAATTCGGTGTAACTTAGCCTGATGTAAATTGGTGGGTGGATGTAAGTCATCAATTACGGGTTGCTGTAAGTTGCAATTTAATTTGATCGCTTAATCGGGTTGTTTCAACTGAGAGAGTTTAATCGTGATTCGCGTTCGCCTTGCTCCTAGCCCAACGGGAAATCTGCACATTGGTACTGCAAGAACGGCTGTGTTTAATTGGCTGTTTGCGCGGCATCATGACGGTCAGTTTATTTTGCGAGTTGAAGACACTGACCTGGAGCGATCGCGCCCTGAATACACGCAAAATATTCTGGATGGCTTAACCTGGTTAGGCTTGACCTGGGATGAGGGACCATTCTTTCAAACTGAGCGGCTAGACCTATATCGTCAAGCGATTAAAACCTTGTTAGATAAAGGCTTAGCGTATCACTGCTACTGCAGCGAGGCAGAGCTAGAGTCTATGCGGGCAGAGCAGGAAGCCAGAAATGAAGCACCTCGATATGACAATCGCCATCGCAACCTGACTCCTGAGCAACAGGCAGCATTTCAGGCAGAGGGACGGTTGCCTGTGATCCGTTTCAAAATTGAAGACAGTCGGGAAATTAGCTGGACAGATTTGGTGCGTGGCAAAGTCACCTGGCGCGGCAACGACCTGGGTGGCGATATGGTGATTGCACGACGTGCACCTGTCGGTGAAATTGGTCAGCCGCTCTATAACTTTGTTGTCGTGGTAGACGACATCGATATGAAAATCACCCACATCATTCGGGGCGAAGATCATGTCGCAAACACCGCCAAGCAAATTTTGCTATATGAAGCACTAGATGCTGCAATGCCAGAGTTTGCCCACACGCCGCTGATTCTCAGTCCGGCGGGCAAAAAGCTGTCTAAGCGGGATGGCGTAACCTCGATTTCTGATTTCCAGAAAATGGGCTACCTGCCGGAAGCCTTGGCAAACTACATGACGCTGCTAGGCTGGTCGCCACCTGATGCTACCCAGGAGCGTTTCACCTTAACGGAAGCGGCAAAGCAGTTTGGCTTTGAGCGGGTCAACAAAGCAGGTGCAAAGTTTGATTGGGATAAGCTGAACTGGCTCAACAGTCAGTATTTGCACGAGATGCCTGCAGACAGGCTGACCGATTTGCTAATTCCTTACTGGCAAGAAGCAGGCTATAAGCTTGATGCAGAAGGCGATCGCCCCTGGCTAGAGCAGGTTTCTGCGCTGATTGGGGCAAGTCTAGCCCGATTAGATGAAGCGGTGCCCATGACCCGCTATTTGTTTGAACCAGACATGCAGTTTTCTGAGGCTGCCGTTACACAACTGCGGCAAGAGGGTACTGCAACCGCACTGCAGGCTGTTTTGACCGCTTTATCGGAGTCTATTGAGCTAGGAGAAGCCTCTGCTCAGGAGATCATCAAACAGGTGGTCAAGACAGAAAATTTGAAGAAAGGACTAGTGATGCGATCGCTCCGGGCCGCCTTGACGACCGACATGCAGGGTCCCGATCTGATTCAGTCCTGGCTACTGCTACATCAACACAATCTAGATCAGCTTCGGCTAAAGAGCGCTTTGGCTTTGACCGTCTAGAAATTTGACTGTTTAGAACTGTCTAGAAAAGTATTTGGCAGTAGCGACTGACTGCGGTAAGGGGGCAAACGAACGTTTGCCCCCTACTTTCACTCCGTAAAAGTTCTGTGGTAAAAGTTGGCCAAGCAGTTCTATTTGGAACTTGCCTAACCTAGTTAACGTCCAGAGAGGTCTATGACAGTTCTGAGGCTCAAAGATTTGTCAAATCAGACTGATATTTGACCAATAGTGCCGTCATACAACACTTAATCCCTAACTTTTTATCATTACTAGAATGAAAATCTATGGGCTGAACCCAAGATTCAGGCTATCTACTACAGTTTTAACAACTGGCATTTTGGTCACTGGGCTATCAGTGGATGTTCCTGTTTACGCTCAGCAGATTCAGTCTCCCGTTATCTCAATTTTTGAAAACGTCACCCTAAGCCCTGACTTTTCTCCCGATCCCACTACGATTCGCGGAATTAGCGGTGGGCCGTTAACGGCCAGCAACGTTGCAGGTAGAACTGAAACTGCGACTGGTCCTTGCGCTGGTTTTGTGGATGAGCAGCCAGATCATACGATTCAACTGACTGAGTTTTTCAGCTATCTCAGCATCCAGGTTGAAAGCCCTGAAGATACTACTCTAGTTGTGCGCGGACCAGGCGGAAGCTGGTGCAATGATGATTACCAGAGCAATAACCCTGGAATTGCTGGACAGTGGCTTTCAGGCGACTATGAGGTATGGGTTGGCTCCTACAATCGCGACAGCTATCACCCTTATGTCATTCGCATCAGCGACAGTCAGTAAAATCAACAGTCAACATAACTGACAGTCAGTAAAACCGACAGTCGGTAGATAAGAAGTGCGGCTGGGGACAGTCGGGGACAAAATACCCCTGTTTATCCCCCTAACGGGTGAATCAGCAGGGGGAGGTGATTGTTTTCTGTTGCCCAGTAGCATTAGATGTTGGAAGTAGCTCTTGTGTAAGCACCGACTTGGGTGCGGATCGCCTGCTTTGATTCATGTTTTCTATTCAAGTAAGCAGTTTTATGTTACGAGGAATTGCCTCCTATGGCACCCCAGTTGAGAAGTTGGGTATCGACGGGTAGAGCGGCGATCGCTTTGCTCGTTCAGGAGGGGTTGCCTCGGGTCAAGCAACCTAGACCTGCCTCTGAATTGACAGGCTACGAAGCATGGCGAAACCGCTTTATGTTGAGTCGGCTGCGCCTGGGGCTATGGCTAGCAGTTCCTTGTCTGTTAACGTTCATTGCTCTAGATTTTTATAGTTTTGTAGTCAACCCAGAAGCATTTAAAGCAAGTCATCTCGTCCCTTACCGCTTGGTGCTGACGCTGGAAGGGGCAATGCTGCTGTCACTGTTGTCCTGCGTTGTCTTTTCCAACACTCAAGCAGGGCGTCGCCATCCAGGTGTTTTGTTTCTGTGCCTGTCCTGGTCAATCACACTGGTTGGGCAGATTGTGGCCACGCTCAACGGCGTTGCTAACCCAGATCTGATCGCCTGGAACTTGGCATTTCTAATCCAGGCGACGTTGATTCCGGTGCGTTGGTTTTTGCATTTGGTTGCCCAGCTAGGGGTGCTGATTTATTTTTTTGGAGTCAATTCCGCACTGGGAATCACCATTGATGGCAAACCTGTTTACGCCTGCTTGGTGGTGTGGGTGTATGTGTTTTGGTTTTGCCTAATCTGCAATCTGGCAGTTTATTTATACGAGCAGCTTCAGAAAGCCGAATTCCATGCTCAACGAGAGTTACGTTTTTTTCTGCATGCGGTGTCGCATGACCTGCGAAATCCAGTAACCGGAATGTTGTTGCTGTTGCGCTCGCTGCTCGATCAGTTGGGTGAGCAGGTTGCGGTCAGCCGTCAAACTTTAGAAAGAATGCTGGAAGGGAGCGATCGCCAGCTTAAGCTGATCAATTCCCTATTGGAAGCTCATACCCACCGCAAACCCTGCATTTGCAAGAAAGAGCCTTTACAACTCAGTGACCTGGTAGAAGCCGTGCTAGCAGATTTTGAGCCGCTGTTAGCCCGAAGACAGGTCACTATTATGAATCGGCTGCCTCAGGATTTATCGCCTGTCAGCGCAGATGCAACTCAGCTTTGGCGAGTCTTCAACAACTTAATTGCCAATGCGATCGAACATAACCCACCTGGAGTAACCCTGACGCTGAATGCTAAACCAAAGAACAGTTTGGCGGGGTCAGACACAGTTTACTGTTGGGTTCATGATAACGGCATCGGAATGCCTCAGCGGGGCGATCGCCTGTTTGCCGACTTGCAGCTTAGAAGGCGCTCTGACTCATTGGGCTTAGGGCTACCGCTCTGCCGTCAAATTATCGAAGCACACGGCGGACACATTGGAATTCACAGTTCTCCTCAGCAAGGCACAACCGTCTGGTTCACCTTGCCTCTAGTCAAATCCGTTGCAATCGCTGATTCTGAATTGGATGATGCCAGGTCAATGCGATCGCCCCTCACCCTGGTTCAGCGAGTTAAGTCGATGGGTCAGGACGCGCAACAAAGAGTTGGGCGATCGCTAACGGCTCTATTGGGCAATATCCAGCCCTCCTCCGAGTCTGCGAATTATGAGTCCTGGCAAGAAAATTTGCTCCTTGGTCGCCTGCGACTGAGCCTTTGGCTAACGCTGACTTATATCCTGACGGTTGCTGCTGGCTATGGGCACATGGCGGTCTTCCTGCCCTCTGAATTTGCTGAGTTTCCTGCCGCCCATCGAGCGCTGATTTTTCCAGTTTTTGTGTTCATGGGGCTGAGCCTGTGTCTCTTACTGGCACTCCACTCCACTAAGTTTGGACAGCAATACCCCAATCTGATTTTTCTAGGATTTTCCTGGTCGGTGACGCTAGTTCCGCAAATCATTGGGACACTCTACGGCTCAGTTTACATAGACATTTTGAGCCTCTGTGTGATTTTGCTGGTGCAAGCGGCTCTAATCCCCGTGCGCTGGTGGTTGCATGTTGTTTCCCAGGTTGGAGCACTGGGATATTACATCGGCGTAAACCTGGCGCTAGGATCAACTACCGTAGGTGGGGAACCGATCTACCATGCCAGCATCTTTCTTTACCTGTTCTGGTTCTGCTTTATCTGCGATCTAGCAGTTTTTCTGTACGAGCGACTGCAGCGCAACGAGTTTGAATCGCGCAGACAGCTACAGGCGTTTTTACATACCATCACCCATGACCTGCGAACTCCCGTAATGGGTGCTTCGATGCTATTGAAGAACTTACTCAACCAAGCAGGGGAAGAGATACCGGTCAACCGCTTGATTTTGGAACGAATGTGGCAGGGAAGCGATCGCCAGCTTAACTTGCTGAGTTCTCTGGTTGAAGCGCACGACACCGAAATGCGCTGCCTCGTCTTGCACTGTCGGCCGCTTCACCTAGAACCCTTCGTGCAGTCCGTCCTGGTGAATTTAGAGCCACTGCTCAACAAAAATCAGGTGACACTCAAAAACTTAATTTCGCCTGATTTACCGCCCGTCAGCGCTGACTCCGACCAGCTTTGGCGCTTATTCACCAATCTGATTACCAACGCGGTTAAACACAATCCTCCTGGGATTGAGCTAGTTCTCAAGGCTGACGTAGAAGCCGGAATGCTGCGCTGCACGATTCAAGATAGTGGGCTAGGAATTCAATCTGAGCAGTGTCCCTTTGTGTTTGAACTGTATGCCCGGAGAGGGCGATCGCGTTATGTCCCCGGTCTAGGGTTAGGACTGTACGTTTGTCGGCAAATCATCACCGCTCACGGGGGCAAAATTGGGGTCAACAGCAGTCTTGGACAGGGCAGCGCCTTTTGGTTTACTCTACCAATCTCCAAACGGGCGAATCCCATTGGTTGCTCTAATTCCTCTAATTAGGTTAAATTTAGTTAAGATTCGCTCTCAGAAATATTCGATATGTTTAACTGCTGGCTTTCAAAGCTGCATTCCATCGCAAGCTGAGTTAGCGATTAGACTGAGGTTAGCGATATCGTATTTGTTCAAAAACTCTATCCAGGCAGCAATCCTCTGTCTGCAACGGATTTGACTACTTTATTTGTATATAGAGGCTAATCAAGTTATGAAACTTTCCTGGAGAGTCATTCTTCTCTGGACGCTACCAGCCCTCGTCATTGGATTTTTCTTTTGGCAAGGTGCTTTCTCCCCTGTTGCAGCGGATATGAGTCGAAACACCGCCAGCACCCGCATGACCTATGGTCGTTTCCTGGAGTATTTGGCAGCCGATCGCGTCACCAGTGTTGACCTGTATGAAGGCGGCCGGACAGCGATTGTGGAAGCAGTCGACCCCGAACTTGACAACCGAGTACAGCGGCTACGCGTTGATCTTCCTGGAAATGCGCCTGACCTCGTAGCTCGTTTGAGAAGTGAAGGCATCAGCTTTGACTCTCATCCACCCCGCAACGACGGTGCAATTTGGGGCTTGCTAGGCAATCTGATCTTCCCAGTGTTGCTGATCGGTGGTCTATTTTTCTTATTCCGTCGTTCTAGCAACGTTCCGGGAGGCCCGGGTCAGGCAATGAACTTTGGTAAGTCCAAAGCTCGGTTCCAAATGGAAGCCAAAACCGGCGTGATGTTCGACGACGTGGCAGGCATCGAAGAAGCCAAAGAAGAACTC
>NZ_JACJOV010000072.1:0-14793 GCF_014695745.1 Leptolyngbya sp. FACHB-671 | reverse complement strand
ATTTCGGGCAAAAAGTGCCGCCACTTGAATAGAGAAGCAGTAGACATTGAAGAGGAAGAAGGCAAAGCTGGGCTTACCTACCTTACCATTGACCCATTTTTGCGACACAACCGGACGGAGCGTGATGCAAAGCTGTTTCTTTTGTGGAGCAATCCCATCACGTTGCCGTAAGCCCTGGCGGAAAAGAACATAGGAGAGGTACGCCACGAATTTGAAAGCCGCGCCATCTGTCGTGAAAACGTACACTTTGCAACTCAGCTAACTATATTAGGACGTGCCAGGTGCAGCGTGGTTATTAGCCTGTGTTTCTGACAACTGGCTGTCTTGTTTCAATCACTGTTTCAATAACGTTGGCAGCTTGTTGTACTCTACCAGAGTTCTGAATCGCAGATTGTAAACACAATGCCTGAACCTTATAGGAGTCTTGAGTCAACACCTTGTAAATTACTGATTGCAAGCTAGCAGCAGTTAAGTGAGTAATAGGTAGTAACTCTCCCACCCCCGCCCAAACAATCCGAGCAGCAACTCCAGGCTGATCATGTGAAATTGGAATTGCGACCATTGGCACTCCATAAGTGAGCGACTCTAGAACTGTGTTTAGGCCTGCATGAGTGATTGTGAGAGTGGCTCTTTTAAGCACCTCCAACTGCGGTGCGTAGCTCACAACAAGAGGATCTCCCGCTAGGGTTGACATTGCTTCCAGTGGCATTCCACCTCCTAGTGAAATCACCAACTGCACATCTAATCCAACACAAGCAGCAGCGATCGCCTCAAATACTGGTAGGAGACGATTTTGAATTGTTCCCATCGAAGCATAGATTAGGGGCTGCCCAGTTAACTGCTCCCAAGGAAAGGGCGTGATATTTCTTCCAATCGCACTATGATAGGGACCAGTGAAATGAAAGTGTGGTGGTAGGTTTCTGCGAGGAAACTCAAACTCAGATGGCTGCTGGCTAAGTTGAGCCAGTTTGGAATACATATCATTTGGGTGGGTATGAGGAGGTAAATTCCACCTTTGCCGATACTCAGCCGTTAACTGTCTAATCGGCTTTATTAATCGATTATCTAAGGAATAACCAACTCGATTCCGTAACTTTGCGCGCCAATTTGTCTGGTATTGCCAGGTTGTGAAGATTGGCGGAATGCCAATCTCTCGATTTAAGGGCAGCGCATTACATAAGCTAACAAAGGGAAGATTTAGAAAGTCAGCAACCGTTCCTCCAACCGGAGAACATTGATCGACTAATAATGCTTCGATTCCTTCAGATTGAATTATGTCTGGAGCATCCCGAAGGATGATTCGCACATCTTCAGTAGTTTTAAGACTGTGCTTCAAAGAAGCGATTCCACTGAGTTTACCTCTGTGAGCCAAAATTTCTGCTTCCGATCCACTGGGGCGTTCATCTATGCCAATAGCCCTAAAATCAAAGTTGGCAGCTAAGACTTTGTCCTGAATATCTACAATGTTCAAGAAGGTTACACGATGACAACGTTGCTGAAGCTCATATCCTAAGGGAAAACAAGCTGTAAGATGGCTTCCCGTGGGGCAAATTATACCGAAATGAGTCATAAGATCCCCAAAATGAATAGTAGAACATGAACTCAGATAAGGCTAACTATTAATAGACTGAGCTGATGTACGTATGGAGGAAATGGGCGGAGCGTGATGCAAAGCTGTTTCTTTTGTGGAGTAATCGCATCACGTTGCCGTAAGCCCTGACGAGAAAGAACTTAGGAGAGATACGCCACGAATTTGAAAGCCCCACCATCTGTCGTGAAAACGTACATTAGGACATTACCTCTGCTTCCGGAAGACACGCGCGCAGCTTCTCAAGCAGCTCAGGAGGGATCTTGGTGGGACGCATGGTCTGGGCGTTGATGCACACCATTTCGATCTTTGCGGAGACTGCGGTAGCACCCGATTTGTGGAAGTGAGCCTCTTGGAGTAGAACCAGTCCAGCCCGACCAAGCGAGAGCGGACCGGTGCAGACAACAAGTTGATCGTCTAGGCGCGCTGGTGCCTTGAGATCTCCACGTGCAGGACGATGAAGCCGACCTGCTGCTCTTCAGAGAGCCGCTGTTGCTCAAAGCCCAGCTCGCTCAGCTACTCGCTGCGGCCGCGCTCCATGTAGCGCAGGTAGTTCGCGTAGTAGACGACACCACCGGTGTCCGTGTCTTCGAAATCAACCTCAAGGCGATGGCGAGAGATCTTGTCTTCCATGGTGCTCATCATTGAGGTGGTGGATCGTTTGTTCTTATTTGAAAGCTAACGGCTCTGGTCAGCGGGTGCTGATGCCTTTAATGATGCTTGTCCTCTTGCCCATCAGCAGTTTGCACAACATTTCTGGTGGAGCAACTAGAGTAATTGGAAGAACTTATTGAATAACCTACGATTGGTCATTCAACCGTTGATTTGTTTCAACTGGCTTAAACGATGGTTGGAGGTTTTTCCGATTGCGTCATTAGAAGCTGGATTTAAGCAATTGATGCACCAGATGAATCAGTTTGTCTGCCCACTGGTGCATTGGCTCAACTTGTAACTGATGTTTTCGTCTGTTTAAAGTGATCAAAGAGGGGTAAGAAGTAATCAAGCTCTAAAGCTTTTATACGGTGAGTATTACTTATCAAAGCATAGTAAGTGGGTCGTTTCGGTACTGAGGCGAACTTCCCTGAATAACTTCCGACCCTTCGTCCGAAGAAATTCTAAACTACCCGAAGCAAGAGGGAAAGGATTTGCGACACAAACAGTGCAAACCGCTCTGGAAGACGCTCAAGAGTTAGGATATCGAGTTGCTATCCTGCAAGCATCTGCGATGGGGACTGTGTATCAACGAATGGGCTTTCAAGAATGCTTCCCCATCAAAATTTATCCATGGCAACCGCTCTCCACTTCCAACTTCTGAAGTGATTCTTTCTCACAGTGCTGCAACCTCGATTTACAGGAGCATCAATACCTAGCCGTACTGCAAAATTTTTTCTGCAACTGCATAATTTTAGCCTTTAAAGCTTGAGAACCTTGTGAGGTATCGCTTACAACCTCGCAAAGCTGACACTGCAAAGGAAAAGGATGAACAACCTAAATCGGTGTGTCCAGGGAAACACAGAAGCAATTCAGGCTGACCCTCTAAGTAAGTCATTAGGAGAAAACGTATGAGCCCTACAGCGACTCAGCAAAAAGCAATTTTGTGGTCGCTCTACTGCTTGACTTACAACAACTTCAACTTAATAAGAGGGTAAACGATGTGCGGCAATTTTGGGTTTTTAGGTAAACGAGTTCTTGAAGACGGACAAGAGCTTCTACCAGCGCGAGTTGTGGAAGCTTTTAATCAAATGGGGCGTGAAACCGAGATTCGAGGCGAACAAGCTGGAGGTGGATTGACTTTAGCACGTGACAAAAATAACCAGATTACGTTTGTTGGTGAAAAAGTCTTGAATCGGAAGCGGAACAATCTCACACAATCTTTAGAAGACGCTTTTGAACTTGTCAGGCACGAAGCTACTTCTAAAGGCACAAAGCCGCTAGAGTCAGTCGTAATAGGAGTATGGCATTATCGCTACGGAACCAGCAGCCCTCCTGCCATTCTTGAGACTCACTGGCATGAATGGATGCCAGCTAGAAACGCGATCGTTTGGCAGATTAAAGACGGCGAATGGATTCGCAGTATAAAAAATGTCAATCACCGCATTACTCATAACGGAGATCTTGATACTTTTCAAATCTTTGGCAAACAAATTGACAACGCAAACCTAGGTTTGTGGCTCGAAAGAGTGTTACACACCCCTAATTTTACGACTGGAGATTCCCCTAAAATATCTGGGCTGATGGATTTGTTAATCACTCAGGGGATGTGGGATGCTTCATTGAAACTGGCTTACCAACTTGAGGTTGCTGGATCGATTGAGGCAGCTTTTGGTGGGCGAAAACCTGCTAAACATGCGCCCAACACTGCTCCTTCCCAACAAGAACTAAGTCGCTGGGCTGAGATTTATGAGGAGATCTGGCAAAAACACAATGATGCAGAGCTTCTACCTCACAAAGAATCTTTGAGTCATCTTGAGGCTCAGCTTTTAAAGGCTAGCAAAGATATCTTACCCAGCCAGCGTTCCAAGGAGGAGCAGACTGCTTTTGTAAGAGCGGCAATTGATGCGTTTCTACACAATGATCTGTACCGGGCGACGCGGATATTTATGTCACGGGCTGAAGGCAGCTTCGGTCTGGTTACAGTCTCGACTCTTAGTGAGGAGAGCTTAGTGCTGAGTTCTCAAGGACAGCCGATGACGATCGGGTTCAATTTGCCGGAAGCTTACATGGTTTATGCTTCAGAACCTGCTGCTGTGAATTCGGTGTTGGTGGGAATGCCAAACTCCTACCGTTTAGATTTAGATCAAGAAGCTGGAGAAGTAGCCTTAGTGGGCACAAACAGCGTCACGGTCTATTCGATGGCAGAGGGTCGCGAACTGCTCGAGTCAGAGCTAGAAAAGCGATCGATGCCGATGCAGAACAATCCATATATTCAGCTTCCTAAAGTTGAAACTCAAGATCCGGTTGCAAGCGACATTCAAGAAATTCCGCAGGTGCTTAAAGCGATCGAGGCAACCTGGCTCAATCCGAGATCTTGTAACTCTCAAAGTGCAGAGCACTTGTTAAGTCTCCTTATTGAAAAAGTTAAGCGCTTTGATGAAAAGCGAGAAAAAATGCTCAGAACAGGACTAGCAAACGAACTGGAGCAATCACAAATTGTTGATTTCTTGATTACTGGCATCGAGAATAGCTTGTGGGTCGGCGAAAGATTTGCTCAGGACTTAAAAACACTCTTTCCTCACTTGAATATCAAGACGCTGTCTGCAAATCGGGTATTAAGACAACTACAGTACGACCTTCAAAGTCTCAACTTGGGTAAAGACTCGGTCGTGCTGATGATCAGTCAGTCTGGTCAAACCTTTCCAACCCTGCACGCGACTCATGCCCTTGATAATTTCTACCGAGCAGGAGCCATTAGCGGGCTATTTATTTTAACAGGTGAGCTAAACAGCCGGATGGGATTCGCGATCGCTCAATCTTACGTTAAAGGGGCTGCTTTTAGCCGCAGAATTTTTACCAATGGCAGCGGGCAAAGAACGGCTGAGCCTGCTACCTTGACTGCCGCCGCCGCTCATCAAACGCTCACAGAGCTTTTGCTTTATCTTGCTCACGGAGTCAGACAAGTGTTTCCTGACTCAAGCCCTTTAGGGATGACACTTACAGAAGAAAGCTTAGCAATCCTTGAGACCATCAAGGCAGATTTTCTCGATCGCAGCGTTGCTTTGATCACTGGAACTACTGCTAGGGGAATGAGGTTCAAGTCTCCAGAAAATCGAAAGCTGATTCGTACTGGTCGCAAGTGGGCACTTCATGTCACTGAAGTTCCGCTTGCTTGGGCAATTCATGCTGTGTATGTACTGGTCGTGCTTGGATGGACAATTCCATTTGGGTATATCATTCCAATCACTCAAACGATCTTGCTCTTGATTTTGCTGGGACTTTTCTTCCCTCACGATCTGATTTCACGAATACTAACACTGCTCCATCCAGTTCTCACCCTAGCCGACATTGGAATTGCTATTTTTGGTCCTTGGCTGTGGACGCTGGGAATTCGTTATCTTCAGCGCAGACAACTTTTAGCCCGCACAGGCAAGAGAGTTTTGGTGATCGGAGATGTGCCTTGGGTGCATCAACTCCTAGAATCCTACGTCAGCAAACTTTTTTCTCTCAGCTACGGAGTTGCCTCTTTGGATATCCATGGCGCTAATCCGCAGGATCACATGCTGCACCAATTTGGGCATCGAGTGACCAGAGGTACTTTGTTACTTCTGGGCGTACCTGACGGACGTCGCAGTCAGATACAACGATGTGATGAAGATGCTGCGATCATGACAGGTAAACAATCCGATGGAGTCAGAAACACTGGCACAGGCCCAGAGGTGGTCGCGCTTGGGCATAATCCAGCGATCGCTCGTAAAGGCTTTAGTGACGCGATTATCTTAAGAAGTAGAACAAACGCTCTGCTCAAAGAAACAGTTCCACTGGATCAACAAGCTGTGATCGAGGCATTAACCGAAGCGCGCTTCAGCTCATTTGAACGCTTGTTAGCAAGCTACGTGCTTTTTTGGGCGCTTGCCAAACAGGTTGCTTCATTTCCCTTACTCAAGTATCAGCATTGGAAGTCACAGAGCAGAACCAGAGTCGCAACCACTGCTGCACCGGTGTCAGGAATGAACTTAGGGGCCTGCTTGTCCAACCAAGCTACGAAACAGGGTTCTGTTACAAAAACTATCGGGAATGAGTAACTCATTCTGGACTCAATTAAGCAACAAGTCCAAAAATTCGAGACATGAATTCCAGTAGAAATTATCTGTCTGTCTCCGTGGCTTCATTAACAACACTTTAATAATTTGCATCCGTCCACTGCCAGGATGTCAAACTAAACTGTATGAGAACTCCTTGAGGAATGCCGTTGCGCTTGAGCAATTCCTCAAGTTGAATGATTTCGCCGTTGGGCAGTATAGCAAGATTTTCGGCTTGAATTATGAGGGACCCGTTATCGGTAAAGAAACAAGAAAAAGGAGCAATTCTAGTGTTATTAAGATCCGTAAAAGGACGACGAATCAGGGGCGCTACACATCCTACATCGTCTTGTCCAACCTCTTCCAACGCTTGCTCCACTTCTTGCCTCAACTCTACGGATTGACTTAGCAAATTCTCATCCAAATTCGACAGGGCAAGGGAAGCAACAGGTCGTTCTGCGATTCCTTCGGAGTTGCGCTTCGCGCTAATCGCGTTTGACGAAAAATAGCTTGCGATCGCCCTTGACGAGAAATAGCTAAAGGTAGCCATTCCAGTCAGAAAAATGAGGATTAGCTTCTCTCTTTTCATCTTTCTTCTAAATCTGTTGGAATGTTTTCTAATTCGAGTGACTGCAACAAATTTATCCAAGCGGATTCGATTGTTGTATTGCTTAGATTGTTGCGATGAAGCTGAGCCAACATGGTGATTGCGTCATACCAAATGCCATTCGTTAAATAGAGATTTACTCGCTCCTGGGGAGACGCATGAGCAAGTTGATATGCCAGATCTGGCTCAAGGGGAATTCGTTCGATGCCTCCTTGCACATACATGGGTGCCTCTGTTCCACAATTCAACTTGAAGTACCATTGATAAACCCTACCGATTTCCAAAGGGGCGATCGTAGAGGGAAGAGAAATGCTGATAATGCCTGGGATCTGTTCAAATGCAGGCAAGTCGGCTGATGTGATTCGGTAAACATCTTGACCTGTATCATCCTGCAAAATGAATTCTGCGGATAGGTCGGCAGTCTGCGAGTAGGGAACATAAAACCAGAACGTTGGATATTCAACCGTTGTACTGCCTCCGACATAGGTTTCAGGCAGAGTCTCCGTTGGAACTTGGGTCATAGGAACCAGTGCCGTTAATTCGGTTGAGGGGGCCGGGCAATCTCCGCGTCGTGCACCGCCGCTTCTTCGTCCTGGAACCTGTCCTCTCACTTGTTTGGTTTGAAGTGAGTCTAATGCAACAGAGTTAGCTTGGGCATGAGGAAGTATGATGTCGATCGCCATGCTTCCTATTAGCAAAACACCTGTCCATACTAAGATGTGTTGTGAAGAACTGAATCGAGTCGAAACCTTTGTCATATTGTCTAAAACCACACTACTTGTGCAAAATCACATCGTTCAAAGTTGCCGTGATGAGGTAGAACCCTTTTTCGATCGATGAATCAAATAAATGATCACAATGCTGTTATATAAAATCAGAGCTAACAGCGACGGAATAAATGGCAGCCATCTGCCCCTCAACAGACCCAAAAAACACAGTCCGTATAGGAAAAATATGGCAACTGTCATGTATAGGGCGGTGTGAATCAGCGATCGCCTCACATTCTTCCACTGCCATTGCCAGGATACTAAGATGCCCCCCACCAGTGCCCACGTCCACACCCAACCCAACGTTTGCCATTGCGACAAAACCTTTAAGATGGGACGCTGATCTAACACTGCACTTAGGAGTTGACTAATCATATGGGCTTGAACAAACACACCCGGTAGTGCAACATTAGAATTTGTTGGAGTAAACCAATAATCTTCTCCTCCTTGTGCTGTAACCCCTACTAAAACAATTTTGTCTTTGATATATTCAGGATTAATTTGATGATTTAAGAGTTGCTGGAGTGTGACGCGGGCAGCAATTTCCTTCGTAGAACGGTAGTTCAGCAAAATCTCGCTTCCACCTGACTCTGATCGCGGATAATTGCCACGATTTGATCGCAAAACTTTAATCACCTGATCCCCTAACTGTAAATCACCGTTAGCTGTAAATTGAGTGGTTATCTGTTGATGATGCAAATATTGAGCAGCAATTTGAACACTAAAGGCGCGCTCAACATTACAACGAGAGGCTTGAGTTCGCAATAATGGCAGCATCCCCAGAAGATGACGGCGGAGTATGCCGTCACTATCCTCTCTAAAATCACTAAAACCCACTCGATCTGGCGGCACTTCTGGAGGTGGATTAATACTGGGAATCGTTGGATCATCAAAATCTTCTGCTTTACAGACGGTAATAAGTCCCGGAGTGTGCCCCAAGCGAGCCGCTAATTCTGCTTGATTAGGATCTACAGGAAAGTCGCGGTAGATATCTAATCCAATCACACGAGGTTGATGTTGCTCTAGAACACCTAATAGCCGGGTGAGGGATTGATCAGACAGCGATGTCTCAACGGGTTGATTGAATGATTGAGTTGATTGCGATCGCCGCTCTAACAGTTCTCCGTTTTGTTGCTGTGCCTCAATATCGGCATCCGTGACTTCAACAATCAACAGACGCGGATCAGATCCTTCATCCGGTCGCTGTTGTAGCATTTGATCATAAACGTTCAGCTCCCAAACTTGCATCCAGCTTAAGGGACGAATACCTGTAACTCCAACGGTTACAACTAAACTGACCAATACCACAAACCATCTGTTGCGAATTTGGCGAATCAGATGCCATCGATTTTGGGTGGAATTAGAAGTAACTTCATTGCGGCGATCACGAATAGTATCTGTAACTCGTGGAGTACTAGCAAGCAGAATCTGATTAGCACGAATCTCTGTACCGGGATATTCAAGAGTTTGAAGATGTTTATTCGTTACACCGTTGACCAATTCCTGCCAAGTTGGTGGAATTCCCGCTGAGTTCTGACAAATGATCGGAAGCCAAGTTGCACAAGGAAATTGGTCTTCTATGCCTTGCAGCCGCTCTCTTGCTTCTCGCATGGAGAGATAAAGTGACTTACCCCCTGCAAATGCTGATAATAAATGCTTCAAAAACTCCTGAGCAACGCGATCAGGCACGGGTTCTCGCATCACAATCATTTGGGGTAGATGCAAGGGTTCTAATGCTTGAGCTAATCCCAATCCATCACAAGAGTTAAAAATAGCGAGTTGTAAGCCTTTGGCAATCGCCTGCCTCAATCCATACTTCAGTTCCTCCAGATTTAATGTTTCCTGTGGATTGATATAAATTAATCCGCGATCGCCCTCCGTCCTACTGTGTCCAGCAAAAAACAAAATGTCCCATGCCTGATCCCAAAGCTGCTGATTAATCTGCTGTCGTGGCGGCTCTACTAAAAATGTTACCGTCGCATCGGGTAGTGCTTGTAGAAATTGACGATCAGCCTGCACATTGATATTCTGACTGTTTCCTAAAATCGCCAGAATTTTTACCTTGCGATCGACTGCTGTCAGTGGCTCTACCTCAATTCGTTCAGACACGGGTGCACTCAATGCCACTTCGGTTTTTGAATAGCGCTCAATGAAGCTCCACAAATGCCAGGGCAATCGACGTAACTGTAAATCTTGAGTCCGAATCAACACTCGAATCGAATCATTCAAGCTCAAAACTTCCCGCAGACGCTGATCTAGATAGCGAAATGAACTTGACTCTAGCCAGCGGGTCATCTGGTGCTGTATTTTTGTTGCTGATTGCTGACAGTCCTCCAGGTAATTCACGGAGCCGCCATAGATAATCTCTTGTGGCTGAATGCGGCTATTAATGCTTGAATGTCCAGTACTCAAACTGCGATAGAGCTGTTGCCATTGAAATAGGTGTAGAGCTAATTCTGGATTGGGCGGCAACGTTCCAAGCAGCTCAATTGACGGGCGATCGCGCTCACTGCCAATCTCCAGCATGACTTGAAAGCCCTGCTGAAAATCACCATTAAACTTGAGAACTACTAGCTTTCCATCGGTAGGCACAACACTTGCTCATTCCTTTACATGACATCAGATAAAAAACGTTTCCACCACACTAATATCATTCAGCGTGATTTCAATGCTAAACCGTTCACCTGATGCACCCCGAAACTTCAATTGCAGCATATCCGTTTGACGGGATTGTGCCTGCATCACTGCTATTCCCTGCTCATCCAGCACCTTAACTTCCAAATCTTCTGGCAAATAGGGAGCCGCACCCATTGGACAGAGCTTCACCCAAATATCGACTTGAGATAAGTGATTTGGCATTAACCCTACCAGCAGCGCCACTTTATGGCCATCTAACTGCGGTGCCAGTTCAAGCAGCTTACCGCGTGTCGTTAAGCCAGCTTGCCCCGAATGACTAGATAATTCCAGGCTCCTGAAGCTGAGTATTGGTTGCGGTTCAAATAATTCCTCTATCGCCTGCCAACCGCCTGTAAATACTCCCTGCATCCACTGACCCAAGTTAACCCACTCCTTGATCGGCTCAGGCTGTTTTTGTAGTTTGAAATAGTCCAGCAGTGTGACGATCGCCTGCAACTGACTAAGCGGCACTTCTTCGGTGTCTACACTTGGCACAAAGCCTAGCAAAGTTGCAGTTTGCAGATCTGCATCGAGTCGAACAGCCATATAGCCAATCCGATTAGACCAAACTTCGGGTGGAACACGGCAAACAGTGGCTCCTGGTAACACGGGACGGCATTCTAATTTGCCCTGCCCTGGAATTTCCAAATCGGCAACATCAGCTAGAGCTTGAATAGTTGGGTTCCAGCTATCACTTGCTTGTAGGTTAGTTGCAATGCCCAACCAACCCAAATAGGAGCGAACTGCATCGATCGCCAGGGTATTGAGATAGACCTGTTTCGCCTTTTGAGGGTCAGAATGCTGTTGGTAAAACCGTTGGGCTGTATAGTGCCCCTTGAGCGTGAGTGGAACAGGCAGCGTTAGATCTTGCTCGGTGGAACTGGTCATACTTGGGTCTCTTAAGGCTACGATAAATAAGTCTTTAATTTCGGCGCAAACCGAGTCAGACAACGTTGGTAGAAGCTACTCAGCGTTGGAATTGCAATATTGAGCTCGGCAGACAAATCCTGCCAGGAATATCCTTCTAGCCTCCTCAAAGCAAGATATCGAAAACTGGCGGTTGGATGGTTAGCAACACAGGCTTGTTCAAACAGTCCTTCTGGGTCTTCCTCTAAACACTCCTTTACCTCCTGTGAAAGATGAGGAATCAGTTGAGGATTGAGTTCATACGGGTTACTGTCGTCTAAGCTCTCCAGCGTTAGACATTTGACTGTTCTAGCATCCATTCCTTCGTAGACAGTCGGTAAAAATTCACGACTCGCTATGATAAAAAACCGTTGATTTAGCAGAAAATTGACCCATTGCAACACTTCACCCTTTTGAGGGTTGTAGTAATCAATCCGTTCACAGATAAATGAGAATAGGTGTTGTAGTGCTTCTGCATAGATTTCCTCATATAGCATTTGAAATTGACCTCGACGAGGACGAGAGAGCTTACCCGAATGCTGCAACACACTGACTAATTCGGTTAAAACACGTTGTCTGGCTGAGCTACCTGGGGGGTGGTGTTGAGCTGCGATCGCAAGCTGTCTCAAGCGATCGTCTAGTTGGGGCTGTTCTAAACGTTCGTCCGGTTGATTCATCGGTTCCTAAACAGAGTTTGTGACGGCAGACCATCTTGAGGCTATCAGCCTCTATAGAGTTCTCAAAAATTCAGCAGCATTTATATGCAACCCTCTCTCAGAATTCAATTTCTTTAGAAGAGTGCAACATTACTTAGTTTATGTGCCCTGCTATATCTACGCGAACGAACCAAGTTTAAGATCTGTGCGTAAAAACAGAGCCAATTTTTTGAGACCTGTATAGAGGTTGATAAGCCGTTCTTGTAGGAGTGTTTTAGCGATGACCTTTGAAGAAGCATTAGCGATCGTCACGACAGCCTTAGCCCCCCAATCCCTCAGCGATCTGCAAACTAATGTTTTTCGAGGAGCCTGGAATAAGGATTCTTACCAAAAGATTTCACTGAAATTGAATCACGAATATAGCTATATTAAAGACGTTGGTGCAGAATTGTGGCAACTGCTAACGCAGAGATTAGGAATCCAGGTAACAAAACTGAATCTGCAAACTGTCCTGACGCAGTATGCTCAGCAAGGGCAAATCCATAGTCCGGTTGGGTTACAGCAGCGCAGCCGTGTGGACTGGGGAGAAGCCCCTGATGTTTCCCATTTTTGTGGACGACGGGCGCAATTAGCTGTGCTAGAGCAGTGGATCGTACAAGACCGTTGCCGATTAGTGGCGATCGCTGGGACGGGAGGCATCGGCAAAACCATGTTGGCGGCACAGCTAACCCAGCAGCTTGTGGATAGTGACCAGTTTGAAGTTGTAGTGTGGCGATCGCTACAGCAAGCACAGCCACTTGTGGACTTTCTAACTGAATTATTGCAGGCGCTATGTACACGCGATTTTGTAGAAACCACGCCTGATCAATCAGATTCATCTCGATTGAATGCGATGATGCGTCAGTTGCTAGAACAGTTGCGCCGTCAGCGCTGTCTGCTGATTCTAGACAATGCTGAAGCAGTTTTGTGTAGTGAACTGATAGGAACTTATCGACCGGGTTATGAAGACTATGGTTGGTTATTTCAACAGTTGGGAGAAGGACGACATCAAAGTAGTGTTTTATTAACCAGTCGTGAAACTCCGACAGAAATTGCTATTCAAGCAGGCCCAGCGGCAGCAGTACGGTTGCTGCGATTAGATCAGCTATCGATCGAGGAAGGAAAAGCAATATTAGCGGTAAAGGGATTACCTGTACAAACAGAACAGGGGCAGGTGCAGAAATTGATTGAGCGCTATCAAGGAAATCCGCTAGCGCTAAAGCTTGCAGCAACAGCAATTCAGAATTTGTATGGTAGCAACATTGCAGCCTTCCTGGCTGAAGAGACTCAGTTGTTTAAAGACATTCATGACTCGTTAGCTCACCAGTTTGATCGCCTTAGTTTATTGGAACAACAGGTTATGCATTGGCTAACACTCCATCGAGAAGCGGCGATCGCAGCACAGCTACAGGTCAATCTACTGTCCTCCGCTGCTCAGGTGGAATTGAGGAATACACTAACAGAATCCTCAGTACTAGCGTGTTGGGGTAATGTTAGCAACACTCAGCAGTTTGCAATGATGGAATATATCAACAAACAGTTGAATGAACAGGTTTGCCAAAAAGTAAATTAGGTGTAGATCAATCATCTGAGAGGGCATATTCTTGTAGGCTTTCAGTGCTGCATCACTCTCAAAGCCAGCATTTGGAGCATATCATTCGACTGGCGACAACGCAGCCTGCCGAACCTGCACCAATTACAATGAGGTCATGAGTACAGTCATATTGAGTCATGACATATTCGCTTGTGAATTCAACATTTCAATAGCTGAGTATTCAGTTCTGATACATTCGAGGATTGAGCTAGCGTGCTGTATATCCACCATCAATTGGCAAAGCTACGCCTGTAATAAAGGCTGCTTCGTCACTGACTA
Source organism: Leptolyngbya sp. FACHB-671 (assembly GCF_014695745.1). Taxonomy (NCBI): domain Bacteria; kingdom Bacillati; phylum Cyanobacteriota; class Cyanophyceae; order Leptolyngbyales; family Leptolyngbyaceae; genus Leptolyngbya; species Leptolyngbya sp. FACHB-671. The sequence goes on along the minus strand of NZ_JACJOV010000072.1, from coordinate 945 downwards.
AAAACAAAGCGGCAGCGGCGATATCATCCGGTGTGGGCATTCCTGGCAACGGATTGAATTGATCCATATTTTGGCGCAGTTTTTCTGAGTCAGGGCTGTTCTCAATGGCGTGTTCGAGGAGTGGGGTGTTAACAATTGTTGGACGCAGCGCATTGACGCGAATTCGATGAGCGGCGTATTCAATTGCGGCGGTGCGCGTTAATTGAATCACGGCTGCTTTTGCAGCGCTATAGGCAGAGAAGTTTTCTAGCGCGATCATGCCACCGATCGATGCCATATTCAGGACGACTCCCTGTCCTCGCGTCAGCATTGCTGCAATGCCATACTTCATCCCAAAGTAGACTCCATCCTGGTTAATCGATAGAACTCGTCGCCAGTTCTCAATACTGCTGTCGGCGATTAGAGCTTGCTCACCATCGATTCCAGCATTATTTACCAGAATATCCAGGCAGCCATAGTCGTATATGGTTTTAGCAATCAACGCTTCTACCGAACCAGGGTCGCTGACATCGACTTGAATAAACTGACTGTTTGGCAGTGCAGCCGCGATCGCTTCTCCAGCCTGCTGCTGAATGTCGGCGATGACAACTTGTGCGCCTTCTTTAGCAAAACGTTTTGCACAAGCTCGACCAAGCCCAGAAGCAGCTCCTGTAACGACTGCCACTTTTCCATTGAGTTTATCCATGTGTCTTTCTCCTGTTGGTATTTCATTTGTACATTTATCGTTTCTCAACAGCGAAATCTTGAAGTCTTGTTTTATGTTCTTACTGCCAAACTGAATCAGGTTGACTACCGTACAGCGGAAACAATGACTGGTGACTGCCCTTTATGTGGTTGTGTCGCAAAAACTTATTAAGAACAAACGATCGGTATCGTTTACATTCCCTTAAGCAGCAATTCCAAAGAGCGCTTCAATAAACTTCACTTGAGAGACACTATCCCCCT